>DASZLL010000094.1:0-8954 GCA_035552395.1 Acidimicrobiales bacterium
AGCCCGTGAACTGGTTTTTCGCGTTCCAGGTGGACTGGCCGTGGCGTATGAGGACCAGATCAAGCACAGATCGATCGTAGGTGGGCCGGCGGGAGGACGGTAGCCCACCTGGTCAGAGGCCTGGCGGAACAGGGGTGGCAAAGGCCATAAACAATCTTGACAATAGGCTACTCAACTTTGCTACAATGTCGGAACACAATCGCAGGACATCTGGTTGACAGTGAGTGTCGGCTGTCGAGGGAGACAGGCGGAGATGACGAGAGACAACGAGACCGACGGCAGGGCCGGCGGCAGAGAGAGAAGGACAAAGCAGACATGGCCAAGGCCGTAGGTATCGACCTGGGAACCACCAACTCGGTGGTCAGTGTGTTGGAGGCGGGCGAGCCCGCCGTGATCCCGAACGCCGAGGGGGGCCGAACCACCCCGTCGGTGGTGGGCTTCTCCAAGACCGGCGAGGTGTTGGTGGGTGAGGTGGCCAAGCGACAGGCCATCACCAACCCGGACCGCACCATCCGTTCGGTGAAGCGCCACATGGGGACCTCGTGGACCGTCGACATCGACGGCAAGGCGTACACGGCGCAGGAGATCTCGGCCCGGATCCTGGGCAAGCTGAAGAGGGACGCCGAGTCGTATCTCGGCGACACCGTGACCCAGGCGGTCATCACCGTTCCCGCGTACTTCGACGACGCGCAGCGCACGGCCACCAAAGAGGCAGGGACGATCGCCGGCCTCGAGGTGCTCCGCATCATCAACGAGCCGACGGCCGCCGCCCTGGCCTACGGGCTGGACAAAGAAGACTCGGACCGCACCGTCCTGGTGTTCGACCTCGGCGGCGGGACGTTCGACGTCTCCGTGCTCGAGATCGGCGAGGGCGTCTTCGAGGTGAAGTCGACCTCGGGCAATACGCAGCTCGGTGGGGACGACTGGGACGACAAGGTCATCGAGTGGCTGGTGACAGAGTTCAAGAACACCGAGGGCGTCGATCTGGGCCAGGACAAGATGGCCCTGCAGCGCCTGAAGGAAGCGGCCGAGAAGGCCAAGATCGAGCTGTCCTCGGTGCAGGACACCCAGATCAACCTGCCCTTCATCACTGCGACGAGCGAGGGCCCCAAGCACCTCGACTTCAAGCTGACGCGGGCCAAGTTCAACGAGCTGACGGCCGACCTGGTGGAGAAGTGCCGCGGCCCGTTCGAGTCCGCCATAAAGGACGCGGGGCTCAAGACCGGCGACCTCGACCACGTGGTGCTCGTCGGCGGCTCGACGCGGATGCCGGCGATCCAGGACCTGGTGCAGAGCCTGACCGGCAAGGAGCCGCACAAGGGCGTGAACCCCGACGAGGTCGTAGCGATCGGCGCGGCCGTGCAGGCAGGCGTGCTCAAGGGCGAGGTCAAGGACGTCCTGTTGCTCGACGTGACGCCGCTGTCCTTGGGCATCGAGACCAAGGGCCAGGTCATGCACAAGCTGATCGAGCGCAACACCACCATCCCGACCAAGCGGTCGGAGATCTTCACCACGGCGGAGGACAACCAGCCGTCGGTCGAGATCCACGTGCTCCAGGGCGAGCGCGAGATGGCGATGTACAACAAGACGCTCGGCAAGTTCCAGCTGGTCGACCTGCCGCCGGCACCGCGCGGCGTCCCGCAGATCGAGGTCACCTTCGACATCGATGCCAACGGGATAGTGCACGTGTCCGCACAGGACAAGGCGACGGGCAAGGAGCAATCGATGACGATCACCGGCCAGTCGTCACTGGCCAAGGACGACATTGAGCGCATGGTGCGCGACGCCGAGGCCCACGCCGAGGACGATCGCACCCGCCGCGAGGAAGCAGAGGTGCGCAACCAGGCCGACACCCTCGTGTACCAGACCGAGAAGCTGCTCAAGGAGCAGGGCGACAAGTTCGAGGGCTCCGAGAAGGACGACGTCGAGGCCGCATTGAAGGGCGTGAAGGACGCGCTGGCCGGGACCGACCTCGAGGCGATTAAGGACGCGACCGAGAAGCTGGTCGGCGTGTCCCAGAGCTTCAGCCAGCGCCTGTACGAGCAGGCGTCGGCCTCGGCTTCGGCCGGGTCGGCGTCGGGTGGTCCGGCCGGTGACGGCGCCGGCGCTCCGGGGGCCGAAGAGAGCACCTCGGACGACGACGTCGTCGACGCCGAGATCGTCGATGAGCAATGAGCCTGTACGACGAGCGCCCTCACGCCGAGGACGCGGTCGAGGGGACTGAGCCCGACGGGGTGGCGGCTTCGGACGAAGCCGCCACTTCGGTGGGTGCGGACGACCAAGACCAAGGCCAGGGCCAGGACCAGGGCCCCGCTGCGGACGAGGCGTCCGACCCCATGGCGGTGCTGGCGCACGAGCGGGACGAGTACCTGCTCGCGCTCCAGCGCACCCAGGCCGACTTCGAGAACTACCGCAAGCGCATCGCCCGCCAACAGGGCGAGATGACCGCGCGCGCGGCGGCGGACCTGGTGAACAAGCTGCTGCCCGTGCTCGACACGCTCGACCTGGCCGAGGCGCACTTCCACGAGTCACTCGACCTCACCGAGGACGGCAAGGCCCTGCGCGCCTCGCGGGCGATGCTCATGGACATCCTGGCCAAGGAGGGGCTCGAGCGCGTCGACCAGTGCAACGTCCCCTTCGACCCTTCCGTGCACGACGCGGTCGCGCACACCGAGGGCGAACCCGGCGACACCGAGACGACGGTCGACGATGTGCTGCGCTCGGGCTATCGCTGGAAGGGACAGGTGCTGCGTCCGGCCATGGTCCGCGTGCGGGGGTGAGCTGAGCGATGGCGGCACAACGCGATTGGTTCGAGAAGGACTACTACAAGGAGCTCGGAGTCGTCTCGACGGCGTCGGACAAGGAGATCACGCGCGCCTACCGGAAGTTGGCGAAGCAGTACCACCCGGACACCAACCCGGGCTCTGAGGAGCGCTTCAAGGAGATCAGCGCGGCCTACGACGTGCTGGGCGACCCCGAGAAGCGCAAGGAGTACGACGAGGTCCGCACGCACGGGCCCATCGGCGGCTTCGGCACTCCGGGTGGCGGCGGCACTTTCCGCGTGGAGGACATGGGCGACCTGAGCGACCTCTTCGGTGGTCTGTTCGGGGGCGGCCGGACGAGGACCACCCAGCAGCGCGGCCCTCAACGGGGCGCCGACATGGAGGCGCAGCTGCACCTGTCCTTCCAGGACGCGGTGCACGGCGTGACCACGTCGGTGAACGTGCCCCAGGAGGTGCGGTGTACCAACTGCCGCGGCAGCGGTGCCGCGCCGGGGACGTCGACCCACACCTGCCCGCGCTGCGGCGGGACCGGGAGCCTCAACGACAACCAGGGGCTCTTCTCCCTCAGCACCGTCTGCCCCGACTGCGTGGGGCGGGGCGTGCTGTTCGACACGCCGTGCCCGGTGTGCCACGGCACCGGCACCGAGCAGAAGGTCCGCTCCATCAAGGTGCGCATCCCGCCCGGGGTGGAGAATGGCCAGCGCATCCGGGTGAAGGGCCGCGGCGCGCCGGGGCAGGGGATGGCGCCGCCGGGCGACCTCTACGTCGTCGTGCACGTGGGCAAGCACCCCGTGTTCGGGCGCAGCGGGCGCAACCTCACCATCACGGTGCCGATCACGTTCCCCGAGGCGGCGCTCGGCACCACCATCACGGTGCCGACGCTCGACAACAAGGTCACGCTCAAGGTGCCGGCGGGGACGCAGTCGGGGCGCGTCCTGCGGGTGCGGGGGCGCGGCGTGCCGGGCGGCTCGGGCCGCAACGGCGGGAAGCCGGGCGACCTGCTGGTGAAGATCGAGGTGCTGGTGCCGACCGAGCTGACGGAGGAGCAGCGGGCGGCGGTCGAGTCGCTGGCCGCCGTGACCGAGGCCGCGCCGCGGGCCGGGGTGGAGTCATGACAGTTGTGCGCGGAGGTCACCGGGTGGTGAGCGTCCGTGGCTGAGCGCCCACGGCCCGAGGTGGTGCGCAACGCCAACCAGGCCGTCTACGTGATCTCGGTGGCGGCCGAGCTCACCGGCATGCACCCCCAGACGCTGCGCATCTACGAGCGCAAGGGCCTGCTCGACCCGTCGCGGACGAGCGGCGGGAGCCGGCGGTTCTCCGAGAGCGACCTGGCCCGGCTGCGCCACATCCAGGAGCTGACGGCGACCGGGCTCAACCTCGAGGGGGTGCGCCGTGTGCTCCAGCTCGAAGCCGAGCTGGCCCGGCTGCGTGAAGAGCTCGTGGCCGTGCGGGCCCAGGCGCTCGACGCCGTGGCGGCGACGCATCGCCAGTACCGGCGCGACCTTGTGCCGGTGCGCCAGGCGCCGGTGCCGTACCGCTCGGTGCGCCGGAACGAGGCGTGAAGACGGCGCCGCCGGGCATGGCAAACAAGGACAAGAGGACGAAGCGGACGAAGAGGACGGCCCCATGCCGATAGACCCAGAACGCTGGACCAACAACACGAAGGCCGCCTTCAGCGCGGCCACCGGCCACGCCGCGTCGTCGAACCACCCCGAGCTGACGCCGGCCCACCTGCTCGACGCGCTGCTCCAGCAGCAGGACACCATGACGCGCCCGCTGCTCTCGCAAGTCGGGGTCGACCCCGACGTGCTGGCGGGCAAGGTGCACGACCAGCTGTTGCGGCTGCCCCAGGCCAGCGGTGGTGCGGAGCCCGGACTGTCCCGCGACGCCCGGGCGGTCCTGGAGGCGGCGGACCAGAACCGCCGTGACCTGGGCGACGACTACGTCTCGGTGGAGCACCTGGTGCTGGCCCTGGCCGACCGGATCGGCGTCACCAAGGACGCGCTGCTCGCGGCGTTGCGGACCGTGCGGGGGAACCACCGCGTGACGACGCCCGATCCCGAGCAGACGTACCAGGCCCTGGCCAAGTACGGCCGCGACCTGACCGAGGCCGCCCGCGAGGGCAAGCTCGACCCGGTCATCGGGCGCGACGAGGAGATCCGCCGGGTGATCCAAGTGCTGTCTCGGCGCACCAAGAACAACCCGGTGCTGATCGGCGAGCCCGGGGTGGGCAAGACGGCCATCGTCGAGGGGCTGGCCAACCGGATTATCGAGAGCGACGTGCCCGAGGGCTTGAAGGGCAAGCGCGTCGTCGCGCTCGACCTTGGCTCCATGGTGGCCGGCGCCAAGTACCGCGGCGAGTTCGAAGAGCGCCTGAAGGCCGTCCTCAAGGAGATCACCGACGCCCAGGGCGAGATCATCACCTTCATTGACGAGCTGCACACGATTGTGGGTGCCGGGGCAGCCGAGGGCGCCATGGACGCCGGCCAGATGATCAAGCCCATGCTGGCGCGGGGCGAGCTGCGCCTGATCGGCGCGACCACCCTCGACGAGTACCGCACGTCCATTGAGAAGGACGCCGCGCTGGAGCGGCGCTTCCAGCCGGTGTTCGTGGGGGAGCCCTCGGTGGAGGACACCATCGCGATCCTGCGCGGGCTTTCCGAGCGCTACATGGCGCACCACAAGGTGCGGATCCAGGACGCCGCGCTCGTGGCGGCGGCGGTGCTGTCGGACCGCTACGTGACCGGGCGCTTCCTGCCCGACAAGGCAATCGACCTCATTGACGAGGCGGCGTCGAAGCTGCGCATTGAGATCGACTCCATGCCGACCGAGCTCGACCAGATCACCCGGCGGATCCGCCAGCTCGAGATAGAGAAGCTGGCGCTCGAGAAGGAGAGCGACGACGCGTCGCGCGAGCGCCTCGAGCGGCTGCAGCGCGAACTGGCCGAGATGAGCGAGCAGCGCGACTCCATGGCGGCCCATTGGGAGCAAGAGAAGAGCTCGCTCAACGCGGTCAGCCAGCTGCAAGAGGAGAAGAATCGCAAGGAAGAGGAGGCGGCCCGGCTCGAACGTGACGCCGACCTCGCCGGGGCCGCGGCCATCCGCTACGGCGAGCTGCCCGAGCTCGAGCGGAAGATCGAAGAAGCGAACGAGGACCTGGCCAAGCTGCAGGCCGGGAACCGCTTCCTCAAGGAGGAGGTCGACCCCGAGGACATCGCCGAGGTGGTGTCGCGCTGGACCGGCGTGCCGGTGTCGCGGCTCCTGGAGGGCGAGGTGCAGAAGCTGGTGCGGCTCGAGTCCACGCTGCACGAGCGGGTGGTCGGTCAGGACCAGGCGGTCTCCGCCGTGTCCAACGCCATCCGGCGCAGCAGGGCCGGGCTCAGCGACCCCAACCGGCCGATCGGCTCCTTCCTCTTCCTCGGTCCGACTGGCGTCGGTAAGACCGAGCTGGCCCGGGCGCTGGCCGAGTACCTCTTCGACGACGAGCGGGCGATGATCCGCATCGACATGAGCGAGTACCAGGAGCGGCACACCGTGTCGCGCCTCGTGGGCGCGCCACCGGGATACGTCGGCTACGACGAGGGCGGCCAGCTGACCGAGGCGGTGCGGCGACGGCCGTACTCGGTCGTGCTGCTCGACGAGCTGGAGAAGGCGCACCCCGACGTGTTCAACATTCTGTTGCAGGTGCTCGAGGATGGGCGGCTGACCGACGGGCAGGGCCGCACGGTCGACTTCACCAACACGGTGTTGATCATGACGTCGAACCTCAAGGGCGAGCCACAGGACTACTTCAAGCCCGAGTTCATCAACCGCATCGACGAGATCGTGCGCTTCAAGCAGCTGAGCCGCGAGGACCTGGCCGTCATTGTGGAGATCCAGCTCGGCAGGCTGCGCGCCCGCCTGGCGGAGCGCCGCCTCTCGCTCGAGGTGTCGCCCGGCGCCGAGGAGTGGCTGGCCAAGACCGGCTACGACCCCGACTACGGCGCCCGGCCGCTGCGCCGCGTGCTCCAGCGCAACATCGAGGACCCGCTGGCGCTGGCGCTGTTGGAGGGCCGCTACCTCGAGGGCTCAACCGTGCACGTGGACGTGGAGGACGACCGCATCGTCCTGCGCTGACGGTCCGGCAGGTCAGCGCTGCTGGACCTCGAGTTGCCCGTTCGAGTCGCCGAAGCCCCCGTTCCCAGAAACCACGTGGGCGGTGCGGAGGAACGGCAGCACGCCGCCGGTCAACGACTGGATCGTCGGCTCACCATTGGTGGCCATGCTCACAATGTCGGTCAGACCGTCGGCGTTGCCCGCACCGTAGAACGGCGCAGTGCCGTAGTTGAAGATCCCACCGTCGTTGGCGCTGAACCAGTAGCCGCCGCCGTCGGGCATCGCCGCCATCGAGATAATGGGCGCGACGAGGTGGAGCGCGCCGGTCGAGCCATAGAACTGCGCGTCGCCGTAGGCGAAGATCCCGCCGTCGGCCGCGACGAGCCAGTAGCCCCCACTGTCCGGCGTCGGCGCCATGCCGACGATGGGTTGATTCAGATGGATGCTCCCCGTGGATCCGTAGAACTGGGCATCGCCGTACGCGAAGATGCCGCCGTCCGAGGCCACCAACCAGTAGCCGCCGCCATCGAGTGTCGATGCCATGCCGACCATGGGCTTGTTCAAGTGGATGGCACCGGTCGATCCGAAGAAGGGGAGGCCATAGGAGAAGATGCCGCCGTCCGAGGCCACCAGCCAGTACCCGTTGCGGCCCGACCCGGCTAGCGGCGCGGCGATGCCCACGATCGGTTTGTTCAGGGGGAGGCCGCCCGCAGAACCGTGGAAGGTTGCCGATGGGCCGAAGGTGAACACGCCGCCATCGGCGGCAGCCAACCAATAGCCTCCGTTGTTCCCTACGGCCGCCATTCCCACGATGGGGCTGTTCAGCGGCGTGTTGGTGAGGTCACCGTAGAAGGCGGCGTCGCCGGCATAGCCGATGGAGCCTTTCGACGTCACCTGGTAGTAGCCGATTGTCCCGTTGCCGGCCACATTGACGGACGTGCCCGGAACCGGGTCCTGACCTTGTGCGTCAGTGGTGAGCGTCAGGGTGGCACTGCGAGCGCCGAGCGCGCTCGGGAAGAAGCGAACGCCGATGGTGCAGCTGTGCCCGTCCTGAAGGTTGATGTTGCCACTGGTCGTGTCGTAATCCGGGCAGGTCGCGTTGTCGTCCACCACAATCGTGAAGTCGTTTCCGTTTGCGCCGGATCTCGCAAAGTATTGGAGCGTGATTTCCGAGCCCGTGTTGTTGGAGACGGTGAACTTCTGTTCGGTGTAGGTGCCGAGCAACGTGTTGTTGAAGGTGAGCGACGTCGGCGTGACCGACAAGGTTGGTGCCGGGAGGGCCCCCACATCGGTCGATTGGGTCACTGCCGCCAGCCCGACGATCGGCCCGCTCAACGTAAGTGCCCCCACGAGCACCGCGGCAACTTTTCTCCAGGACCCGATGTGCATCGCCGACCGCCTCCCTGTGCCGGGCCACGCCAGAAGCCCAGTGACCGGCACACTACTCCCCAGACCCGGTGGCTGCGCCGAGTGCTGCAGCACAACATCGAGGTCCCGTTGGCGCTATAGGAGGGCCGCTACCTCAAGGGCTCAACCGTGCAGTGGACGTGCAGGATGATCGGATCGTCGTGCACTGACGGGCGGGCCGAAGCGTTAGGGGGAGTCGACCTCAAGTGGTGGATGTGGAGCGGGAGCACGCCAGTTCGAGCTGTGCGCCACGTTGGCGCCGAAGAACGGGAACAAACCGTCGGTGGATGCTTGCAGGGTCGCCTGTCCGTCGATGGCCATCCCTACGACATCGTCGAGTCCGATGCTGTTGGCGGCGCCAAGGAACGGCGCGTTGCCATAGGCAAAGAGGCCACCGTCGTTCGCCGTGAACCAGTAGCCGCCGCCATCGGGCATTGTGGCCATTGCCGTGATGGGCTTCACGAGGTGGAGGTTCCCGGTGGAGCCGTAGAACTGGGCGTCGCCGTAGGCGAAGATCCCGCCGTCGGCCGCAACGAGCCAGTAGCCACCATCGTCGGGGGTGGGCGCCATGCCCACGATGGGCTGGTTGAGGTGGATTGAGCCGGTGGAGCCGTAGAACTGGGCGTCGCCGTAGGCGAAGATCCCGCCGTCCGACGCCACGAGCCAGTA
>DASZLL010000095.1:0-10172 GCA_035552395.1 Acidimicrobiales bacterium
GTTGAATTCCACCGAGTTGAGGCGGCCGTGGACGATCAGGACGGCGACGACGCCGCTGACCGTGACGAAGATGCTGAGCACGCTGAGCGTCGTGCGGCGCAGCCGGCGCGCCATCACCCGCAGGCCGATCAGCAGCGGCACCGGCAGCCGGGCGGACAGCCTGACGAGAAGTTCTGAGCGGTGCGGCGGGCGGGCCGAGTCGGCGAGAGCGCGCACCGTGCTGGTCCGAGCCGCCCGCAGCGCGGGTACGAGTGCCGCTACCAGGGCCACCCCGAGCGCCACGCCGGCGACGATGAGGACGCTGGACGCCGTGAGCGGTGGTCTCGGCGCCGACCCAAGGACTCCGAACCCGGGCGACGACAGCAGCGGTGTGAAGAGCCAGCCGGCAAGGAGTCCCACCGCCGCCCCGACGAGCGCCAACAAGAGGTATTCGGCCAAGAGCACCGAGGCGACGAGCCCGGGAGTGCCGCCGATGGCCTTGAGCAGCCCGACCCGTCGCATCTGGTCCGCCAAGCGCCCGCCGACGAGCACCGCCACGCTGGCGATGGAGAGGATCGTCAGCAAGGTGCTCCCGACGAGGACCACGATCTGCTCGTTGACGATGAGGTTGTTGTCCTCGTGCGCGATCTGCTGCGCCGAGAGCAGGTAGGGACCATTCGGTGCTCCGGCTTTGGGGAAGTCGTTGTTGTCCAGCGCGTTGGCCATCGACGTGGCCTGAGCTGGATCAGCCAGCTTGAGGTTCGAGAAGTAGGTCACTGGTGCGTCGGATGTAGCGAGAGACACCGCCGCTGCCTCGGTCGTCCACATGAGTCCGACCTCGTCGTTGGCGAAGGACTGCGGCCCGATGCAGCCGGCGAAACAACCGATCTCGGGATACGGGCTGAACGCGGCGGTGACGGCGATGCCGTTCACGGTGAACCGTCGCCCGTTCAGCGTGATCTCCTGGCCGACCTGGAGCCCTGCCGCCTGGGCGAAGGCTCGTTCGACCACCACCCCGCCCGGCCGGACCCAGGTACCGGCGGTCACCAGCGGTTGGTCGACCGGGGCCGGCGACTCCGAGCGCCCCTCCACGGTGGCTCCGCCGGTGACGGTCGGCGTGCGGAGGTCAGCGGTGGCCATGGGGTAGGGCCCGCTCGAGGCGACCACACCCTTCGCGTGGGAGAGCGCGACGAGCGCCGCCAGGTCGGCGGGGGAGGTCGTGCCGTTGTCGAGCGACGAGCTCTGGGCCACGAGATCCGGACCGCGGGTCGCCGCCTGGGTCTGGCTGTACGACTGGCTGGACGACTCGGTCGACACGTTGTGCAGCAGCATCCCGAGGGTGAGCGTGGCCGACCCCTCCGCGATCGCGAGGACCAGCAGGAGTGACTCGCTCCAGCGCCGGCGCACGTCGCGCCCGGCCATCCGTGAGATGAGACGGAGACGACCGCCCACTGCGCTCAGGCCTCGATGCCGATGAGTGACGAGAGGTTGCCGGTCCCGCCGGCCAGGCGCGTCTCGTCGACGAACGCACCGTCACGCATGGAGACCAGGCGGTCAGCCGTCGCCGCGATGCGCTCGTCGTGGGTCACGATCACGAGGGTCTGACCGGCCGCGTGCAGGCGGTCGAAAAGACGCAGTACCTCGAGGGTGGCGCTGCTGTCCAAGTTGCCGGTCGGCTCGTCGGCCATGACGACGGCCGGCTCGTTGGCCAGTGCCCGCGCGATGGCGACGCGCTGGCGCTGCCCGCCCGACAGCGCGGACGGGAGGTGGGTGGCTCGATCCGCCAGCTCGACCCGTTCGAGCAGGTCCCGAGCGCGCCCCCGCGCCGCCCGCGGCGAGCACCCTGCCAGCAGCGCCGGCAACTCGACGTTCTCCAACGCCGTTAGCTCGTCCATCAGATGGAAGGCCTGGAACACGAAGCCAACTGAGCGGCGCCGCATTCGGGCCAGCTCGCGCTCGCTCATGGTGTCCAGACGCTGGCCGCCCAGCCACACCTGGCCCGTCGAGGGCCGGTCCAGGCCCCCGAGGAGGTGGAGCAGGGTGGACTTGCCGCAGCCGCTCGGCCCCATGATGGCCAGCGTCTCGCCCGGGGCGACGTCCACGTCGACGTCGTCGACGGCGCGCACGAGGCCGTCAGCGCGGCCGTACTCCTTGCGCAGCCCTCGGCCGCGTAGCAGGGAGACGCCGTCGACGTCCGGGTCGAGCCCATTCGTCTGGCGCAGTTCGGTGTCGTTCATCGGGTGCTCCTTCGGTCGGTCCAAGTGGCCTCGCAGGCCTCGAGCCAGCGGAGATCGGCTTGGAGGCGCAGCACGACGCCCTCGAGGAGGAGGGCACCGTCGGACTGCGCCGGTTCGGTCATGGCGGCGCGCTGTGCGTCGCGCAGGCGCCGCAGCAGCTCGCGCCGCTGGGCGTCCACGATGCTGATGGGGTCGGCCAAGTGCGCGGCCGCCGCCGTCACCAGCTTGAGGTGGAACTCGGCCAGGTCGGGCTTGGGCCAACTGACCTCGGCCAGCCACTCGGCCACCCGCTCCTCGCCCGCCGGAGTCAGGGCGTAGACCTTGCGCTCGGGCCGCTCGGCCTCCCCCTCGCCGGTCTCGGCTGGGGCGGTACGCACCAGTCCTGACTTCTCCAAGCGAGCCAGGGTCACGTAGATCTGCCCGCCGTTGAGGGCCTCGCCGAGCGGGCCGAGCGCCGCACCGAGCCGCGCCCGCAGCTCGTAACCGTGCGACGGCTCCTTGGCCAGCATCGCCAGCACCACTTCCTGCTGCATCCAGGCGCTCCTAACTAACGGTTAGGGGTAATCTAACGGTTAGCTATCCCAGCCGTCAACCAACGGCCGCTGCTCCTGGCCTCGCCCATCTGCCCGGCGCCACCCCTTCTGACCACCGGACCCGGATCCCGGGGTCTCTCGTCCAGCCGTCTACGCCCGAAAATGGGTTCTGCCTCAGCCTGCATACGCGGCCTCCCGAAGGCCATATGCAGCCGAACGCGGGGTCCGGTTCTCGGCGTAGACGGTCGCAACCAAGGGGTCCGGCTCACCGCCATAGGGCGTGTGTCGCGAGGCCCCGGAATTTCCACGTATACAGTCGTGGTCGGTGCCTCGGGTTGCCCGGCCGCCCACACCGCCCCGGCCTGGGGAAATCACGGCTGGAAATCCCCAGCCCATGCGGTAGACTCTCAAGTCGGCCCTGGGACCGTTCTCTTGCGGAACGCGCACCGAGGACCCATCCGATTTTGCACCCTCCGGCCCTCGCGTCGCCTGGTGCGCCCGGAGTAGCACCAGTAGCCCAGTTTTGAGGAGGATCACCTGCCCAAGCCCAAGGAAGACGCCATCGTGCTCGAAGGCACGGTGGTCGAGCCGTTGCCCAATGCCATGTTCCGAGTCGAACTCGAGAACGGCCACAAGGTGTTGGCGCACAGCTCGGGGAAGATGAGGATGCACCGCATCCGCATCCTCCCAGGGGACAAGGTTCAGGTGGAGATCACTCCCTACGACCTCAACCGAGGTCGGATCACCTATCGGTACAAGTAGGACGAGGAGTTTCAAGTGAAGGTTCGGCCGAGCGTGAAGCCGATCTGTGAGAAGTGCAAGGTCATCCGGCGCCGCGGCGTGGTCCGGGTGATCTGTGACAACCCACGTCATAAGCAGCGGCAGGGCTAGGGAGAGGAAGCGACATGGCCCGAATTTCCGGCGTTGACATCCCGCGTGAGAAGCGGCTCGAGATCGCCCTGACATACATCTACGGCATCGGCCCGACGCTGTCGAAGCAGATCATCGGTGCCGTCGAGATCAACCCGTCCACCCGCGTCCGCGACTTGACGGACGAGGAGGTGGCCAAGCTGCGCACCTACATCGACCAGAGCTTCCGGGTCGAGGGTGACCTGCGCCGTGACGTCTCCCAGGACATCAAGCGCAAGATGGAGATCAACTGCTACCAGGGCGTGCGGCACCGCAAGGGCCTGCCGGTCCACGGCCAGCGCACCCACACGAACGCCCGCACCCGTAAGGGCCCCAAGAAGACGGTGGCCGGGAAGAAAAAGGTGAAGAAGTAGTGGCCAAGACCACCAAGCCCGGTCAGCGCCGGCCGCGGCGCAAGGAGCGCAAGAACATCGCCTACGGCGTCGCGCACATCAAGAGCTCGTTCAACAACACGATCGTCTCCATCGCCGACCCCGAGGGCAACGTCCTCGCCTGGGCTTCCGCCGGCAACGTCGGCTTCAAGGGCTCGCGCAAGTCGACGCCGTTCGCTGCGCAGCTGGCCGCCGAGGCCTGCGCCAAGCGCGCCATGGAGCACGGTGTGCGCAAGGTCGACGTCCTGGTGCGCGGCCCTGGTTCGGGCCGCGAGACCGCCATCCGCTCGCTCGCCGCAGTCGGGATCGAGGTCGTTGGCATCAAGGACGTCACCCCGATCCCCCACAACGGCTGCCGCCCCAAGAAGCGTCGCCGGGTCTAGGCGAGAAGAGGAACCCACCCCATGGCTCGATACACCGGTCCCGTCTGCCGCCTTTGCCGGCGCGAGCGGACCAAGTTGTTCTTGAAGGGCGAGCGCTGCTATTCGCTCAAGTGCCCGGTCTCCGAAGCGGTGACTGATCGGCACAGCCGCGCCTACCCGCCCGGCGAGCACGGCCGCGACCGCATGCGCCAGGGCTCCGAGTACCTGTCCCAGCTGCGTGAGAAGCAGAAGGCGCGCCGGATCTACGGCATCTTGGAGAAGCAGTTCCGAAACATGTACGAAGAGGCCACCCGTCAGCCCGGCATCACGGGTGAGAACCTGCTGCGCAACCTCGAGCTCCGCCTCGACAACGTCGTCTTCCGCGCCGGTTGGGGAGCGAGCCGCCGTCAGGCCCGCCAGTTCGTGCGCCATGGTCACGTGCAGATCAACGGCAAGCGCGTGGACATTCCGAGCTACCGGGTGCGTACCGGCGAAAAGGTCACGCTGAAAGAGTCCACCCGCGGCAACTTCATGGTGCGCCGCAACATGGACACCCTCGAGCGCCAGACGCCGGCCTGGCTCGAGACCGGCGACTCGGGCTTCTCGGTCGCCATCCTCAACCCGCCGTTGCGCGAGCACATCGACGAGCCCCTACAAGAGCAGCTGATCGTCGAGCTCTACTCGAAGTAGCCGGACTTCCCCAGCCCCCCGATCGCCCCGACCCCGTTACAGGAGTACCCACCATGCTGATCATCCAACGACCGACCGTCGAAACCGTCGACGAAGAGCAGAACAACCGCCAGCGCTTTGCCATCGGCCCGCTCGACCCGGGCTTCGGCACCACACTCGGCAACTCGCTGCGCCGCACGCTGCTCTCGTCCATTCCGGGCGGCGCCGTGACGCAGTTGCGCTTCGACGAGGCGCTGCACGAGTTCACGACGCTGCCGGGCGTGAAGGAAGACGTCACCGACATCATGCTGAACCTCAAGGACCTGCTGGTGCGGGTCCACTCGGACGAGCCGGTCACACTGCGTCTCGACGTGCGGGGTCCCGCCGATGCCACGGCCGCCGACCTCCAGCTCACGTCCGACGTCGAGGTCCTGAACCCGGACCTGCACATCGCCTCCATCAACGCCAAGGGCCGTCTGGCCGTCGACGTCACGGTGGAGCGGGGCCGCGGGTACGCCTCGGCCGACAAGAACAAGCGGTCCCAGACCATCGGCGTCATCCCGATCGACTCGATCTTCTCACCCGTGCACCGGGTGACCTTCGACATCGAGCCCGTGCGGGTGGAGCAGTCGACCAACTACGACCGCCTGGTGCTCGACATCGAGACGGACGGGACCATCTCGCCGCGTGAGTCCCTGGCCTCGGCCGGCGACACACTGCGCAACCTGGTCTCGCTGGTGGCCGACCTCGAGGAAGCCCCGCAGGGTCTCGAGCTGGGTGATACCGGCACCACGACGAGCGGGTCGCCCGACCTGGATCTGCGGATCGAAGAGCTCGACCTCTCCGAGCGGCCGCGCAACTGCCTCAAGCGCGCCCAGATCAACACGATCGGCGAGCTGGTCGAGCGGACAATGGATGACCTGCTCGCCATCACGAACTTCGGTCAGAAGTCGGCCGACGAGGTCGTCCAGCGCCTGGACGAGCGCGGGCTGTCGCTCCGCACGAGGGACTGACCGCACATGCAGGCCACCCCCAAGCGCGGCCGCCGGATGGGCGGCTCGGCGTCGCATCAGAAGTCCATGGTCGGCAATCTCGTGGCGTCGCTCATCGCGGCCGAATCCATCGTGACCACCGAGGCCAAGGCGAAGGCGATTCGCCCCGTGGCGGAGAAGTGCGTCACCGCCGCCCGCAAGGGTGGCGTGGCCAATCACCGCAACGTCGTCGCCCTCATCCGGGACAAGGACATGACGAAGAAGCTGTTCGACGAGGTCGCTCCGCGCTACGTCGACCGCCCCGGTGGGTACACCCGGATTCTCAAGCTCGGCCCGCGCCCGGGTGACAACGCGCCGATGGCGCGTATCGAGTTCGTCTAAGCCGTCACCGGATCCACAGTGGAGCAACCCACCGGCGCTGCGACGCAGCGTTGGAGGCTCCTTGTCGCGTACAACGGGGCCGCCTTCCGCGGCTTCGCAATCCAGCCTGAGGTCCCGACCGTCGCCGGCGCGCTGCGCCTGGCGCTCGAGCGCACCGCCCGCATGAACGAGCCCCCCCTCCTCACCTGCGCGGGGCGCACCGACGCCGGCGTGCACGCCCGGGGCCAGGTCGTGCACGTCGATCTGCCGCCGATCCCCTACGACGCCCGCGGTCTGGCTCGTGCCGTCAACCGCCAGCTGGCCCCCGACATCGTGGTGCGCCGGGCGGAGGAGGTGGGCGACGATTTCGACGCCCGCCGCTCGGCCTCCGGTCGCTCGTACCGGTATCTGGTCTGGAACGCGCCGGCCCCCGACCCACTGCTGGCGGCGATCTCGTGGCACGTGCGCGACCCGCTCGACCTCGTCGCCATGCGCACGGCCTCCGACGTGCTCCTCGGGACCCACGACTTCCGCTCCTTTTGCCGCCGCCGGCCCGGTACCGACGGGTCTGAACCCCTCGTGCGCAAGGTCACCCGGGCGCGCTGGTCGATCGACCATGGGCCCGAGGCGACCGATGCCGACGGCCGCGCCCCGTCCGCCCCGAGCGACGAGGCTCGGCTGCTGCGCTTCGACATTTCGGCCAACTCGTTCTGCCACCAGATGGTTCGCTCGCTGGTGGGAAGCCTGGTCGAGGTGGGCCGTGGCAATCAGAACGCAGCGGGATTGCTGGAGCGCATGCGCGCCCTCACCCGCCATCGGATGCCCGATCCGGCGCCAGCCGCCGGACTCTGCCTGGTCTCGGTTGATTACCGAGTCGGTACGCCGGACGAGGCGGTGTCACCGGGCTGAAGGGCCACCGTGCCGAAGATCGACGTTGAGGGGCCCTTGGTGGCGCCGAGGCGGAAGAGGCACCTTCCTCGGCAACGAACAATGGGCCATCGTCGAGATGACCTGCATGGGCGGATGCACGGGGGAGGCGCCGTGAAGAGCCTGGTGCAGTGGATGTTCGGTGACGATTGGGGCAGACGCAGCATCGACGAGGAGGCTGCCGTCGCGCTCGTTCCGCCTTCCGGACAGCACATCCCGGGCCTGCACGCTGGATGGTTCTTGGCACTTTCCGTGGGCGCACTCAGGCCAGATCCTCGTCGACCAGCGGGGCCCACGACGCATCGCACGACCGGATCAGGGTGGACGAGGCCCTGTCGGTCGAACTCAAGGGGTTCCAGAAACCGGTACCTGTGTTCAGCGTGGGCGGAGTGATCTGAGGAACCGGGCGAGGCCCGCCGGGACGGCCCGGGGCAGAACCGCCCGGCCGGCCACACAAAAGGCCTGGAAGAGGGCGGCTTGCTGGGCCTCTGTCGGAGGCCCTATCCTGGTACGTCGGCCCCGGGGACCCCCGAGGCCCTGAGCCGGGCCGGAAACGGCGAGTATCGGCCACCCACGCGGAAGCGAAAGATCGGTTTTGTGCGCACATTTTCACCGAAGGTCAACGAGATCCAGCGAGCCTGGTACGTCGTCGATGCCGACGGCCTGGTCCTGGGTCGCCTGGCCTCCGAGGTCGCGGCGATCCTGCGGGGCAAGCGCCGCCCGTACTTCGCGCCGCACGTCGACACCGGCGACAACGTCATCGTCGTGAACGCGGAGCGGATCGTGCTGACGTCGGGCAAGGCCGACGCCAAGATGGCCTACCGCCACTCGGGCTACCCGGGCGGCTTGCGCCAGACCAGCTTCGCCACCCTGCTCGAGGACAAGCCGGCCGAGCTCATCCGCCGCTCGGTGCGAGGCATGCTGCCCAAGAACACCCTGGGTCGCCAACAGCTGAGCAAGCTCCATGTCTACGCCGGCGGCGCGCACCCGCACTCCGCCCAGAAGCCCGAGCCGCTCGATATCCCCGAGGCCCGACGGGCCAGTGCCGACGCATCGAGCTGACAGAGATCGCAGTAGGAAGGACACCACCCACGCCATGCCCGCACCACTGAGCCAAACCACCGGCCGCCGCAAGCAAGCGGTGGCGCGCGTGCGCTTCCGCCCCGGCCAGGGCGCCATCATCGTCAACAAGCAGCCCATCGAGAAGTACTTCACCTCGGCGACCCACCGCATGCTGATCACCGAGCCGCTTCGCATCACGAACACGGCTGAGTCCTACGACATCGACGCCACGATCGACGGTGGCGGGATCTCGGGCCAAGCCGGCGCGATGCGCCTAGGGATCGCCCGCAGCCTCTGCGACGTCGACCCCGAGCACCGCCCGCCGCTCAAGCGTTCCGGCCTTCTCACGCGCGACGCGCGGGAGAAGGAATCGAAGAAGTACGGCCTGAAGAAGGCCCGCAAGGCGCCGCAGTACTCCAAGCGGTAAAGCAGCGGAGGAGCGGGACCCGGTGCCTGCCCGCTTCGGCACCGATGGCGTGCGCGGAGTGGCCAACGAGGAGCTGACGGCCGAGCTGGCCCTGGCCCTCGGACGCGCCACCGCCCGCGTGCTGCCGGCGCCGGCCTTTGTCATCGGCCGCGACACCCGCCGCTCGGGTCCCCTGCTCCAGGCCGCCTTCTCGGCCGGCCTGGCCACCGAGGGAGCCGACGTGGTCGACCTCGGCGTGCTGCCCACACCCGGCGTGGCGACGGTGGCGGCGGCCCGGGCCGTCCCCGGTGCGGTGATCTCGGCGTCGCACAACCCGTTCGGCGACAACGGCATCAAGCTGTTTTCGCTGTTCGGGACGAAGCTGCCCATGGAGGTCGAAGCCGAGATCGAAGGCGAGCTGGGCTTGGTGGTGTCCGATCCGGACCGCCCACCCCGCCGTCCCACCGGACTCGGCGTCGGGCGCCTGAGTCTCGACGCCGCAGCCGGGGCCGAGCTCTACGCGGCGCATCTCGTCGGCACGCTGTCCGGCCGGTCGTTGTCCGGGGTGTCGATCGTGGTCGACTGCGCCAACGGTGCGGCGAGCGCCCTGGCGCCCTCGGTGTTCCGGGAGGTGGGCGCCACGGTGACGGCGCTGTACGACGCGCCGGACGGCACGAACATCAACGATGGGTGTGGCTCGACCGACCCGTCGGAGTTGGCGCGCGTGGTGGTGGCGCAGGGAGCCGACCTCGGGCTGGCGCTCGACGGCGACGCCGACCGGGTCATCGCCGTCGACCATCTGGGCAACGTCGTCGACGGCGACGCGCTGCTGGCCTTGTTCGCCTTGGACTTGGCCTCGCGGGGAGAGCTGGCAGGCAACACGGTGGCCGTCACCGTGATGACGAACTTGGGCTTCCGGTTAGCCATGGAGGCACGCGGCATCGGGGTGCGCGAGACCGACGTCGGCGACCGCCACGTGCTGGCCGCGTTGGACGCCGACGGCCTCGCGCTCGGAGGCGAGCAGTCGGGGCACATCATCTTCCGCTCGCTGTCGACGACGGGTGACGGCATCTTGACCGGTCTCATGTTGGCGGACCTGATGGTGCGGAGCGGGCGCCCACTGGCGGAGCTCTCGGCCGGCCTGGTGGAACGAGTGCCCCAGCGGCTCGTCAACGTGCCGATCCCCCGGCCCGAGCGCCTGGCCGACTGCGCCGAGGTGTGGGAGGCCGTGGTGAAGGCCGAGGCCGAGCTGGGGCACACCGGTCGGGTGCTGCTCCGGCCGAGCGGCACAGAGCCACTGGTGCGGGTGATGGTCGAGGCCCCGGTGGAAGCCCAGGCCAACGC
>DASZLL010000096.1:0-37417 GCA_035552395.1 Acidimicrobiales bacterium
GTATCGGTGGATCCTTGACACGCCTGACCTGCGGAAACGGGTTCTGACGCTGGAGATCTACTCCCCGGCAACGAGAACCTGGCAGGCGGATACGCCAGCACTAGATGCTGCTAATATCTGATAGCATTCTATTATGGCTTCGTCGAGAACCACCTTTACCCTGGACGAGGAGTTAGCTGAGCGCGCCCGCCAGCTCGGCGTCAACGTCTCGGCGGCAGCACGTCAGGGAGTCGCTGACGCCGTGCGCGCCGCGTTGGCGCGATCAGACCGAGAGGCGTATCTGAGACAGCCCGAACGTGCGGACCCCTTGTGGACCGAAGCTGAAGCGTGGGGGGAGCCTTGAGACGCGGCGAGCTGTGGTTGGCCGAGGTGGGTCGCAAAAGGCGACCCGTCCTGCTGCTCACCCGATCCGAGGTGCTCGACGCGCGCGACCTCGTCACTGTGGCCGAGATCACCACTTCGATCCGGGGTCTGGCCGCGGAGGTTGACATCGACCACGTCGAGGTGGGCTTGGAACGACCCTCTGTCATCAACTGCGACGGTCTTCACACGGTCACTCAGGCATCGCTCACCGGTCCGGTCGGACGAGTCGGCGATGACGTCATGCACAAAGTCTGCTCGGCGGTCAGCTACGCGCTTGGGTGCTGACATGAGGCATGCGCCGTGAGAGTCCTCGTCGGGCGCGGGTAAGGCGAATCGATTGCACCATATGAGCCAGCAACCGGAATCGAACCGGAGGCGTTGGGACTGGGACGGTTCGAATAGGGAGATATATGGCCTCTTCGAAGTGGGCCGTAGGCACTCGTATTCGAACCTTGGCGAGATGCAGGTTCTCTTCCAGAATCTCGGGCCCTTCCCAAGAGACCAGTCGGCATAGGAACCTTCGTCCTGCAGGTCCGCCCCGGATCCCCGCTGTAGGTCGGACGGATTTTGTCGAGAGATGGCATTATCAAATCGAACACGACAATTTCCCAGTTTGTTGTGTTGCTACTAATACCGACGTTAGACAACAAATCTCGCCGAGGACGCCCGCCCCGGCAACTCGTCTAGCAACGCCTCGAGGAGGCGATCGCCGAGCTCCGGGGACGCATGGGCGGTCTGCCGTCACCGGTCGAGGCCGAGGACATCTGGACGTCGATTTGGTACCAAGAAGCACATCACTCCACCGCGCTCGAAGGCAACACGCTCGTCATCGCCCAAGTCGAAGCACTGCTTGGGTCCGATCGTCAATGCTCGTTCCCGTTGTTGGGCAAGCGAGATTCGAAGGGCATAAAAGCAAACTGACTCGTCCTCGCCCAGATCGGTAAAGTCCGCCAAGGCCAGCAAGAACCCGGACTGCCCGTAGGGCGTCTTAGGCGGTTTCCGTTTCTTGACCGATGATCCAATTTGGTCAAGAAGCATCTCCATCGGATCTCCAACGTCTCCGTGGAGCGCCCTCCTGAGGGAACTCGAGCCCAAAGCTACGTCGACGCGGTGATCATGGGTCCGGACAATGTTGACGGCATCCGAGCGATCGGCTTCTACGACGATCAGTTGGTCCACTCAGATCGCGGCGGATGGCAAATCACACGACGGCACTTCACGACCGTGCACGTCGGCACGGTTGGTCAGGGAGCATTGGGCTGATCACCTTGACGCAGGGGCAAAGTGCGATACTCGCGCGATGGAGTGGCTCACTCCGCGCGAAGCAGAAGTGCCGTTGATGTGCGTGCCGCGTATCTTCCTGGCGCAACCGCTACGACGTTCGCGAGCAAGATAGCGCCGAGCGTTATCACCGTGATCAGCACGACCGGCACGCTCGGATCTGGCACGGAGTGGATGTCGCGGGCAAAGAGGTCCCACAACCAACGCCCAAGGGCGATCCCCACAGGGACTCCCACGACCGTACCGATCAGCGCAACGATGGTGGACTGCCACGCGATGGTGACCGCGAGCTGCCCTTTGGTGAACCCGAGCGTCTTCAGCACCGCGAGGTCACGTCGTCGCCTCCGGACCGACGCGACGAGAGTCAGGACGAGCGCCGCGATCGCTGCGGCAGCGAGGCCTGCACCGAGGAACACCGGAGTACCACCAAGCGATCGGTAGTTGACGATCTCAGCCGGGCGAAACGCCTGGACGTCTTCAACGGCCACCCCGAAATTCGCGGTATTCGAGGTGGCATTGGCAATCTGCTGGAGCGAATGCAGCTCCGTCGACGGCTCGTAGCCGCTCTTGAGACGTATCAGCACGGCGTTCGGTCCCGTGATCGGATCGTCGAAGGGGTTGCGATCGATGGCCGGTAAGAGCTGCGAGGCCAGGACGGCACCCGTCGCCATCTCGAGATGAGTGCCGCCATTGCTGCCGAGGACCGGCATGGCCGCAGTGCCGACAATGCGCAGACGACGATCAGGGGACGAACCTGACGTCACCTCCACGGTGTCGCCGACCACCTTGTGCAGCTGCGCCAGCGTCAAAGCACCGAGGACGACCTGGTCCGAACTTTCGAGTCCGTGGCCAGAAAGCAATGGAGGAGCCACCGCGGTACCGGGATTCTCGCCCAGCACGGGAACGGCCTGACCGTCGATGTAGAAGTCTGTCGTGTAGACGCCTGACCACTGCGCAACGTAGTGGTCGTGCTCAAGGAGCGACGTCACATGTGCCTCGGGGATGTCGCCGCCTGAAACCAACATGTAGTCCCAGTTCCAACCGTAGAGCGCGGGGTGTGAGACGAGAGAACTCAGGCTGGCGCCGAAGGTGACCGTGGCGACCACCGCGACTACGGCGAGCATGGCCCCGAGGATCGCCGAACGAACCGGCACCGGGTCACGCTGTCCGCCTGGTTCCAGCGCAAACCGTGCTCCAGTCACTGCCGAAACCGGAAGCCCGATGCCGGCGGAGAGTCGGGCGGCGCGCGACAGGCGACCAGCCAAGCGGTAATCGCGGCGCCGTTCGCGGTGCGGCGCACCGAGCCAGCCGAGAAGTAGCGCGATCGCGCTCAACCCCACGACGAGGACAGCCACTCCGGCACCGATGACCGTCCAGTCAAAGTCGATCCCCGGATACGGATAGACGGGACGCACGGGTCCGAAAGGCGCAAGCGGCGAGAGCAACACCGCCACCACTGTGGCGAGCAGCGCTCCTGCGACGATCGCTCCGAGGATTCCCGGAACCCCGTCGGTAGAAGTCGCCATCGACCCGGCTCCCAGAGCGCGCAGCACCTCTCTGTCCTCGGCACCACGGCGGAGTTGCCGTCCGATCAGCTGTGCGGCAATGAGCAAGGCGGCGACCGCCAGGATCGCGCCGAAAGCCCCAAGCGCCACGGCTTCGGGCTCGATCGCCCTCTGAGCCTTGGCAACGTTCGCTGTACGCGTCGGGAGGAAAGGAGGAAACCTCGGCAAGTCCTTCGAGATCTCGGCGGCAACGGCGGCGTCGGTGGCAGGACCGCCGCGGAGTCGGACCCCCGTCTCGGAGTAATTGACGCAACAGGTGAGGAGCTGACGCGTGAGCGCGGGAGTGAAGAGGTTGTCCGGTTGGCTCGACGCGTCCACCGTGTCCTCGACGACCGAGGTCGGAAAGACGAAGATCCCGACGACTCTTTCGTTGATCATCCGGATTGGCTTCACGCGTGTGGTGCCAAAACCCGGAAGCACCGTCTGGGCATTCGTGTAGATGCCAATCGGGAGGACACTTCCCACGTGCGCCCCGAGCGCGGAGGCACCCTGTGCGTTCAGCATGAGCTCGTTGGCGCGCCTGGGGTCGGCCATCCTCCCTTGCACGACCGTCACCTTGTCCTGATCGAAGTACAGACCGTCGACGCTGCCGTAACCGTTGCCCGCGGATGGCTGGTAGAAGCCCGGGGCGTTCAGTGGTGCGCCACGGTGGTCCAACGGCAGGAAATCGATGCCCGACTGGCTCTCCACCTGCTCGACGTGAGGGAGACGGGCGATTTTCGCGACGAGCGCCGCGTTGTACCCCTGGTAGCTCCCGATCGAGGGATTCAGCACTGCGGACGCTCCAAAGAGGTCCGAAGGGTTCGTGCTCGCCCAGTACGTGGTGAACGACGACGCAGTCCGGCGCGCCCCGGCGATCGAGGCCATTGCAAGGCCGCCAACAAGCCCGACGAGCAGGAACAACGTGATCAGTCCACCGAGGCTCGGCCGCAACGTCGTCCGGAAGCGATATGACGCCAGCCGCAGGGTCGCCCTGCTCATGGCCGTTGTTTTCTCACAGATCCGACACGACCGCCAGGAGGGAGGCACCACTGCCCAGGTGGTGGTGGGACCCCTCCGGGCTCAGGGGTCCGTCGAAGGTGTGCCCAGCTGCGAGCTGCTGTCGAGCTGCACTTTCTCTGCAGTAAAACTCGAAACGTGGGCGCTGTGGTGGTCCCTGATTCCAACAATACGAACCGTGGCTGGGCCGTCATGGGGCCGCTCATTGCGCTGGGCTGACCCAGAGAAGCTACAAGAGAGCTACGGACATGCTACAGTACGGCATGACCACCCGCATCGCCCAACGAGAGCTTAGGAACAACAACGCCGACATCCTCAACCGGGTCGAGGCCGGGGAGAGCTTCGTCGTGACCCGCAACGGCGTCGCGGTTGCTGACGTCGTTCCCCATGCCGAGCGGAACGGACCACCAATGTTCCCCAAGACCAGGGATCTCGCTGCGGGGCGAGCCAAGGGATTCGTGGTGGACAGCGACGCGTGGCTCCGAGACATTCGAGACGCTGAAGGGGTGCTGGACGACGACCCGCTCAACAGCCGTGTCTAAACACGCTCTCGCCCTGCTCGACACTTCTTGCGTCATCGACTTTCCGGCCCAGATGGAGCAGTTGGCCGAAACTGCCGCCATTAGCACGCTGACCATCGCTGAGCTGGCATACGGCATCCATCACGACGATCCGATTATTGCTGCCGCCCGCGAGACGCGCTATCGAGATGTGCTCAACGAGTTCGACCCGGTTCCCTACTCCGCTCGAGCTGCGCACCTCTACGGAGCTATTGCTGCGTCAGTCCGGAAGTCGGGAAGAAGTCCTCGGCCCCGGCGCATCGACTTGATGCTCGCCTCTGTCGCTGCGGAACTCGGTGCCGTCTTGCTGACCAGAAACCCGGCTGACTTCGTGGGTATCGCAGACATCGCCCGCGTCATCGCGGTATGACGAGACGCATGAGAGCGATCACCATGGCCGAGCTCGCCGGCGAGCCATGAAGTCGTCGCGAACTGCGCAGGGCGTAGCGCTCGAGCGGGCCTTGCTTTCGGACATGGACCTTCTTGCTGACCACGAGGCACGAGGCATGCTCACACCGCAGATGGCCGCGGTCTTGGCGACGGCAAGACACTTACCGCTTCGCCTCCGAGCCCGCTCGGTGACACTCGCCGGACTCGCGGCACGAGTCTTGTGGTTCGATGACCAAATTGCGAAGGCCTTCGATGCGGGCATCGACCAGGTGGTAGTCGTCGGAGCCGGCTACGACAGTCGAGCGTGGAGGCTCAGACGGGAGGGTGTGCGCTTTTTTGAGGTTGATCACCCTGTGACTCAGGAGGACAAGCGACGACGCGCCCCCGGTTACGGGCCGACCTATGTCGAGGCGGACCTCAGAACGCAGAGCGCGATGCAGCGACTGAGCGCTTGTGGACTCAACCCCTCCCGACCAGCCATATACCTCTTCGAAGGTGTCTCGATGTACCTCAGTGAAGGGTCGTCTCACGACAGTTCTGCGATCTGGGTCAATCGAGCAGCGTCGGCAGCCGCCTGGCGGTGGACTTCCTACCGCCCCGTGGCTTCGGGACACTTCAGAACCATCGGCAGGACCGAGTGCAACGCCTTGCACGTACCGGAAGCGGCGAAGGCCTCGGACTGCTCGTCGAACCCTCGCGAGCAGCGGAGCTCGTGGGAGCATCGGGCTGGGTCGTGGACGAGGTCACGAACATGCGCCAGGTCGCCAGCGCACTCCTTCCACGCCCGTCAGGCCTTCCCGTTCATGCCATAAACGAACACAAGACGCTAGTTGCGGCCTCCCTTGGCAAAGTCGCCAGCATCACCACTTGATCCCCGCGGCGACACGAGGCGGTTCGTACGGCGGCAATTGGATTCGTGGGCGCTGAGGGACTCGAACCCCCGACCTGCTGGTTGTAAGCCAGCTGCTCTAACCAACTGAGCTAAGCGCCCAAGCGCTGCAGCGCCAGGAGCAATTATCGCCGATCCCGACCGCCGCACCGATTCCGGTGGAAAAGCGGCGGCCGGTCGCCGTCAGGCGGCCCTGCACGTCGCGGCGCTCGAGCATCAGGTGCACCGTGTCGGACAGACCGTCGCCCGTCAGCGCAGGTGCTCGGTGAACACCTTGCTCCAGGGACGCACGAGGGCGCGCAACTCGGCGCAGCGCTCCTCCCCGAGGGCCCCGTACGGCGCCGCGGCCAGCGAGTCGGTGCCGTCCTCGATCTCCCGGCGGCGGGTCGCACCCGACCCGCTGAACCGGAGCTCGTCGCCCGCCTCGAGCCAGCCGCGGCCGCGCAGGCCCTCGGCCGCCACCTCCCACGCCTCGCCAGGCCAGGCCCGCGTCGCCAGCAGGGCGTGGGCGGGCACGTCGCCGGCGGCGGCGTGCGTGACGAGCGCTTCGATCCCCGAGAGCCCGTGGACGACCAGGAGCGCGATGTGGCCGTCGCCCCGGAACTCACGCAGGATCGACTGGGCGTGCCACAGCCGCAGGTGGGGCTCGGTCGGCCATTCGAGGTCCGCGTGCGCGGCGGCGAGCGGGCGGCCCTCGAGGTGCCGGCACGCTTCGTCGGCCGCGATCTGGGCCAGCTCGGCCGCCCGCCCCATGTCCGGCGACCCGACGACCGCGTCGCCCAGGATGCGCCGGAAGGCGGCGTCGACCGCGGCGAGGCGCGCCTCCACCAGGTGCTCAGGGGTGGCGATGTCCCAAGCCCCGGGGATCGCCGAGCGCACGAGGTCCGGGTTGAAGTTGAAGAAGGTCGCGATGACGACATCCGCGCTGACCGCACCCATCGGCGCGGCGCGCGACGCGAAGTAGCCCGCCCTCCCGGTGACGCCGAGCCGGGCGTAGGCCTCGGCCGCCTCGGGGACGAAGTAGATCATCCCGTGCAGCGGCTCCAGCGTCCGCCACGTCTTGCGCGCCAACAGCGCGCCCTCGTCGCTCAGGCTTGTGGTCACGGTCAAAGGGTCTCCTCTCGGCCCAACTGCTCCGCCAGCACCGCCGTCGCCGCCACCAGCGGCCGGCGGCTCGAGTCGTCTCGCACGATCAGGTCCCGGCCCTCGCGCTCGGACGTCGCCGCCCCCACCTCGCGGCAGATGAGCAGACCGGCCAGATAGTCCCAGCCGTAGAGCGTGCTGCGGCCGACCGTCAGGTAGGCATCGAGCACGCCCTCGGCCACGGCGCAGCACTCCAGCGACGCCGCACCCAACGCCCGGAACTGGCCCCACCTCGGACGTGTGCCGGGGAAGCCGGAGATGCCGACGATCGCCCTCGTGAGGTCCTCGCAATTGGAAGGTCCGATCGCCCGCCCGTCGCGCTCCGCACCGCCGCCCCGCGTGGCCGCGTACCGGGTGCCGGAGGCCTGGTTGACCACCAGGGCGACGAGGGGTCCCTCGTCGTCGAGCACGCAGATGCTCGTGGAGAAGAAGGGGATGCCGCGGTCGGCGTTGGTGGACCCGTCGATCGGGTCGATGACGGCCAGCAAGCCCGACGGCCCGTCGCCGGACAGCCCCGACTCCTCCGACCGGACGGCCAGGCCCGCCCCGTGCAGGATCGGCAGCGCGGCGTTGTCGGCCGCCACATCGAGTCGGTACTGCCCCGGCCTCGTCCCCGTCAGGCCGCCCTGGTCGAGGTCCTCGAGCGCAGCACGGACGGCAACGACCGCGTCGTCCAGCACTTCGAGCAGGCGGGCCTCGTCCACGGCGCTCACCATAGATGGGAGGCACCGGCGCCGGTCCCCGTGTGTGGATGTCCTCTCGTCTGTCATTAGGCTCGTCACGCTGTGGCTGCCATCGATGTCGCCGGCTACGTCGCCGACCTAAAAGACCATTCCGTGGACCACGGGTTTCACGTGCACGACGAGCGCCACTTCGTCGAGACGTACTCACTGCGCCAGGTCTGGGAGGTCGACCTGCACCCCGAAGAGGGCTGTGGCGGGCCGCTCGACCTGCACTTGGCCCTCGACGTCGATCCCCGTGTGCTCCTTTCCTTCGAGGATGCCGTCGTCCTGCTGGCCGACGACGAGGAGCCGCCCGACGAGTTCCACTTCCCGCTCACCTTCACCTGGGCCCTCCCGCCGCTGCCGAGCGGCCCCGACCTCTTGCGGTTGGCCATCGACCTGGCCGGCGTCGGGGGGATCGAGCTGCCCCTCGAGGTCTCGGCCATCGACTCCTTCGCCAACGCCACCGACGGGTCCGAGCGGCGCCTCAGCATCGTGGCCCGCCACCCGGTGTCGCTGTCTCGCGTCCTGAGCGGCGAAGAGCTCCTCTGCGACGTCTTCGACCGCGCCCTCGCCGTCAGCCGCTACCTCCTCGAGTCCGCCGAAGGCTGGCTCGCCTGACGTGAGGCAGACCCGCCGGCGTCGGGTCTGGGCCATGGCCGTGGGTGTGATCGCAGTGCCGCTGGGGCTGGCGGCGTGCACGTCGGCCCAGGACGCCCAGGCGCTGGCGCAGCAGGCCTGCGCCCACGTGCACCGCTCTTTGACCGACTGGGTGGTCTCCGAGCGGGCGGGCACACCGGCGGCGAGAGTGGCCGGCCTGCAGAAGGACGCCGAGGGGCAGTTGCGACTCGCCCTTCCGCTCGCCGCCGCCGCCAACTCCGACGACGGGTCGTGGAATTCACTTATGACGACGATCTCGGAGATCGCCAGCGTCGACGAGGGCCACCTCGTGCCGGCGTTGCGGGCGGCGTGCGTCGTGGCCAACGCGAACCCGAACGTCAACCCGCAGAACCCCGGCGGTGGCGGTGGTTCCGGTGGCGGTGGCGGTGGGGGTGGCGGTGGCGGTGGTCGGACCCCCCCGACCGGAAACGTGAACCCGAAGCCTGCCTCGGGCTGAGGATCTATCCGCCGGCGGCGGCGGCCTGGGCCCGGCCCGCCGCCACGATGGCCGGCATGAGCTTGGGCGCCAGGTACTGCCCGCCGGCGATCGTGTAGTGCACCCCGTCGGCGCGACGGACGTTGACCCCGCGGATGCTCGTGGTGTAGCGGCCGCCGGGGCAGGACGCCGCGTAGAGGTCGACCACCGAGTCGGTTCCCGGGTGCTCGGCCGCGACCTCGCGCACCAGCTGGTTGTACGCCCCGATGCGTTGCGCGCTGTCCTCGGGCCAGGGCGCGCCGTCGGGCTGCTCGCCTTCGTCGGTGCACGGTGCCGTGAGGAAGACCATGCGCGCGCCCGTCGCGGTGACAAGGCTGGAGGCCTGGTTGAGCTGCTGCTTCACATAGGACGCGAAGACCGGGCTCAAGATGTTCGTCCACTGACCCTGGTACTTGCGGTCGACCACCTCCCAACGCCCGGCCAGCAGCACGACGACATTCGGCTTGACCTCGTTCATCGCCAGGAGCCACTGGTACGGCCAGGGCTGGTCGGCGACCGTCTGGCCGGGCACGTACGGCGACCCGTTGCACGCGGCCGGGGTGGAGACGCGGCTCCCCTGCTCCTCGACTTCGGGCCCGTTGACGACTCCGCACCCGAGGATGCCCTGGTCGGAGAGGACGTAGCCGTACCTGTCCTGGTCGGTCGAGTCGGCCAACCCGAGACCCAGGGTCAACGCCACCGAGTCGCCGAAGAGCAACACCCGGACCGGCGGCGCACCGGGCACGGCCCCGGGCAACGTCGACGTCGTCGTGGTCGTCGTCGTGGCGCTGCCAGTCCCGATGCCGATGCTCGGAATGCTGGCCACGGCGGTGGTGCCCGTGGTGGCGGCGATCATGGCGACCAGCACCGCGCCGACACCGACCGGCACGACCAGCCAGGCCCGCCACTGGCTGATGAAGGTGCCCATGCGAATCGGGCGCTCGACCAAGTGGAACGAGGTCACCGACACGGCGAAGGTCACGGCCACGCGGACTGCGAAGAGCTGCCAGCCGAGCAGGTTCGTCCGCTCGTGGTTGAGCCAGATGAAGATCGGCCAGTGATAGATGTAGAGGCCGTAGGAGATGCGCCCCACGTAGCGGATGGGGCTCAGCGCCAGGAGGCGCGGCACGATGCTGCGCGGGGCCGCCACGACCGAGAGGATGACCGAGCCCACGGCGAGGCCGATGAGGAAGAACCCGCCCGCGAAGGGGAACGACGACCCCGCCGTCGTCAGGACCCAGAGCACCACCGCGGTGACGGCGCCGACAATGCCGAGGGCGCCGCACACGGCGAGCCCGACCGCGTTGGCCGGGCGCCACAGCTCTCCTTGGGCCAGGCGGCCTTGCTGCTGGCGCCGCTGGGCGATGAGCACCAGGCCGACGGCCAAGGCGCACCCGATGAACAGGCACTGCGACCGGGTGTCCGTGCCCAGGTACGCCCGGTTCGTGTTCAGGCCGTTGTTGTAGACGACGTCCATCCACACGGCCGAGCCGATCGCCGCCGCCACGCACAGGGCGAACAGGGCCTTGAGGCTACGCGTGAAGTGCATGACGCCGAGGACCACCAACGGCCAGATCAGGTAAAACTGCTCCTCCACCGCCAGCGACCAGGTGTGCAGGAGCGGGGACGACGCGGCGGTCTCGTTGAAGTAGTTGGAGTTGACGAGGATGAAGTGCCAATTGCTCACGTAGAGCAGCGTCGAGAGCGCGTCGAGGCGGAGTGCGCCGTAGGTGCCCTTCGACACGATGACCGACGCGAAGAACGCGACGAAGAGCAGCATGATCAGCAGTGCCGGCAAGAGGCGGCGCGCCCGCCGGGCCCAGAACGCACCAAGCTTGATCGTGAGCGACTGGCGCCACTCGCCGATGAGCAGCGATGTGATCAGGAACCCGGAGAGGACGAAGAAGGCGTCGACACCCATGAAGCCGCCGGCCATGTGCGGGATGCCGCCGTGGTACAGCATCACAGCAACGACCGCGGCGGCGCGGACTCCGTCCAGCGCCGGCAGGTAGGCCAGACGAGTGTGCGAGACCGCGCTCTCGTCGTCCTGCATCCGTCCCTGCCCTCCCGGTTTGGTCAAAGTGGGCTCCGCCATCCGGGCGCCCGAGGAGCCGCCATTGTCGCAGACTCCGGCGCGGCGCTTTGGGCGGGACGAGGCGCCACCCCGTGGCCTGGGCGGCTCGCTACCCTGAGGCCCCCTGAGCCCGACCCGGCCCCTGGCCGCCCCCCTGCCCCGCCGGAACCCATCGCGGCGACGCCACCGCTTCGTCGCGTTCGTGCTGGTGGTCGCCGTCGTCGGTGGCGGCATTGCGGTCGCGGTCAACCACCTCGACCAGGGCCCGGCGCTGAGCCCGCTGCGGGCGGGCATCGTGTCGGCGGCCGAGGGTCAGGTGGGGTACCGCACCGACCCGTCGGACACCTATTGCAACAAGTTCAGCGCCTACTGGAACGCCGGGGTCAGCGACTGCGGGAACGGCAACCTCGACGAGGAGTGGTGCGCCGACTTCGCCGCCTGGGCGTGGAAGCAGGCGGGTGCACTCGTCTCGTACGAGCTCGCGCCGGGCTACCTCAACGGCGACTCGGCCAGCTTCTACGTGTGGGGGACCGACCACGGCACGTGGCACCCCGCCGGGTCGGGCTACGCCCCGCAGCCCGGTGACGTCGCGATCTACGGCCTCGACACCACCGCGGTGACCGCCGTGCACGTCGCCGTCGTCATCGCCGCCACCGGGAACGACACGGCGCCCGACGTGGTCAACGGCGACGGCTCCCGGACGGGGTACAGCGTGGTCGAGGTCGGTGACAACCAGGCCGACGCGGACGTGAAGGGCACGGGTGCGCCCCTCTCGGGCTACGTGTCGCCGTCGCCGGCGTCCGGGCCTTCGACGGCGTCCTGAGCGCTCGCCGTCTCGGCGGCCGCGTACGCCGCCTCCTCGGCCTGGTTGGCCGCCATGGCGAGCACCACGGCCTCGAACACCTTGGCGGCGTCCTCCTCGATGTGGGTCCGGGCCAGCAACAGGCACGCCGCACCCAGGTAGGCGATCGGCAAGATGATGAGGAAAGCGGTCCGGTAGTTGTTCCCGAACACGCCGGCGATCGCCGACGTCACCAGCGGGGCCGCCGCCGCGCCGAACACGACCGAGGCCAGGTTGAAGGCGCCGAAACCGGCCCCGCGGACCTGGGCGGGTGCCGCGTCGGAGAGCCCGGCGCGCAGGGCAGGGACACACGCCGTCGCCGCAAGGAAGCCCGCCAGCTGGAGCACGAAGACCCCGGCAAAGGGCATGGGGATGAACGACAACGTGAAGAGCGCGGCGCTGATGACGATGCAGACGGCAGGGATCACCACCCGCGCCCCCATGAACTTGGTCACCCAGCGGTCCGCGATACGCCCGCCGATGAGCGTGCCGGGGATGCCGCCGAGGATGGCCAGTGCGCCGAACGTCCCGTTCGCCGCCTGCTGCGTGAGGTGAAGCTGGTTCTCGTAGAAGTTCGGCATCCAGGTCGCGACCGCAGTGACCACGAACCCGACCGTCGACACGCCGACCAGCGCGTAGCGCATCGTCGGGATCCGCAAGATCGTCCCGACGTCCTTGCGCAGCCCCTCCGCCATGTCGCCGATGAAGTGGCGGAAGCCGTGGGGGAACAGCGGCGGGCCGTCGTCCTCCGCCAGTTCCATCTCGTCGCTGCTCGTGACGTGCGCGCGGTCTGCCGTCCCGCGACTGGGCTCGGGGAGCCGCCAGCACATGTAGGCCACAACCAGCCCGGGGAAGAGCGAGATGAAGAACGCGACACGCCAGCCGTGGCCGTGGAAGAGCGGGCCGATGGCACCGCCGAGCGCCAGGCCCATGCCGAGGCCGACGTAGCTCAGGCATTGCTGGATGGAGAAGGCCCGGCCCCGGCGCTCGGTCCCGTAGTAGTCGGCGATCACGCTGCTCCCCGACGGGTCGGTGATCGCCTGCCCGAAGCCGAGCGTGGCCCGGGCGACCACGAGGAGGCCGAAGGCCGTTGTCGGGACCAGCCCACCGAGCGCGCTGATGATCGACCAGGCGACGATCGTCACCGCCATGGCCCGGGTGCGGTTCCAGCGGTCGGCCAGATAGCCGGCGGGCATCGTGACGATGCCGTTGACGAGGATGAAGGCCGAGAACAGCAGGCCGATCTGCCAGTCCCCCACACCGAAGCCCGTGCCGACGTGCTTGATCTGGTTGGAGCTGCCCCGGACGATGTACTGGTCCATCCCGTCGATGAAGAGGGTGAAGCCCACCACCCACATCGGCCAGTTGGAGACGACAATCCGCCGCGGCGCCGGGGCCGGGGCCGGGGGCGCCACCGGGGGTTGACCCGTCGGCCCCATCGCGGCCACGAGCGGTTCGGCCACGCCCGCAGCGTGTTCGCGGCGCGCCTCCGCTGTGCTCATCGCTCCGCCCTGCCCGTCACCGCTTGCCGCCTTCTGGTCTCCGCCCGCCCCGCCTGGTTCGGACCTACGACCGCGGCCCCGGCGTGTAGTCGGCGGGCAGCCCGATCGATTTCATCTCCAAGAAGCTCGAGAGGCCCTCGGGCCCGAACTCGCGCCCGACGCCCGACTCCTTGAAGCCGCCGAACGGCGTGGCGAAGTCGATCGGGGCGAACGTGTTGAGCATGTAGGTCCCGGTCCGCACCTGACGCGCCACACCGAGCCCCCGGTCGTTGTCGTTCGTCCACACCGAGCCGCAGAGGCCGTAGTTCGAGTCGTTGGCGATCTCCACCGCGTTGTCGTCACCGTCGTAAGGGATGACGACGAGCACGGGGCCGAAGATCTCCTCCTGGGCGATCTTCATCTTGTTGTCGACGTCGGTGAAGACGGTCGGCTCGACGTACCAGCCCTTCGTGATGTCGGGGCGCCCGCCGCCCAGTGCGACGGTGGCGCCCTCCTCCCGCCCGCTGTCGAGATACCCCTCGATGCGCGCCCGTTGCCGTTCGGCCACCACCGGCCCCACCTCGGTGGCCGGGTCCAACGGGTCGCCTACCGCCATGGCCGCCACGCCCGAGACGACGGCGTCGACCACCTCGGCGTAGCGGGCCCGCGGCGCCAGGATGCGGGTCTGCGCGATGCAGGCCTGCCCGTTGTTCATGATGGCGTTGGGCAGCAGCGTCGGCATCGTGGTCACCAGGTCGGCGTCGTCCAAGATGATGGCCGCCGACTTGCCGCCGAGCTCGAGCGTGCAGCGCTTGAGGCGCTCCCCGCACAGCCCGCCGATGCGCTTGCCGCCGACCCCCGAGCCGGTGAAGGAGACCTTGTCGACGCCCGGGTGCTTGACCAGGTGCTCGGACACCTCGCGCCCGGCCGGCACCACCGAGAGCACGCCCTTGGGGAGCCCGCACTCCTCGAAGATCTCGGCCAGCCGGAACGCATCGAGCGGCGTCTCGGGGGCCGGCTTGTAGACCACCGTGCAGCCGGCGGCGAGGGACGGCGCCAGCTTGGCGGCCGCAATGAAGAGCGGCACGTTCCACGGTGCGATGGCACCGACCACGCCCACCGGTTCCTTGGTCACGAGCACCTTGGGGTTCAACAGACCGTCGCGCACCTCGTCGAAGGCGTACGTGCCCGCAAGGTCGGCGTAGTAGTTGAAGATCATCGTGGGCGCGAGCACCTGGCCCAGGTTGGAGAAGGTGATCGGCGCGCCCATCTCCTGCGTGATGATCTCGGCCATGTCGCCCATCTCGGCCGTGATCTGCGCGGCGACCTGGCGGAGGATCTCGCCCCGTTCGGGCGGCGCCAGGCGCGGCCAGGGGCCGCGGTCGAAGGCGATCCGCGCCGCGGCGACCGCCTTGTCGATGTCGGCCTCGGTGCCGTCGGGCACCCGGGCAATGACTTCTTCGGTCACCGGCGACACGATGCCGATGGTCCCGGTCCCCTCGGGGGCCACCCAGTCGCCGCCGATGAACAAGCGGTCGTAGTCCCGAATTGCCATGCGTCCCTCCCAGGATTCGAAGCACTCAGAGGGCCGACGCCCCCGCCGCCGGTCTCACCCCGGCGGCGCCACAAGGGTAGCGGCGCCCGTCCCGGGCGGGACAGACGGGAGCTCAGTCCGCGTCCTCGCGACGGGTCACGTGGGCGACGATCCCGCCGTCGGGCTCCACCCACCCCTTCGTGGCGGCGTAGTCGCACATCTCCGAAAAGCCCTCGTCCCAGTCCCCCGTCGCGGCCGCCCCGGCCAACGCCCGCAGTGCCACCGGGTCGACGACCACCTGCGCACCCTCGTCGCGCAGGCGCCCGAGGCCCGACTGGCGGACGACCTCGGCCAGATCGCCTTCGCCCTCGGTGGCCACCGAGAAGCGGGTGAAGTCGCCCGGATCCGCCAGGTGCACCCGCGACTCGGAGAGATCGATCACGATCCGCATCGCCAGGCGACGCTATCGCCCGGCCTGCGCTGGCGCGCGGTTGCGCGGTTGTTCGGCCGTACTGGGCGCCGGTCGGTAGAGTGCCGCCCCGTGCCCGACATCGACCAACGCGACCCCGACGAGGTGGCGGCCATCCTGACTCGGTGGCTCGCCACGAAGTCGCCAGGGGCAACGGGTCCCGAGGTCTTCGGCGTCGAGGCGCCTGCCTCCAACGGTTTCTCCAACGAGACGATCCTCTGCCGCACCCGGGCGGCCGACGGCGAGGAGCACCGCCTGGTCGTGCGCGTGGCGCCCACCAAGCACCTGCTGTTCATGGACGCCGACTTCTCCACCCAGTACCGCGTGATGAAGTCGTTGGCCGACGGCGGCTCGGCGGTGCCGCTGCCCCGCCTCGGTTTCTACGAGGAGGACCCGCAGTACCTGGGCGTGCCCTTCTTCACCATGGACCACGTCGAGGGAAAGGTGCCGTCCGACAACATCCCCTACACGATGGAGGGATGGGTCATCGAGGCGACGCCCGAGCAGCAGGCGCGCCTGTGGTGGAGCGGCGTCGACGCCATGGCGGCGGTGCACCGCACCGACTGGCGGGCCCTCGGGCTCGACTGGCTGGGCCTGTCCACCCGCGGCAAGCCCGGGATCGAGCAGCAGATGTCGTACTACCGCGACTTCCTCGACTGGGCGGCGCAGGGGACCCGGGTCCCGGTCCTCGAGGCGACCTGGCAGTGGCTGGTGGACCACCAGCCCGACGAGCAAGGCGAGGTCGTGCTCAGCTGGGGCGACAGCCGCATCGGCAACATCATCTGGGACGACTTCCGCGCCGTGGCTGTCCTCGACTGGGAGATGGCCTCTTTGGGGCAGCCCGAGATGGACCTCGGCTGGTACCTCTACTTCAACCGCCAGTTCGCCGAGCCGCTCGGCGTGCCCCGTCCGCCCGGCTTCGGTTCCCACGACGAGACGATCGACCGGTATGCCGAATTGCTGGGGCGCCCGATGAAGGACGTCTTCTTCTACGAGATCTTCTCGGGCTTTCGCTTCGCCGTGGTCATGCTGCGCCTGTCGGACCTGCTGGTCGGGAGCGACATCCTGCCCCAGGAGTCCGACATGGGCACCAACAACATCGCGACGCAGCTCCTGACGACCATGCTGGAGCTGGACCTCCCGGCCTGAGCGCCGGGACGTGGGCTCAGGCCCGTCCGTCCGGCCCGTCGTCCGCGATCGCGTCGCTCGGCGGGCCCACGGTCACGCCGGCCGCGCGCAGGCGGTCACCTAGCCATTGCGGCCCGTCCGGGCTGCCGATGTGGTCCTCCCACCCCTTGAGAATCCGGTGCACGTCGTCCTTCGTCGGGATCTGCGCGATGACGTGCACCGTCATCTTCTTGTCGTAGCCCGGCGGCACCGAGATGTGGATCCCGCCGAACGGGTCGCCCGTCTCGTGCGGCGACGGCTCGCGCAACACGTAGAGCTCGCCGGTGTCCTCCACATAGTTGAGTTCGTGGCGGACGTTGTCCTTGTCGATCCACTCGGCGCCGAGCTCGAGCTCGGCGGAGGCCCGCCGGCGTGGGTCGGCTTCGTAGAACTCGTCGATGTCCATCGGCGGCACACTACCGCCGACCTGGGCCGTCACCTCGATCGGCCACGTGCTCGGCCGGTGGGAGCGATCGGGGGAAGGCAGGCGTCCACCGTCACGCCATGCCCACCTCCAGCACCCGCCCACGCCGCCCGCAACGCCCCCGCGCCGCCGTCATCGACCAGATGGCGGTCGAATGGCGGTCCATCGGCCGCACCGCGGCTGCGGTCCGGGCACTGCACGAGCTGGCCCGTCGCGACCCGGGCGTCGCCCTTCTCGTCTTCGGCGACGGCCGGGGTGGGCCACCCCGATGCCCGACGCCCTACGACCTGGTCGCGCACATGCGACGCGCCTCGGGCCGCGCCCAACGCGACGAGGCGGCCCGCCTGGTGCGCGTGCTGCTCCGCGAGGCCGGTGCCGACCCGTTCATCCTGCGGATGCTCGTCCAGATCCTGGTGCCCGGGCTCGTCAGCGTGGCCGGAAAGCTCCGCTGGGGCCGAGGGGGCGACTGGCAGGACGGGGAGGAGTTCTTCGGCGAGCTGCTGGCGACGACGTGGTGCGTCGTCCAGGAATGGGCTGGTCAGGACCGTCGCTACGCCGTCCTCGACCTCCTCTCGGCCATCCGGTGCCGCGTCCGTCGCCAGCTGTTCCGGGCCAAGGACCTCGCCGGGCGCACCGCCGCCGACGCGGCGACCGATCGCCCCGCGCCGTCGGAGACGCTGCTCGACGAACTGGCCCGGACCCTGGTCGACCAGCATCACGACGGCATGCCGGCCGACGAGCTCGAGGTGCTCTACGGCCACAGCGTCCTCGGGTACTCCATGGCGGAGCTCGCCGCCCTGACCGGTCGCGACCGCCGCGGCCTCTACACCCGCCGGGACCGCGCGCGGCGCCGCCTCTGCGCGTGATGACCCCTGTACGGCCGGAATGACGCGTGCGTATGGTTGGGAACCAGTGGCTGAGGGGATCGGGACCACCGAGAGTCGGCGTCCGCGTGTCGGTCGCGGCCGCCCAAATTGGTGGGTGATCCTGGCCGTGTCACTGGCGCTCATGGCGCTGCTCGTCGCGACCGCGGGCAATCCGACGCGCCCACCACGCGTCGTGCCCGCGCTGGCCAACGACGCGCCCCACACGCCGGACCCGACGGCGCCCGGCTCCGGTACGAGCTCGTCGACCACCACGCCGCCCGCCGCCAATGCGCGCCCGCCCACGACGTCGTTGTTGTCGTCGCATGCGGGCATCACCGGAACCGGCACGCCGACGACCGTCGCACCGGCGCCGGCCACCACGACCACCGCGGTCCCGACAACGACCACGACTGTCCCGCTGGCGGCACAAGCATCCGACCGCACCCAGTCGCAAGGGGTGATTCAGCCTCCGCAGCAACGCTCGAGCTCGTTCGGCTTCACCGGCGCCGGCGCCACCGAGGTCTCCGTCATCTGGTCGGGCGCCACCTACCTGACCATGGAAGTCAGCTGCCCGAACGGCAGCCAGAGCGTCGGCGGGACCTCCGCCATGGCGGCGACCCTCCCCGACGCGAGCGGGAACTGCCTGGCCACCGTCAGCGAACCCTCGTCGGAGTCGACCGCGCTGACGTACACGATCACGATCGGCCCCGCCGGTGGCTAGCCCATCGCGTCGCCCACGGATCGCCGACGTCGCCGGCGCCGTCGTGGCTGCGCTGTTGGCCTTTACCGCCGTCCCGGCGGTCCTCGTGCTGATCGTCGGCAATCCCCTGGCGGGCGGCCTCGGGCACACGTGGCAGCCGGCCCCGCGCGACGCGCTGTGCGCGCTCGCGCTGGCGGCCTGGGTCGCCTGGGCCGCCAGCGCGTCGCAGTTGACCCGGGGCGTCGTGCTGCACGTGCGCCGCGGCGAGATCCGCCCGCTCGGCGTCACGTCCCCGCTCGACCGGGTCGCCGCCCGCATCGCCATCGGCGTCCTCGCCCTCACGAGTGCGGGTGCTCCCCTCGTCCTGGCGACGGGTGCCGGCGCGGCGACGACGCCGGTCGTCGCGACGGCACCCGCCCACCACGACCTCGAGCCGTCCTCCGAGGCGGCGCACACCGTCGGTCCCGGCGAGAGCCTGTGGCAGATCGCCGACGACCGCCTCGGCGACGGCGCCGACTGGATGCAGGTCGCAGCCCTCAACCTGGGCCGCGACATGGGCGGCGGCGAGCGCTTCGTCGACCCCGACCAGGTCCGGGCGGGCTGGCGGTTGCGCCTGCCCGCCGAGGCCCACCACCAACGTCGGACCACCCGCCGGCCGACCGGAGCATCCGACCGCCTGCCCGAGCTGGTCGCGCTCGGGGTCGGCTCCCTCGCCTGCGCCGCCCTGGCCCGTCGCTCCCGCCGGCGCCGCCGTCCCGCCCCGTTCTCCGGCGACCTCGATCTCGACCTCCCCCTGCGCCGGCTGTCCGAGCCCGCGGTGGACGCCGACGCGCTCTTGCAGCGCTTCGGTGATGTGCCCGCGCTCGATGCGTTCGAGGCAGCCAACTGTCTGCTCGGGCGCGTCCTCCACCACCGCGCCGACGCCGCGCCCCCACGTGTCCGGACCATCTGCGTGTCGCCCTCCGGTGTCACCTTCTCCCTGGCGGACCCGCACCAGGACGCACCCGAGCCCTTCACGGCCATCGACGGAGGGGCCGCCTGGCGGGTCAGCCACGCCGCGCTCGACGACGAAGAGCCATCGTTCCCGCACGCGCCGGTCGTCGTGCCCATCGGCGACGACGAGGAGGGCACCTGGCTGGTCCCCCTCGGGCCCGGCGACGTCCTGCCCGTCCTCGGCGAGTCGGCCCCGTCGCTCGTGCGGGCCGCCCGGGCGGCGCTCGAATCGTGGGCCTGGTCCGACCTCGTCGTGGTCACCGACAACCCGGGCCATCCCGCCCTGCGCCCTCGCTCCTCGGGGGCCGAGGCGGCCCTCTTCGTCGGCGATCCGCAATCGCTGGCGCCCGAAATCGCGCGGCACGCCGCCATCGTGACCACGGCGGCTGTCGCAGCCAGCGACCTCAGCGTCCTGGTCGATCGGCACGCCGCGACGTTGCACCCGGTGGGCCGCGTGCTGCGGCCGCACCTCCAATCGGCGGACACCGAGCAGTTGCTCGCCGAGCTGGTCGCGCCACCCACCCCGCCGGCGGGCGTGCCGGCCGTCCAATCGTCGCTACCCGTCCCGGCGGCCCTCGCCGCGGGGCCGGTCGACGTGCGGCTGTTGACGGTCACGCCGCGGCTCGACGGGCTGGTCGAGGAACTCCCGCCCAATCGGGCCCGGCGCTCCGTCGAGCTCGTCGCATACCTCGCCCTGCACCAGCCCGACGTCATCACGAGCGACCGGCTCCGCACGCGCGTCCTGGGCTCGTCCGACGCCGACGCCGCGGCCAAGACGTTGTCCAACACCGCCTACGCGGCGCGGCGCGCCATGGGCACCGATCCCGCGGGCCGGCCGTTGTTCCCTGCCGGCACGCGCAATGGCTTGTACCAGCTCGCGCCGAGCGTGACCGTGGACGTCCAGCGGGCCATGGCGCTCGCCACGGAAGGGAAGGCGCAGACCGAACCGCAGCTCGCCATGGCGTACTACCGCGCCGCGCTCGCGCTGGTCGAGGGCGAGCCGCTCGCCAACGCGCTCTCCGGGTACTCGTGGTGGGAGGCCGAGGGCCACGGCGCCCGCATCGCCGCCGTCCTGGTCGACGCCGCCTGCGCTCTGGCCGCGCTGGCGGTCGAGGGCGAGTTCTTCGGCCTGGCCCGCGAAGGCCTCGAGAAAGCCCGGCTGGTCGAGCCCTACAGCGAGGCGCTTTCGCGCGCGGCCATGGAGCTGGCGGCGGCCGAGGGTGACGCCGACCGGCTCCGGCTGGAGTGGCGCGACTGCCAGCGCCGCGTCGACGCGCTCGATCCGGGCAGCACACCCTCGCCGCGCACCGAGACGCTCTACGGCGAGCTCAGCCGCCGCGTGCTGGTGTCGGGCGCCTGACCGGCCGTCTCGTAGGCGCGCACGACGTCCTCGAGGCGCGCCACCCGGCTGCCCTTGATCAGCGTGGCGTCACCCGGGCCGGCCGTCCGCAGCAACGCCACCGCGTCGTCGACCTCGTCGACCCGCGCCGCACCGTAGAGATCGGTCCGGTACCCGACGACCTCGATGCCCAGCTCCTCGGCCAGCCCGGCCAGGCGCCGGTGCGCGGCCTCCGTCTCGGGGCCGAGCTCGGCCATGAGACCGAGGAGCGCCAGCTTGCGCTCGGCCGCCAGCGCGCCCAACGACCGCAGGGCCGCCTCCGTCGAGACGGGGTTGGCGTTGTAACAGTCCACGACCACCGACGGACCGCCCGCCACCCGCCGCACCTCCATGCGCAGCGCCGGCGCCTCCACGTCCGAGAGCGCCTGGGCCACCGCGTCGAACGGCACCCCGCACCACAGCGCCGTCGCCGCCGCGGCCAACGCGTTCGGGACCTGGTGCACGCCGTGCAGCGCGAGACGCACCGCGCCGCCGCCCCACGGCGACGACAGCACGAAGCGCGGCCGCAGCTCGTCGTCGAGCGTCACGTCGTCGGCGCGCACCTCGGCGGCCGCATCGTGCGCCGCGTACCCGACGACCGGGCAGGGGCTCAGCGACCGCATGGCGGCGACGCGCGGGTCGTCGAGGTTGAGCACGGCGACGCCGGAGGCCGGGAGCGCCGCCACGAGCTCGCTCTTGGCGCGCGCCACCCCGTCGAGGTCCCCGAGGTACTCGATGTGCGCCAGTGCCACGCTCGTGACGATCCCGACTTCGGGCCGCGCCACGGCGGCGAGCTTGGCGATATGGCCGAACCCGCGCGTCCCCATTTCCAACACCACCCAGTGCGCGTCGTCCGCCGCGTTGAGCAAGGTGAGCGGCAGGCCGAGCTCGTTGTTGAAGGACCGCTCGCTCGCCGCCGTGCGAAAGGTCGACGCCAAGCACTGGCGCACTAGCTCCTTGGTCGTCGTCTTGCCCACCGACCCCGTGATGCCGATCACCCCGCCCCGGATCCGCTCGCGCGCCAGCTCACCCAGGCGCATCAGCGCGGCGGCCGTGTCGTCCACCAAGACGGCGGTCGCCCCCACCGGCTCGTGCGCGGTCAGGTAGGCGGGCGAGCCGGCCTTCAAGGCTGCGGCGATGAATTCATGCCCGTCTCTCTCGGCCACGATCGGCACGAAGAGCTGACCCGGCCCGAGGGTGCGGGAGTCGATGCTGGCGCCGTCCACCGTGACATCGGGCCCGACGAGCGCTCCGCCGAGATACGTCGCCAGCTCAGTTGTCGAGAAGCGCACGCATCATCTCCGGCGGGTGATTGTATAGCCTCGTCCGATGCCTGGACCCCGGGAGTTGGCGGTGCTCTACGGGGGACCGTCGGCGGAACACGAGGTGTCGAGCGTCTCGGCCCGGCGGATCGTGCAGACGGCGCTCGATGGCGGCTGGTCGGTCTCGGTCGTCGGGCTCACGCACGACAAGCGGTGGGTCGACGCGCGCGCCGTCCTCATGGACGTGTCGGAAGGGAACGCGCTCGCCTCACCCGACGACCTGCTCGAGGAGGATCCCGACACACAGCTCCCCGATCTCGCGGCCGGCCTGAGCCCGGACGCGGTCGTGTTCCCCGTGCTGCACGGGCCCTTCGGCGAGGACGGCGTGATCCAGGGCCACCTCGAGGCGCTCGGCGTGCCCTACGTCGGCGCCGGCGTCCTCAGCTCGGCCATCTGCATGGACAAGGGCATCGCCAAGTCGATCCTGCACGACCACGCCATCCCGGTGGCGGCGTGGCGGGTGGCGGGACGCGCCACGTGGTCCCGTGCCGTGCTCGATGAGGCCGTCGCCGCCCTCGGCCTCCCCCTCTTCGTCAAGCCGGCGAACCTCGGCTCCTCGATCGGCGTCGCCAAGCCCGCCGACGCCGCCGCGCTCGGCGACGCAGTGACGGCGGCCTTCGAGTTCGACGACCACGTCATCCTCGAGGAGTTCGTCCGCGGGCGCGAGCTCGAGATCGGCGCGCTCGGTAACGAGGACGTCCGCGTCACCGAGGCAGGCGAGATCGTGGCCAGCCGCGAGTTCTACGACTACGAGGACAAGTACGTGCTGGGCCGGGCCGAGATCATCGCGCCCACCGACCTCACCGACGCGCAGCTGGCGCACGCGCAACGCGTCGCCACCGCCGCCTACAAGGCCCTCCGCGTCGAGGGCTTGGCCCGGGTCGACCTCTTCCTGGCCGACGACGACGAGATCGTCGTCAACGAGGTCAACACCATGCCCGGCTTCACCCCCATCTCGATGTTCCCCATGCTCTGGGAAGCCGAGGGCCTCTCCTTCGCCGCCGTCCTCGACGAGCTCGTCGGCCTCGCCCGGGCCCGTCACGCCCGCCGCAAGGCCCTGCGCACTCGTCGCCTCGCCTGATCTGTTCGCCGGCCCCGCCCGGCCGCCGGACCCTCGCCGGGGGCGTCCCGACCCCCCGCCGGACCCCACCGACCCCTCGGTAGGCGCCCGGGAGCTCCGGTCGGCCACCATAGGTGCAGGCCCGAGGGGTGCTCCGCGCACCCCTTCTGTACCGTGCGGAGTGTGGTGATGACGTTCGAGGGCTTCGAGACCGACACCTGGGAGGCCCTCCCCGGTGCCAACCGTCTCACCCTGGCCCAGCGAGAGGCCATCGAGTCGGACGAGCCGCTGCTCTGCGTCGTCGCCGGCGCCGGCGCCGGCAAGACGCGGGTCCTCACACTCCGCGTCGCCCGCCGTGTCCGCGAGGGGACGATCGAGGCCGACCGCACCCTGGTCACCACGTTCAGCCGCAAGGCGGCCGAAGAGCTGCGCACGCGCCTGTGGTCCCTCGGCGTCGCCGGCGTGAAGGCGGGCACGTTCCACCGCACCGCGTTGGGCCTCCTGCGCGAGCACCGCGAGCTGCGCAACCGGCCGGCCCCCCAGCTGATGACCGACCGCCGCCGCCTGCTCGCCGACGTCACCAACGGTGACGCCCGCCGCACCCGCGCCCTTGACGGTGAGATCGGCTGGGCCAAGGCGCGGCTCGTCACACCCGACCGCTACGAGAACGAGGCGCGTCGGCACCGGCGCCGCAGCGGCCTCAGCGCCGAGCAGGTGGCCGACGCCTACGCCCGCTACGAAGTGGAACGGACCAAGCGCCGCCTCCTCGACTTCGACGACCTGATCGTCGCCTGCGCCGACGCACTGGCGGGCGACGCGGAATTCGCCGACTCCATCCGCTGGCGCGCCCGCCACCTCTTCGTCGACGAGATGCAGGACGTGAACCCGGCCCAGTTCCGCCTCCTCACCACGATGCTGGCCGACGAGCCGGATCTCTTCGTGGTCGGCGACCCCAACCAGTCGGTCTACGGGTTCAACGGCGCCGACCCCACCCTGCTGGGCCGCCTGCCCGACCTGTTGCGCGGCACCAAGGTCATCCGGCTCGACGAGAACCACCGCTGCACGCCCCAGGTGGTGGCGGTGGCGACCGCCGTCTTGCAAGAGGGCGGATCGTTTTCCGAAGAGGGCGAGGTCATCGCCCCCCGCACGACGCGGGTCGACGGTCCGGTGCCCAACGTCATCGCGCACGCCACCGACGACGACGAGGCGGCCTGGGTCGCCACCCAGGCGAAAATGTCCCGCACGCCCGGTCGCCGCTGGTCGCACATCGCCGTCCTCACCCGGACCAACGCCCAGCTCACGAAGGTCCAGGCCGCCATGGATGCGGCCCGGGTGCCGAGCCGCATCGCCGGCTCCGACCTCGGCCCGGCCAGCGACCTGCGCGGCGATGCAACCGACCGGCGACGTGGCGGCGCCGACGCCGACCTCGACACCGCCGAGGACCCAGCCGCCGACGACCCGGCCGACCGGGATCGTGTCGTGCTCACCACGTTCCATCGGGCCAAGGGTCTGCAATGGCCGACCGTCATGGTCCTCGGGCTCGGCGCCGGGCTGATGCCGATTGCGTCGGCGCAGACCGACGCCGCGGTCGACGAGGAGCGTCGCCTCCTCTACGTCGCGCTCACCCGCTCCGAAGACGAGCTGTGGTGCAGCTGGTTCGAACGATCGGGCGATGCCCCGCCGTCGTCCGGACGTGGGCCGAGCCCGTGGTTGGCCGCCATCGAGCGGACGGTGGCGCAGCTCCAGAAAGAGGCGGCGCCGACAGCGGCATCCGAGGTAGCCACGCGGGTGGCGGAGCTGCGACGGCGGCTGGCGGAGGGAACCGAGGGCGCCGACACGACCCGGTAAGGTCGGTCCGCCCGATCGACCCGAGGTGGGGGTGGCCGTCGCATGTCGGATCTGCTGGAACAGCTGCGCAAGGCCGTAGGCGAGAGCCACGTCCGCGTCGGCGAGGCCGTGCACGCCGACTACACCCACGACGAGACCCTGTCCGTCTCGCCCGTGCTCCCGTTGGCTCTCGTGCTGCCGGGCTCGACGGACGAGGTCGCCGAGGTGCTCCGCGTCGCCTCGGCGCACCGGGTGCCCGTCATCGCCCGCGGCAGCGGCACCGGGCTCTCGGGCGCCGCGGTGCCGGTGGCCGACGGCATCTTGGTTGCCTTCGACCGGATGAACCGCATCCGGGAGATCGACACCGAGAACCAGGTCGCGGTCGTCGAGCCGGGCGTGACCCTCGAACAGCTCAATGCAGAGCTCCTGCCGCTCGGGCTGACCTATCCCGTGTCCCCCGGCGAACAGACCGCCTCGCTCGGTGGCAACGTCGGGACCAACGCTGGCGGCATGCGCGCGGTCCGCTACGGCGTGACCCGCCACCACGTCCTCGGGCTCGAGGTCGTCCTCGCCGACGGCCGGGCGCTGCGCACCGGCGGCAAGTTCGTGAAGTGCTCGACGGGCTACGACCTCACGCAGCTGCTCATCGGCTCGGAGGGCACGCTGGCCGTGACGACCGAGATCACGGTCAAGGTACAACCACGCCCCACCGAGACGACCACCGTGCTGGTCCCCTTCGCCACCCTCGCCGAGGTGACCCACGCGGTGCCGCGGATCGTGGCGAGCGGCGTGAACCCGACGATCCTCGAATACGCCGACGCCCTGGTCCTCAGCAGCATGACGCGGGCCGCCGGCCTCGACCTCGGCATCCACGACGACGTGCGGCAAGCGGCCCTCGCCTACCTCATCGTCGTCCTCGAGCAGACCTCGGAGTCCCGGCTCGACGAGGACGTCGAGCAGCTCGGCACCTTGCTGGACGAGCTCGGCGCGCTCGACGTCTACGTCCTGCCGCCGCAGGCGGGCGCCGCGCTCATCGAAGCACGGGAGCGTCTGTTCTTCGTGACCAAGGCCTCGGGCGCCGACGACATCATCGATGCGGTCATCCCCCGTGCAGCCATCCCTGACTACCTCGCCAGGGTCGCGGAGCTCGGGGCGGCACACGAGACGTTCGTCACCGGTTGCGGCCACGTAGGCGACGGCAACGTGCACCTCGCCCTCTTCCAGCCCGACGTCGCCACGCGCAAGGTGATCACCGAGGAGATCTTCCGGGTCGCGATGGAGGCCGGCGGAGCCATTTCGGGCGAACACGGCCTCGGCACCGAGAAGATGCCGTACTTCCTCGAGATGGCGGACCCGGCGGCGCTCGAGCTCATGCGCTCGATCAAGAAGGCATTCGACCCCCTCGGCATCCTTGGCCCAGACCGGGTGCTCGGCGCAACGCAGATAGGAGCGACGTCATGAACGGTGCCCGCGCCCTCCTCTCGACGCTGGTGGACGCCGGCGTCGACGTGTGCTTCGCCAATCCCGGCACCTCGGAGATGCACTTCGTGGCGGCGCTCGACGACGTGCCGTCGATGCGGGGCATCCTCTGTCTGTTCGAAGGTGTGGTCACGGGTGCGGCCGACGGCTACGGCCGGGTGGCGGGACGTCCGGCGGCGACGTTGTTGCACCTGGGCCCCGGGCTCGGCAACGGGTTGGCCAACCTGCACAACGCGCGGCGAGCGCACACGCCAGTTGTCAACATCGTGGGCGACCACGCGACGTACCACGCCCGCTACGACGCGCCGTTGCAGTCGGACATCGCGTCCATAGCTAGCGCGGTGTCGGGCTGGTACCGCTCGACCGCCCGCGCCGACGATGTGGCGGCCGACGCCGCCGACGCGGTCGCGGCGGCGATGGGTCCCCCGGGAGGCGTCGCCACGCTCGTCCTGCCCGCCGACGCTTCCTGGTCAGAATCCTCGACGGGCCCGTGCCCGCCACGGCCCGTCGGTCGGCGCACGGTGGTCCCGGGCGACACGGTCAACGAAGTCGCCAAAGCCCTGCGTTCGGGCGAGCGCACGGCGCTCCTCCTCGGCGGCGGTGCGCTCCGCGCCGACGGGTTGCAGGCCGCCAGCCGGATCGCCGTCACGACCGGGGCCGAGCTCTTGGGCGAGACCTTCCCGGCCAACCTGGAACGCGGCGCAGGCATCCCGGCCGTCGAGCGGCTCGCCTACTTCGCCGAGATGGCGCAGGGCCAGCTCGACGGCGTGCGCCACCTGGTCCTCGTCGACACGACATCGCCCGTCTCCTTCTTCGCCTACCCGGGCAAAGCCAGCGACCTGGTCCCCGCAGGCTGCACGGTGCACACGCTCGCCTGCGGGGGCGAGGACGCAACCGGCGCACTCGAGGCCGTGGCCGAAGCGGTGGGGGCCCCCGATGGCGCCGCCGCACCGGCGCCCGCGGTGCGCCCGGACCGTCCGACCGGTGCGCTCACGAGCGAGACGCTCGCTGCCGCCGTGGGGGCGGTGCTGCCCGAAGGCGCCATCGTCGTCGACGAAGGCAACACCTCGGGCCTCTTCGTCTCGGCCGCCACGGCGGGATCGCCGCGCCACAATTGGCTGACCCTCACGGGTGGGGCGATCGGCATCGGGCTCCCGCTGGCGACCGGCGCGGCCGTGGCCGCGCCGGATCGGCCGGTGCTCTGTCTCCAGGCCGATGGCAGCGCGATGTACACGCCCCAAGCGCTGTGGACGCAGGCGCGCGAAGGACTGAACGTGACGACCGTCATCTTGTCCAACCGCAGCTACGCGATCTTGAACATCGAACTGCACCGCGTCGGCGCCGACGCCGGCGGCCCTCAGGCGCGCCGATTGCTCGACCTGACCGATCCAGATTTGAACTTCTGCGACCTTGCCCTCGGCATGGGAGTGCCGGCGCGCCAGGCCGAGAACGCGGAGGACCTCGTCGCCGCGCTCGAGATCGGAATGTCAGAAGCGGGTCCCTCCCTCGTCGAGGTTGTGCTCTAACTTCCCTTCAAAAGGGGCGCCCTCTTTTGGGGGGATGATCAAGCAGATCCACAAACAGCGCACAACTTGCGTCATGCTTGCTCCGAAGAGTGCAGATCGTCTCTCAATGAATTCCGAGTTGGGTGTCAATATGCACCTAGCGACGGTGTTCTTCGATACATCAACCGACGATCATCCGAGAGGGCACGGAGATGCAGACGGAAGCCGAAGGCACAAACTTCACCGCCGAGTCGATCGACCAAGGTCTTGACCGACTTCTCCAGGATCTGCGCAACGCGCCTCGTGATGTTGTCGTCGACGCAGACTTCGGCCCACCACTGCACCTCGTGCTGTTGAACTCGCAGTAACACCGGCATATCGGGTGCTTGGCCGGTCAGCGCTTCGGCGCTGACCTTGGCGACGGCCAAGCGCCCGATCAGGAGGCGGCGAAGTCGACGACGACGGGTGCGTGATCCGAGGGTTTCTTGCCCTTCCGGGCGTCACGATCGCGGTAGGCGCCCGTGGCACGCTCCACGAGGTCGCCGCTCACCAACACGAGATCGATGCGCATGCCCTTGCCGTTGTGAAAATCACCGGCGCGGTAGTCCCACCAGGTGAAGGTTCCCGGCTCGTTGAAGCGGCGGAAGATGTCGTCGAGGCCCCACGCCTCGACCTGGCGCAGAGCGGCGCGCTCGGGCTCGCTCACGTGGGTGGCACCGACGTACGCGGCGGGATCCCACACGTCGCCGTCGTCGGGGGCCACGTTGAAGTCACCGAGGACTGCCACCGACGACCCGGGCGGACACGTCTGGTCGAGCGTGCTGCGGAGCTGAGCCAGCCAGGCCAGCTTCACCGCATAGAACTCGTTGTCGAGGGAGCGTCCATTGGGCACGTAGACCGAGAAGACCCGCGTGCCCGCACACATGGCGGAGATGACTCGCCGACCGTACTCATCGTCTGGGGTGCCGAACCCGCCGGTGACGTCGGCGATCCCAACCTTGCTCGCGATGGCGACACCGTTCCAGCGCCCGTCGCCGTTGTGCGCTGTCTCGTACCCCAGTTCGGCGAATTCCTTCTCTGGGAATTTGTCGTCGGCCAGCTTGGTCTCCTGCATACACAGCACGTCCGGCTGGTTCGCATCGATCCACTCCGTGACCCTCGGCAGGCGCGCCGCCAGCGAGTTGACGTTCCAGGTGGCGAGGCGCATCAGTCGGCACCGCCCTCGCTGTCCACGATCACGAAGAGCAGTTCGGCTTCGCACGCGGTCTGGCCATCGACCGTCGCCTTGCCATGGCCCTTGCCAGCGCGGGCAGAGAGCCGATCCATCGACACCTCGAGTTCGAGTTTGTCGCCTGGTACCACCTGGCGGCGAAAGCGCGCCCGTTCGATACCGCCGAAGAGGGGCAGTTTGCCGGTGTAGCGCGCGTCGAGAAGCACTGCGATGCCGCCGAGCTGCGCGAGGGACTCGACCATGAGCACGCCGGGCAGCGTCGGTCGTCCAGGAAAATGGCCGGTGAAAAACGCCTCTTCGCCTGTCAGCTCCCAGTAGCCGCGTGCCGACACGCCGGGCTCGACCACGGTGACCTCCGATACGAAGAGGAAAGGCGGGCGGTGCGGAAGGATCTCTTCGGGGCGCGGCAGCGGGGTCACCGGTTGAGGGTACCCAGCCGCCGCGACGTCACGCTCGCCCCTTGGCTGCTTTCTTGGCCGGTGCCTTCTTGGCTTTGGAGGCAGTCTTCGCAGACTTCTTCGCCGGCGCCTTGGCCGCGGCGACCTTGCCCGCCTTTTTCGTCTTCGCCGCCTTCTTCGCGGGCGCGGGGCGGGCGGGCGCCTTCTTGGCTGGGGCCGCTCGCTTTGCCTGCTTCTTGACGGCCTTCTTGGCCAGGCGACCGGCCTTCTCGCCCGTGGCCCTGTCCGGCGCCGGGGCCCGAGCCGCCTTTGCCCTCTTGGCTGACTTCTCGGCGGGTGGGGTGGGCGGTCCCTCGGTCGCCGCACCGCGCTTCTTCTTCGCCTGCGCCGAAGGCGTCAGGGCGAGCTCGGCCACCCGCCGAGGTGGATCGAGTCCGGCCAGGACGAAGGGGCGCACCTCGCCCTTTTTGAGCACCTGGCGCGCCTTCGTCGGTGCCGGCGTCCCCATCGCGCTCAGCGGGATGTAGCAGTGCAGGACCCCGCCACTCGGCAGCGGCACGTCAACCATCGCACCGTGCGACGTGAAGGAGACCACCTCACCATCGATCGTGCTGCCCACCGTGTAGGCGGCCACGAAGTTGATGAAGTCCAGCGGCTCGTTGACGGCCGGGGGCGGAGCGGACCGCTTCTTTCGTTGTTTGGAGCTCCCGCTCTCCTGATCGGCCGCCTCCTCGCCCCTGGCCTGCGAGCCCTTGCCGTCATGGCCTCTGCCACTCGATGCGTCCTTCTTCGCCTTCGCGCTCTTCGGGGGTGACGTCTTCTTGGCTGCGGCCTGCTTCCTGGACGAACCGCGCGGCTTCTCGGGTGCCGCCGGATGCAACGCCTCCTCCACCGCCTCTTCGATTGCGCTCGAGACGACGGGGTCGACTTTGCCTCTTCCCGGCGGGGGCGCGGCGGGAGTGATGGGCCAGGAGCTGTCGACGGCGGGCGCTGCCTTCTTCGATACCTTCTTGGACTTACCCGCCCGCTTGGCCGCCTTCTTTGCCGCTCGCGCCAGTTCGGCGGCTTTGGCCGGCGCGGAGGCGTGGTCGCCGTTTTTCGCCTTGGCTTCGGCCGTCGCGGCGCGGCTCTTGGGCCCTCGGATCGGCAGGCGCGGCGTGTAGATCCATCCGACGCCCGGTATCGGTTTGCCCCCGATCAGCCGGCCGTCGTCGAAGAGCCAGGGATGCTCGCCGTGGAATTCCTGGAACGAGTCATTGGAGAGCACCGTCGCGCCGGTCCGCTCCGCGATGCGCAGGACGAACGCGTCGCCCCGGCCGATGGCACCGGCGGGCGGGGAAATGACCTCACCGTTGAGCATGGCATTGCGGACTTCGTCGCGCTCAGCCTCCGACACCCGGTGCTCGAAGGTGGCGTCGACGACCACGATGATGTCGGCGTCGGGATCCTCAGATTGATAGGCCCGGACGGCCTCATCGAGCTGCTTGAGGCTCGGGGAGCTTCTGCCTTCGGTGGCCAGGTTCGACCCGTCCACCACGACATGGTGTTTGTCAGCCAATGGCACGCCGCAACAGGTCCGCCTGCTCCAACTGGTGCAGGGCTGCGCTCCCGATGGCAGGGCTGGCCGATTCGGCCCGAGTCACGTGGCGGAGCTTGAGCCGATCAGGAAGGCAGGCGTGGAGGCGGGCATGCACGAAGGACCAGGCTCCCATGTTCTCCGGCTCCTCTTGCAACCACACAACCTCGGTCGCTTCGCCGTAGCGCTCGAAGATGTCGATCAGAAGTTGGACGGGCCAGGGGTAGAGCTGCTCGACCCGCACCAGCGCGACCTGGGCCGCGTCCTCGGGAGAGAGTTCGGCGCGGCGCTGCTCGGCCTCGTGGGCGACCTTCCCGCTGCTCAGCACGATGTGGCGTACGGCTGAGGGGTCCTCTGCGCCGGCATCGTCGATCACGTGCTGGAACGAGCCCGATTCGAGCTCGGTGAGGTTCGACCGCGACGAGTGGGCCCGGAGCAGGGACTTGGGCGTCACGACGATGAGTGGACGCTTCGGCGTGGTCAGGGCCTGTGACCGCAGCAGGTGGAAATACTGGGCGGAGGTCGACGGGATGGCGACCCGCATGTTCCCGCGCGCCGACAGCGACAGGAAGCGTTCGAACCGGGCCGACGAGTGTTCCGGCCCCTGGCCCTCATACCCATGCGGCAACAAGAGGACGAGCCCGGCGAACTGGCCCCATTTGTTTTCGGCCGCCACGAGGAAGTTGTCGATGATGATCTGCGCCCCGTTGACGAAGTCGCCGAACTGGGCCTCCCAGGCCACCAGCGCCTCCGGTGCCTCCACGGCGTAGCCGTACTCGAAGCCGACGGCGGCGTACTCGGACAGCAACGAGTCCCGCACAGTGAAGTTGCCCATCTCCCCCGAGGGCTCGAGGGACGTGGCGCCGATGCGGTGCAGGCCGTCGCGAATGTGGGCCAGGGGCACGTATTCCTCGCCGTTGGAGTAGTCCACGAGCACCGAGTGGCGGTGGCTGAACGTGCCCCGCCTCGTGTCCTGGCCGGTGAGGCGCACGTTCACCCCCTCGAACATCAGGGAGCCGATCGCCAGCGCCTCGCCCAGCGCCCAGTCGACTTGGCCGCTCGCCACCAATTCGTCGCGCTGGGTGAACTGGCGCAGGAGCTTGGGGTGGACCGTGAAGCCGTCGGGCACGGAGCGCACCACGGAGGACAGGGCGCGCAGCACGTCGGGCGCGACCCCGGTCTCGATCGAGGGGGTGTCAATCGGAAGGCGCTGCGGAGTGGGCAACTCGGTAGGCGCCAGGGAGGGCTCGCCGCGCACCTCGTCGAGCACGGTCTGCAACTTGCTGTTGAAGTCGTCGAGCGCCGACTCGGCCTCTTCGAGCGTGATGTCGCCCCGCCGCACCAGCGTCTCGGTGTAGAGCTTGCGCACCGAGCGCTTGGCTTCGATGCGCTGGTACATGAGTGGCTGCGTGTAGCTGGGGTCGTCGCCCTCGTTGTGCCCGTGCTTGCGGTAGCAGACCAGGTCGATGACCACGTCTTTGTGAAAAGTCTGGCGGAAGGCGAAAGCCAGCCGGGCGGCGCGCACGCATGCCTCGGGGTCGTCGCCGTTGACGTGAAAGATGGGCGCCTGGACCATCTTGGCCACGTCCGTCGGGTACACCGACGTGCGGGCGGAGGCGGGCGCTGTCGTGAATCCGAGCTGGTTGTTGATGACGAGGTGCACCGTGCCGCCGGTCCGGTAGCCGGAGAGGCCAGAGAGATTGAGCGTCTCGGCCACCACACCCTGGCCGGCGAACGCGGCATCGCCATGCACGAGGACGGACATGCACGGGAAACCGTCGGCGCCTTCGAAGGCCGCGGTCGGGGTGCCGTCGGTCGGGGGTGAGAGCCGGTCCTGCTTCGCCCGCGTCATGCCCTCCACTACGGGGTCGACGGCCTCGAGGTGGGAGGGGTTCGAGGAGAGGGTGATCGGCAGCTCCTCGCCGGCACTGCCATGGAAGACGCCGTGCGCGCCCTTGTGGTACTTCACATCGCCCGAGCCCTGCACGGACTCGGGGTCGAGGTTGCCCTCGAACTCCTCGAAGATGTCGTGATACGACTTGCCGACGATGTTGGCCAGCACGTTGAGCCGGCCGCGGTGGGCCATGCCCATGACGACCTCCGCGACGCCGGCGCCGGCAGCCGAGTCGAGCAACGCGTCGAGCAGGACGATGGTCGACTCGGCGCCCTCGAGGCCGAAGCGCTTCTGCCCGACGTAGCGGGTGTGGAGGAAGCGCTCGAAGACCTCCGCCGCATTGAGGCGGTCGAGGATGTGACGCTGCTCCTCGAGGTTGAGCGTGGTCGGCTGGCCCTCGACGTGCTGCTGGATCCACCGCTTCTGCTCGGGATCCTGGATGTGCATGTACTCGATGCCGAGTGTGCGGCAGTAGGCGTCGCGCAGCACATGGAGGATCTCGTCGAGGGTGGCGACGTCGCGACCGGCGAGGCCGTCGGCAACGAACTCGCGCGGCAGGTCCCAGATGGTGAGGCCGTAAGTCAGCGGGTCGAGCTCGGGATGGATGTGCGGCGGCTCGGCGTCGAGCGGGTCGAGGTGGGCGATGAGGTGCCCGCGCACCCGGTACATGTTGATCAGGGTCTGGACGTGCACCTGCTTGACCAGATGTTGCTGACCGCCTTCGCCGATGCCGGCGTTCGAGTCGACCTGCCAGCGGACGGGCTCGTACGGCACGGCCATGGACTCGAAGAGGTCCTCGTAGAAGCCGTCTGCTCCGGTCAGGAGCGCCGCCACGCGGCCGAGGAATAGGCCGGACTCCGCGCCCTGGATGATGCGGTGGTCGTAGGTCGACGTGAGGGTGACGATCTTGCCGAGCCCGAGCTGGGCGACGACGTGGGGGTCGGCCGCCTCGAAGCCGGGCGGATACCCGAGCGCGCCGACGCCGATGATGGCGCCCTGGCCCGGCATGAGGCGGGGCACCGACTGCACCGTCCCGAGGGTGCCGGGGTTGGTCAACGACACGGTCGTGCCGGCGAAGTCGTCGGGGCCGATCTTGCCGGTGTGGATCTTGCGGATCAGATCCTCGTAGCCAAGGACGAACGAACGGAAGTCGAGGGTGTCGGCGTCTGTGATACACGGGACAAGGAGCGTTCGTGTCCCGTCCTTCTTCTCCTGGTCGACCGCCAGCCCCAGGCCGACATGCTTGTGGTGGATGACGCCCGGCTTGCCCGTCCCGCCGACGTCGGAAACGAAGGCCGAGTTGAGCGCGGGCACGTCGTGCAGGGCGCGGACGACGGCGTAGCCGATGATGTGGGTGAAGCTGACCTTGGCGCCGGTGGTCCGGGCGAGTTGGTTGTTGAGGATGAGCCGGTTGACCTCGAGCAGGCGAGCCGGCACGGTGCGGACGCTGGTCGCGGTGGGGACGCCCAGGCTGGCTTCCATGTTGGCGACGATCCGGGAGGCCGCACCGCGCAGCGGGGTGGCCTCCTCGCTCCCCGCCGGCACGATGGAAGTCGGAGCCGGGGCGGCGACCGCCGCCGGGGCGGCGGCACCTGACGGCGCGGGCGCAGACGAAGTGACGGGCGCGATCGGCTGGGCCGGGGCCGGGACCGATCCCGGTTTGTAGTCCGCGAAGAACTCGCGCCAGCTCTCGGAGACCGAGTCGGGGTCCGCCAGGAAGCGGTCGTACATGTCGTCGACCAGCCATGCGTTCGGCCCGAACGAGCCTCCTGAGCCACCGAATTGGGTCACGAGCCGACTCTACCGGTGGAGGTCAGGGGTGCGAGGCGAGTTGGTAGCGTCTGGCCTGCTCATGAGCTACCCGGCCGCACTCCATGTCACGGCGCGGCCGGCGTCTGGGGAGGGTGCGGCGACGGTCGTCTTCGTGCACGGCTCGCTCGACCGAGGCGACAGCTTTGGGCGGGTGATGCGGCGGCTGCCCGACGTGACGGCCGTTGCCTACGACCGGCGTGGTTACCAGGGTTCGAGGGGCGGGGGCGTGGTGGAGTTAGGTGGGCATATCGAGGACCTGCTGGCCGTGATGGAGGAGGCACGGGGCGACCGGGCTTCGGCGGCGGGTCCGGTCGTGTGCGTCGGGCACAGCCTCGGGGGCGACGTCGTGATCGGGGCGGCGTTGGCCGATCCGGCGCTGTTCGACGCGATCGGTGTGTTCGAGCCGCCGATGCCGTGGTTGGGGTTCCGACGTGACGGGGCGGGGTCGGGGGCGCCGCGATGGGGGGTGGCGGCCGACGACCCCGACGAGGAGGTCGAGCGTTTCTTCTCGCGGATGATTGGGCCGGGGGCGTGGGCGCGCCTGACGGACGACGGCAAGGCGTCGCGACGGGCCGACGGGCCCGCCCTGGTGGCCGATTTCCGGAGCCTGCACGGTGAGGGCGCGCCCTTCGACGTGACGGCACTCTCGGTACCGTCGGTGTTCGGCATGGGTGGGCCGACGACCCGAACGCACCACCGCCGCACCGTCCAGTGGCTGGGGGCCAACGTTCCCGGTGGGGTCGTCTACGCGATCGACGGGGCGCAGCACGGCGCGCACCTGTCGCACCCGGATCATTTCGCCGCGATGACGCGGCTGGTCATCGAACGGGCAGAGGCTCCGCCGGCTAATGGGGGTCGATCATCTCGTCCCATAGGGGAGAGACTGGTCGCCGAGCCGCCAATAGGTGAGCACTGACTCCGGCCAGGCCCTTGAGCCTTACACCTAGAACGTGCCCCCTGTTGGTCGGTGAGGTTGCCATGACGGCTGGTGGGATGTCGTGCCGCGAGCACTGATCCATTAGCGGGCTGCCGGCCACCTCGAGGCTCACCGCAGGTGTGGATCCGACCAGCTGAAAGGCGGCAACAGAGTGATCTTCGTAGGAGTGGACTGGGCCGAGGCCCATCACGACGTACATTTGGCCGACGAGGACGGTGTGCGACTGGTCAAGGCCCGACTGCCCGAAGGGGTCGAGGGCATTGCCAGGTTCCATGAGCTGGTCGGTGCCCACGTCGAAGACCCCGCTGATGTCGTCATCGGGATCGAGACCGACCGCGGCCTGTTCGTGGCGGCCTTGGTGGCGGCCGGCTACGGGGTCTACGCCGTCAACCCCATGTCGACATCGCGCTATCGGGACCGTCACTCGAGCTCGGGCGCCAAGTCCGACGCCGGCGACGCCCAGGTGCTCTCCGACATGGTCCGCACCGACCGTCACAATCACCGCCTCATGGCCGGCGACAGCGATGAGGTGGAGGCCATCAAGATCTTGGCTCGGGCGCACCAGTCCATGGTGTGGTCCAAGGGCCGTCAAACCAACCTGTTGCGCTCGACGCTGCGCGAGTTCTACCCCGCTGCCCTGGTCGCTTTCGACAACCTGGCCAGCAGCGATGCCCTCGAGGTGCTGCGCATCGCCCCCACACCGACCCTCGGGAGGGGCCTGTCGCGCTCGAAGATCGGCTCGGCTCTGCGCCGGGGCGGTCGTCAGCGGCGCATCGATGAGCGGGCGGCCGAGATCCAGAGCGCATTGCGCTCCGAGCAGCTCGAGGCGCCTCCAGTCGTGGCCGACGCGATGGGGGCGTCGGTGAGTGCCAGCGTGGCGGTCATCGCCGAGATGGTGGCCCAGAGCACTGCACTCGCCGAGGAGCTTTCCTCGGATTTTGAGCAGCACCCAGACGCTGAGGTGGTCCGTTCCCTGCCAGGACTGGGGACCATCCTCGGCGCCCGGGTGCTGGGCGAGTTCGGCGACGAGCCGAACCGCTATGCCACCGCTAAGTGTCGCAAGAATTACGCCGGCACGTCGCCCATTACCCGGGCCTCGGGCACCAAGAAGGCCGTGTTAGCCCGCCACGTTCGCAACCGACGCTTGGCCGACGCCATCTATCTATGGGCTTTCGCCTCACTAAGTGCCTCGGCCGGAGCTCGGGCCTACTACGACGCCCGGCGTGCCGCAGGAGAAGGGCATCACCAAGCGCTACGCGCCCTCGGCAACCGCCTTGTCGGCGTACTCCACGGCTGCCTCACCCACCATGTCGCCTACGACGAAATGATTGCTTGGGCTCACCGCCCGGAGAACGAACTCGCCGTCGCTGCTTGACATTTGGAGCCGTGGGATGTCTAGGTG
>DASZLL010000097.1:0-7971 GCA_035552395.1 Acidimicrobiales bacterium
CCGCCTTCGCCGCGCCCCGCTCGAGCGCGGGCAGGCTCTTCTCACGCAGGTAGCGCTCGGTCGTGAAGCCATGGACCAAGAAGCCGTCGCCGACCTCGCCGGCCACTTCGGTCATCTGCTCGCCGACGCCGGCCAGGAGGATCTTGGGGTTGCCGTGTGGATTCGGGCCCGGGTCGAAGAACGGCGTCATCAGCGTGTGCGTGTAGAACTCGCCGCGGAAGTCGAGCTTCTCGCCCGTCTCCCAGGTCTTCCAAATGGCACGGATGGCGAGGATCATCTCGCGCATGCGCGGCGCCGGGTGCGACCACGGCATGGAGAAACGCTTCGTGATGTGCGGCTTGATCTGGCTCCCCATCCCCATCATGAAGCGGCCCTTGGTCAGCAGCTGGAGGTCATTGGCCAGCACGGCCAGCGTCATCGGGTTGCGGGCGAAGGCGACGGTGATGCCGGTCCCGAACTCAAGCGTCTCCGTGGCCCCAGCGCCGATGGCGATCGGCAGGAAGGGGTCGTGGCTCGTCTCGGCCGACCACACCCCGTCGTACCCGCTCGCCTCGGCCTTGGCCGCCTGCTCGGCCACCCCACTGGGGTCGAAGCCGATTCCGCCGTCGATCTTCATTGCCTGTGTCCTCTCTCTTCCGTCAACTCCGTCACCTCCGTCAACTCCGTCGACTCCGTCGACTCCGTCGGGGCCTTCACTGTTCCTCGCCCCGCAGGAACCGCTCGAGCTCGGCCGCGATCTCGTCGCCCGAGGGCACTTCCTCCACGCCCATCGGGTTGCCCTCCGAGGCGTCGATGTTCTCCTCGAGCTTGCGCACCATCGCCTGGTGCTCGGGGTTGTCCGAGATGAGCTGATCCACTTGGCGGCGCGAGCTGTCGGCCGCCCGCCGCAGCGGGGACGCGTCGATCGACAGATCGGCGACGCTGGACAGTCCCTCGAGCAGCGCCGCGCTCGCCTCGGGGAACGGCATGGCCGCCACGTAGTGGGGGACCCGGGCCCACAGGCTCACCGTCGGGGTGCCGGCCTGGCCGAAGGCCAGCTCGAGCGCGGAGAGCACGCCCGCCGGCACCTCGAGCTCGCCCTGCACTATCCCGACCTGCTCAATCAGGTGTGACGAGGCCGCCGGCGCGGTCGCCGCCAGCCGGACCGGGCGCGTGTGCGGCGCCGGGGCCGGGAACGCGCCGAGGCCGACGACCATGCGCACCCGCCACGAGCGGGCCAAGCCGACGACGGCGTCGGTGAAGGCGCGCCAGTGGAAGTCCGGCTCGGGGCCGACCAGATAGAGGATGTCGCGCCCCTCCCCGTCCGTACCCTGGCGCACCAACGTGCGGGGCCAGGTCAACTCGGTCGTCACGCCGTTCACGATCCGGGCCACCGGGCGCCGGGCCCGCTGGTCCAAGAAGTGCTCGCCGTTGAACGTCACGATCGTCTCGGTCGGCCCGCCGCCGAGCAGCGCGGCGACCGCTGTCGTGGCGCCCAACCCGGCGTCGACCCAGCCCTCGAGCGAGACCACCAACACCGGGTCGCGCAGGACGGGCTCGGAGTTGATTTCGAAGATCTCGGTCATCCCGCTGGGGCCCTCGGGGCTCACGGGACGGACTCCAGCGACTGCTCCGCCATCTCGAAGAGGCGCCCCACTTGCGCGGGGAACGTGTCCACGCTGCCCGTGTCGCCCGCGCCGGCGCCCGCCACGTAGCGCGCGTACACGCCCTGGAGGATGCAGCCGAGCTTCCAGTAGCCAAAGGCCACGTAGTAGCCGACGTCCGTGATGTCGAGGTCGGACACCGACCCGTAGCGCTCGAGCACCTGGGCCCGCGTCGAGAACCCCGTCGCCGTGGTCGGCGAGAGCCCGAGCACGGCCATCTCGTCGCTCGGGTCGGCCCAATAGACCATCAAGAGCCCGAGGTCGGCGAGTGGATCTCCCAAGGTGCAGATCTCCCAGTCGAGGATGGCCCGGACCGACCCGTCGTCGGCCAGCACGACGTTGTCCATGCGGTAGTCGCCGTGGACCACCGAGGTGCGCTGCTGCTTGGGGATGCGCCGGGCCAGCTCGTCGCTGACCCGCTCGACTAGGTCGCCGTGGTCCACGCCCTCGACCTGCATCTGGTCGTACTGCCCCCGCCACCGCTTGAGCTGGCGCTCGATGTAACCCTCGTGCCGCCCCAAGTCGCCCAGCCCGACGGCGTCGGGGTCGACGTCGTGCAGCGCGGCCAGCGTGTCGGCCATGTGGTCGCCGACGGCTCGACGGGTCGCCACGTCGAAGGCCTCCTCGGCCTGCGGCGCGCTGCGCAGGATGTGCCCGTCGACGAACTCCATGACGTAGAAGGGGCGCTCGTTGACCGCCTCGTCGGTGCACAGACCGAGCGCGGCGGGGACCGGGATCCCGGCCGGGCCGAGCGAGTGGATCAGCCGGTACTCGCGCGTCATGTCGTGAGCCGTCGGCAGCACGTGATGCAGCGGCGGCCGACGCAGGGCCCAGGCCCGGCCCTCCGCATCCTCGACCCGGAATGTCAGGTTGGAGCGCCCGCCGGCGACGAGCGTGAACGTCAGCGGGCGACGCAACTCGGGCAGCAACGCCGCCATCCACTCGGTGACCTGGCCTGCATGAATACCTTCGGGTGCCTGCGACACGGGAACCGACGCTAATCGGTGCGCCGCGGCCCCTACAGAGCGCCGTCCCCGGTCGGTCCCGGCGTCCGTCCTGACCCGGCCCAACCATTAACGTCACGGCACGATGGACGTCACCGACGAGACATTCCAAGAGGAGGTCCTGACCCGCAGCGCCACCGTGCCAGTGGTGGTCGACCTCTGGGCGCCCTGGTGCGGGCCGTGCAAGACGCTCGGCCCCATGCTCGAAAAAGCGGTCGCCGACACGGGTGGTGCCGTGGCGCTGGCCAAGGTCAACGTCGACGACAACCCGCGGATCGCACAGTCGTTCGCCGTCCAGTCCATCCCGGCTGTCTTCGCCATCGCCAACGGCCAGGTGGTGGACCAGTTCATCGGGGCCCTGCCCGAGGCAGAGGTGACCGCGTTCATCCAGCGAATTGCACCCGCCCCGAGCGAGGCCGACAACCTGGTGATCGTCGGCGACGAGGCGTCGTTGCGCCGGGCGCTCGAGCTCGAGCCCGACCACGCCGGCGCCATCGAGGCTCTGGCCCGCCTGCTCATCGACCGCGGCGACGCGCAAGAGGCCCTGTCGTTCCTCGCTCGCATTCCCGAGACGGACGCCACAAGGCTCCTGGCGGCCGACGCCCGGCTCCTCGAGGCCGGAGTCGACGTCTCGGACACCGGCCGCGACGAGATCGCCGCCAAGCTCGACGGCCTCATCGACCGGGTGCGCGACGACGACGCCGTGCGCCAGGAGTTCGTCGACCTGCTCGAGGCGCTCGGGCCATCTGACCCGCGCACCAACGAGTACCGGCGGGCGCTGGCGGCGCGGCTGTTCTGATGGCCCTCGGGGCCGCTGACACCAAGGCCGGCACCAAACCCAACTCCGGCACCGCCACCCCCCGCACGTCCTACGTCCCGAGCGCGGCCACGCTCGACCTCGGCGGCCGCCGCTACGACCTCACCCATCGCGCCCTCGTCATGGGGATCCTCAACCGCACGCCCGACTCCTTTTACGACAAGGGCGCCACCTTCGACCTCGACAAGCTCTACGCGCGGGCCGAGCAGCTGGTTGCCGACGGCGCCGACATCCTCGATATCGGCGGCGTCAAGGCAGGCCCCGGTCCCGAGGTGACGGAGACCGAGGAGCTCGATCGCGTCGCCCCGGTCGTCGCCGGGCTGGTCGCTCGCTTCGACTCGCCGATCTCCGTGGACACCTGGCGCGCCTCGGTCGCACGCTCTTGCTACGTCGAGGGTGCGGTTATGGGCAACGACATCAGCGGTCTGGCCGATCCCGACTACGCGCCGGCGGCAGCCGAACACGATGCGGCGGTCGTCATCACCCACATCCGCCTGGCGCCGCGCGTGGCCGACCCCGACCCGCACTACGGCGACGTCGTCGCCGACGTCGCTGCGTTCCTCACCGAGCGCGCCGGGCACGCCCGCGACGCCGGCATCCCGCCCGAGCGGATCGTGCTCGATGCGGGTCTCGACCTCGGCAAGACCGCCGAACAGTCGCTCACCCTTCTGCGTGCCTCGCAACGGCTGGCCGAACTCGGCTTTCCGTTGTTGCTCTCCGCGTCCAACAAGACCTTTCTCGGCAAGGTGTTGGATCTGGAGATCACCGAGCGGGGTGCCGCCTCCATCGGGGCGGCGGCCCTCGGCATCTCGTGGGGCTGCCGCATCGTCCGCGTGCACGACGTCTTGGGCACCTGTCGGGCCCGCGACGTGCTGGCTGCCGTGAGCGAGGCGCAGTGAGCGGACGGGCGGCGGCCTATCTGGTGCGCGGCGACGACCCCTCGTTGGTGGCCCAGGAGGTCCGCACGCTGGTGGCCGACGTCGTCGGCGACCGCGACCACTCGCTCGTGGTCGAAGAGATCGGCGGCGCCGCGGGGGAGGAGCTCGACGTCGGCGCGGTGGTCGACGCCGCCTGCACCCCGCCGTTCCTCTTGGATCTGCGCGTCGTCGTGGTACGCGACGCGGGACGGCTGCTGACGGCGGACGTGCCGCGGCTCATCGAGGTGGTGAACGCGCCGCTCCCCACCTCCGTGCTCGTACTCGTGGCCGGCGGCGGCACCATCCCGGCCGCGCTGATCAAGGCCATCGGTGCGCAAGGCCAGATCGTCGACGTCTCGACGAGCAAGGCGGGCGACCGCAAGGCCTGGCTCCACGAGCACCTTCGCGGCGCCAACGTGCACCTCGACCGCGACGCCTCGGACCTCCTGGCCGGGCACGTGGGCGAGGACCTCGGCCGGGTCGAAGGCCTGCTGTCTGCGCTGAGCGCCGCCTACGGCGAGGGGGCGACCGTCTCCGCCGACGACCTGGAGCCGTACCTCGGCGAGGCCGGCAACCTGCCGCGCTACGCGCTGACCGACGCGATCGACCGGGGCGAGCCGCGTACCGCTCTGCGGGTCCTCCATCGCCTCTTCGAAGCCGGCGGCTTGGCACCGATGCAGATCCTCGCCACCCTGCACGGCCACTTCGCCAACATGCTCGCCCTCGACGGCGGGGACACTATGGGCGAGCGCGACGCGGCGGCGATCCTCGGCACGGCGCCCTTCGTGGCGAAGAAGGCCCTGGAGCAATCGCGCCGGTTGGGCAGCGAGAAGATCACGGCGGCCATCAAGCTGCTCGCGGCGGCGGACCTCGATTGCCGCGGCATGAGCGGGCTCGATCCTGAGGTCGTCGTCGAGATCCTCGTTGCACGCCTCGCCACCCAGACGCGCCCGGCGCGCCAGGCGCGCCCGGCCCGCGCGAGGGCCGGCTCCCGCAGCTAGGGCCGGATCCGGCGAGCGACGCCGAGTGCCCAGGGCAACTCGGCCGACTCGACCACGCAGCGAGCGAACAGCCAGACGAGCAGGCGGCCCGGGTCGAGGCCGAGGAGCCCGGCGAATCGGGTGACGAGACCCCGCGGGTCGGCAACCAGGCGGTCGTGGCAATTGAAGAGGTGCTGCAGCGCGTCATAAGTCGGATCGCCCACGAACGGCTTGGGGTCGATGACCAGCCACGGCTCGCGCTCGGCCGCCAGCACGTTGCCGGCGTGGAGGTCGGTACAGAGGAGGCGCTGCGTGTCCGTCGGGGCCGTCCCGGGCAATGACCGGAAGAGGCCGGCTCCTTGGTGGGCGAGGTCGGGCTCCGCCTGGCTCCGGCCGTCGGCCACCTTGCGCTCGAATTCGTCGGACCAGTAGTCGCACATCGACTGGAGGCTCCGGAACGACGAGGCTTCCGACGGCCGGCGCCACAGACGGCGCAGCAGTCCGGCGATGACGACGTCCTGCTCCTCCTCCGGCCGCTCGCTCAAAGCCGACCCCGGCGTGCACCGTTCCAGCAGCAACGCCGTCGTCGTCCGCGTAGGCCGTTCGTCCGCCAACACGCGGATCGCGCCGTCACCGTCCCACTCGCGGAGCCCGGCCGCCTCATCGTCGGCCTCCATGTGCCACCAGCCAACCTTCAATACGAGGTCACCGAATTCGGCGGAGCGGACCGGCGCCACCCATGCCGTCTGGCCGCCCGGCTGGAACGGCGAGCCGAGGGTGAGCGACCAGCGCGCGGCGATGTCCTCGATCTCGGCCGGGAGCGCCTTGAGCCACGCCCGGCGGCCGTCCTCGTCGCAAGCGGTCGAGAGGAGGCTCGGCATCGAGATGGTCGCCACGCCCTCATTGTCCCCCGCCACGAGTCGCCGCTGACGAAGCTCAGCCTTCGATCGGGGCGTCAGGCGTCGCCTCGCAGGGCTGGCAGCAGCGGCACATGTGCAGCACGTCGCTCAGCCCGCAGAAATGGAGGAGCTCAGGCAGTCCGCCGCAGGCGCCGTGGAGTTGGAGCGAGCGGCCGCAGCGCGACGCGGTCACCTGCAGGCGGGCCAGCGCCTCGACCGCGCACAAGTCGGCCGGCACCAGCCAGGAGACGTCGAGGTCGACGTCGGCCACCTCACGGAGAGGTGGAACCGGGCCTTCCATGCTTGGTCCTAGGCCGCCATCTCGAGCGGCAGGCCGAACAGCTCGAACAGCGCCGGCTCCAAGAACACGTGAATGGCGCCGATGCGCCCCTCGACGACGTCGAGTACCTGGATTGCGAACGCCTGGAGCCGCCCGCCGCGCTCGCGGGGGCGGTACACGGCCACCGCCGGCGACCCGTTCGCGCTGACCGGCGAGAACTTCTCCTGGCCGAACGCGTCGGCCGCCACCATCCAGCGCCGTATATCGGTGGGACCGCGCATCCAGAGCTCGAACGGCGGCATCTCGAGGATGGCGTCGTCGCGCAAGAGGGCCACGAGGCCGTCGACGTCGTCGCGCTCGAAGGCGTCAATGTAGGCGGCCAGCACCTGGCGATCGTCGGCGGACGGCTCGCTCGGGGTCAGGTCGCGGTCGGCGTCACCGACGGCCTCGCGGGCCCGGCGCAGCGCACTGTGGACGGCGGCGGTGCTCGTTTCGAGGAGTACCGCGACCTCGGCGGCGCGCCAGCGCAGGACGTCGCGCAGGATCAGGACGGCGCGCTGGCGCGGGGCCAGGTGTTGCAGGGCAGCGATGAAGGCGATGCGCACCGACTCGCGAGCAAGGGCGCGCTCTGCAGGGTCGCCGTCCGACAACACCATCTCGTCCGGCGCCGGCCCGATCCAGAAGGCCTCGGGTCGCACGTCGCCGCGGACGAGCTCGCCGCTCTGGGCCGGCGTCACGTCCATCGGCAGGGCCCGCCGCGCCCGACCCTTCGACAGGTCGATGCACACGTTGGTGGCGATCCGGTAGAGCCACGGTCGCAGACCTTGTCTGTCCTCGAACCGATCGAGTACTCGCCAGGCGCGCAGCATGGTGTCCTGCACCGCGTCCTCGGCCTCGTGGATCGATCCGAGCATCCGGTAGCAGTAGCCGGTCAGTTCGTTGCGGTACTGCTCCAACTGCTCGGCCGCGACCGCACCGGTCGTCGGGGGCCGGCTCACGACGGCAGCCTATTTGCGCAGCCGGTCATTGGAGGGGGGACAATCCCGCCGGCGTCAGAAGGAACGCCCCCGCCGTGGGCTCGGCCGATGACACCAGCTCGATCGTGGCCTTCCCGACGTCCTCGGGCGTGATGCCCGGCCCGACCTCGTCGAGATACTGCTCGACCGTCATGTCATTGCGGTGCGCGTAGGCCTCGACCGCCGCCGCTCCGAGCTCCGTCGACGCCGTCAGCTTCGGCAGCACCGAGAAGAAGCGGATGCCCAGCCGCGCTCGGGCCGACTCGTCCGCCGCGTACCCGCTCATGAAGCGGATGGTGGCCTTCGATCCGGCGTAGCCGCCACTGAGCGGTGAGCCCGCAACGGCCGCGCCGCTGGACAGCGCGACGACGGTGCTGCCCGGGCGTAGCGGGAGCAGCAGCGCCTGGCGGATCCA
>DASZLL010000098.1:0-14366 GCA_035552395.1 Acidimicrobiales bacterium
CCTCCATCTGGCGCTCGCCCGCCTCCACGACATCGGGGGTGAGGTGCTCGGTCAACCAGTCCCGTAGCTCGGCCCGGAACGCGTCGGTGCCTGTCCCCGCCTCCGACGTCTCCATGTCACCTCCCACCCGCACGCGGCCCCTGACGGCTTAGACCGGATCTTGGTGCATTGGCTGCGTCGCGGACCAACCCGGCCTGTCGGACCAGACCCGATGCCCGCCGCGCCGGTTCCGGCCGGCCGGCCCTGCGCCTCTCGCGCTTCTTCGGCATGAGTGACGGATTCTGGATGAACCTGCAGGCGCACTATGACCTCGAGGTCGAAAAGGACAGGCTTGGTGCGACGCTGGCTGGCATCGAGCCACTGGCGGCTCCCAGCTGACCGACCACTCGGAGGCCACGCGGAGGCACCCGCTCTGAGAGCGATTCGGGAGCGGTGACTGCGCCGCGTCAGTATGGGCGAATGGTCGTCCTTCACGCCGCGTGGCTGACCGATCCGGGTGGCCTGGCGCTCTGGGCGGAGGACAGCAACCGGGCTGGGCCAACCTCGGCGCGCCGAGGGCGGGCGACGCGTCGTCCGCGGCCCCATCCCTTCGCTCTCGATCCTGAAGGCCTGCGACTGGCCGTGGCTGACATCGCGGGCTTGGCGGCGGCCGACAGGCTGGGGGAGCATCCCGTCGAGCTCACGCTGCGACTCCCGGGATCCGGCGGGTTCCCGATCGGGCTTCCCCTCGACGACGAGCCCCTCGGCGGGCCCCACGCCGCTTCGCCCTCGGAGTCGGAGCCACAGCTGTCGTTGTGGACCGCGCCGGGTTATGTCCTCGACGCGTCCGCGGCAGCGGAGTTGCTCTCGGCGCTCTCTTTGGCGAAAGGCGGCGATCAGTCCCTCGACGGCGACGGTGTTGGTGGCCCGACGGCGGACATTCTTTCTCCCGACATCCGCTTCGCCACGCGCGCCGTCGAGATGGTGGTGGAGCTCTTGGCCCGGGGTCGCCTGCTCCCCGATCTCGAGTTCGTCGCCGGCGGCTGGCGGGCGTGCTGGCGACCGCTCATCGACGGGCACGACCGCGGCCGGATCGAGGCGCTGGTGTGGGCGCTGCCGACCTCGTTCATGGCCGTGCGCGCCGATGGCGCCCCGGGGTCGAAGGCGGACCAGCGCAGTGCAGAGGAGCGCACCGTATCGAGCGACGAGGTCCTGCGCTCCTTGATGTGGGGTGTGACGGACGCCCTGGCGCGGGGCCTGGTGACCTCTTCTCTGTCGACCGCGGGGCGGCGGGGCAGCAGGGAGTACGTGGTCCAATCCTGGGTGCGCGCCCTGCGGTCAGCCGACGGTGTGATGCGTGAGTGCGCCGACGACGAGTGCGAGGAACTGGCCGGTCGGCTCGCCGCGTGGCACGCCACGAGGAGCGCGGAGGCCGACACGGTGCGGACCTGTTTTCGGATAGTCCCACCCTCCGAGGACGGGGAAGACGGGGCGGACGGGGAAGAACGCCGGCCCGCTGCTGAGGAGAACTGGCGCATCGAGTTCGCGCTGCAGGCGGTCGACGACCCCAGCCTGGTTGTCCCCGCGGCAGACGTCTGGTCCGACGGGCCGGAGTTGACCGCCATGGAGCGGCACGTGACGCACCCCGACGAGGTCCTTCTGCGCGGGCTCGGACAGGCGGCCCGCCTCGTCCCCGCGCTCGGACGCGCCCTCGCCTCGGCGGCGCCGTGCGAGCACACGACCGACGCGGCGGGCATCCTGACCTTCTTGCGCGACGGCGCGCCCTTGTTGGAAGAGGCCGGATTCGGGGTTCTCGCGCCCCCGTGGTGGCGCTCGAGAACCCGGCTCGGGCTGCGACTCAACGCACGGAGCCGCTCGAAGGCTGGTGCCGGTGGTTCCTCCCTCGTCACCATCGGTCTCGACGGCCTCTGTGACATCCGCTGGGAAGCGGTCCTGGGGGACGACACGATCGGGCTGGCCGAGCTGCGCCAGTTGGCGCGCCTGAAGCAGCCGCTGGTGCGCATCCGCGGGCAGTGGGTGGAGCTGCATCACGACGAGCTCTCGGCCGCCATCAGCTCGGTCGGCAAGCGGGGCGCCACCGGCGACGTGATGTCAGCGGGGGAGGTCCTGCGCTCCGCGCTGGGTTTCGAGGACAGCCCGGACAGTGCGGGCCAAGTGGCGGTGGTGGACGTGGCGGCCGACGGCTGGCTCGGCACGCTGCTCTCCGGTGCCGAGGACCGCACTTTGCAGCCCACGCCGACGCCGGACGGCTTCGACGGCCAGCTCCGCCCGTATCAAGAACGCGGGCTCGGGTGGCTCAGCTTCCTTGGCGAGCTCGGCCTCGGGGCGTGCCTGGCCGACGACATGGGCCTGGGCAAGACAGCGCAGCTTCTCGCGTTGTTGGTTGACGAGCGGGCGCGCGCCGCGCTGGTGGCGGTGGACCCGGTCCCGCCGCGTCCAGGCGCCGGCGGGACGGCTCGCCGGAGCAGGCGGCCCCGGTTGGGCCCCACATTGGTCCTGTGCCCGATGTCCCTGGTGGGCAACTGGCAACGCGAGACCGCCCGCTTTGCGCCGAAGTTGACGACGTACGTCCATCATGGGCCCGCTCGACTGGCGGGAAAGGAATTCAACCGACACGTGGGCAAAGTGGACCTGGTCTTGTCGACCTACGGCCTCGCGGTGCGCGACGCGGAGCTGCTGGCGGGCGTCCGCTGGCGCCGCGTGGTCCTCGACGAGGCGCAACAGATCAAGAACAGCGCGGCGCGCACGACGCAAAGCGTCCGGTCGATCCCGGCCGCGCGGCGGATCGCCATGACCGGCACCCCGGTCGAGAACCGGCTGAGCGAGCTGTGGTCGATCATGGAATTCCTCAACCCCGGCATTCTCGGCTCCGAGCGCAGCTTCCGGGAACGCTTCGCCGACCCGATCGAGCGTGGGGGTGACGACGAGGTGGCGGCCAAGCTGCGGCAGATCACCGGGCCGTTCATCCTGCGTCGCCTCAAGAGCGATCGGACGATCATCGCCGACCTGCCCGAGAAGCTCGAGATGAAGGAGTTCTGTGTCCTGACCCGCGAACAGGCGTCGCTCTACCAGGCGGTGGTCGACGACATGCTGGCCCGGATCGACGAGGCCGAAGGCATCGAGCGCCGCGGCTTGGTCCTGGCCACCATGATGAAGCTCAAGCAGGTCTGCAACCACCCGGCCCACTTCCTGGGGGACGGCTCAGCGCTGGCGGCCCGGTCGGGCAAGCTGACGCGTCTGGTCGATCTTCTCGGCGAAGCGATGGCCGAGGGCGACCGCTCGCTCGTCTTCACGCAGTTCACGGAGATGGGCGGCCTCCTCGAGCGGCACCTGCGTCATCGATTGGGATGCGACGTGCTGTGGCTGCACGGCGGGGTGACGAAGCGGAAGCGCGACGCCATGGTCGAGCGATTCCAGGACGGCGAAGGACCGCCGGTGTTCCTCCTTTCGTTGAAGGCCGGCGGGACCGGACTCAACCTGACGGCGGCAAACCAGGTCGTGCACTTCGATCGGTGGTGGAACCCGGCAGTGGAGGACCAGGCGACCGACCGGGCCTACAGGATCGGACAGAAGCACAACGTCCAGGTCCGTAAGTTCGTCTGCGGCGGGACCCTGGAGGAGCGCATTGACGCCATGATCGAGGCGAAGCGGGCCTTGGCCGAGCGGATAGTCGGGACCGGTGAGGGGTGGCTCACCGAGATGTCGACCGACCAGCTGCGCGAGGTGGTAGCCCTGTCGGCCGACGCCGTGGGAGACGACTGATGCCGGGCCCCTCCTCACGTCGTCCATCGGGCCGCTCCGGCCGGCCTCCCGATGGCTGGTGGCCCCCGGCCGCGAAGCCGATCCGGGTGGAAGGGGGCGTCACGGCCCGCAGCACGCGCGGGCAGATCGGTGACACCTGGTGGTCGCAGCGCTTCATCGCCGTGCTCGAAGCGTCCGCTATCGGGGGCCGTTTGCAGCGGGGGAGGCGTTACGCGCGCACCGGTCAGGTCCTGAGCCTGGAGATCGTCCCCGGCCAGGTCCGCGCCTCCGTGCAAGGCTCGCGGCCCAAGCCGTACCGCGTGTTCATCGAGACGGGCGTCTTGACCGACTCGGAGTGGGGCAGCATCGAGGACGTGATGGCGTCGCGGGCCGTCTTCTTGGCCAAGCTCCTGGCCGGCGAGATGCCCGAGGAGATCGAAGAGGCCTTCGTCGAATGCTCGACGACGCTGTTCCCCGCCCCGGGCGACGACCTCGACGACGACCTCGTATCCGCCTGTTCGTGCCCCGACTGGGAGAACCCGTGCAAGCACGTCGCCGCGGTCTTCTACTTGATGGCGGAAGCGTTCGACCGCGATCCCTTCCTGATCTTTGCGTGGCGGGGCCGAGACAAGGAGCGCTTGCTCGCCGACCTGAGGGAGCGACGGCGCGGTCCCGGAGTTGGTGAGTCCGAGGCGGAGGAGCCGGGGGAGCCGGGGAAGTCGGGGGACACGCTCGAGGCGGGGCGATTCGGATGGCCGGCGTTCGATCCGGAGTCGGCGGCACCGACGCGGGCGTCGGACGCGGCCTCGTTCTGGGGCAACCACGACGACGTGTCGGCCATTGAGGTCCGACCGCGACTGGCCGTCGCGGCCGACCTGGTCCTTCGACAGCTCGACCCCGCACCGCTCGGCAGCGACGCCGGCATCGTCGACGAGCTCCGTCCGCTCTACGAGCGCATCACCGCCAACGCCATCGCGTTGGCCTTCGGCGAGGAGCCGCCGTCACCTCCCCACGTGGACAAGCTTGAATAGCACAGCTCCTTATTCAAGGATATATTTAAACCTTGAATAAGGAGACTCCGTGTCCAAGGTTTTGCATCGTCGCTGGAGAAGCGAGGTGGCCTCGGGGCTGCCCCGTAGGGATCGCGCCTCGTGCGACTACGAGGCGTACCTACCCGACTTTCTCGTCGGCCGGAGCGTCCGCCTCGACGGCGACGTCGCTGCCGACGTCACCGACGCCGAAGCCGCCATCGCCCGGTTCGACGCCAAGGCCGCCGTCCTGGCGGACACCGAAACGCTTGCCCGGCTTCTCCTCCGGGCGGAATCGGTTGCGTCGTCGAGAATCGAGGGCCTCGAAGTAGGCGGGCGTCGGCTCTTGCGTGCCGAGGCCGCACAGTCACTTGGAGAGGCCGCGCACGACGTCACGGCCGTTGAGGTGCTGGGAAACATCCAGGCCATGTCCTGGGCGCTCAACGCGGTTGGCCCCGGTGACGACGTCACCTTGGAGACGCTGCTCGAAGCGCACCGGCGGCTCTTGGCTGGGACGCACCTCGAAGAAATGGGCGGACACATCCGGGAGAAGCAAAACTGGATCGGCGGCAGCAACTTCAACCCCTGCTCCGCGGCGTTTGTCCCTCCACCGCCAGAGTATGTCGACGACCTGTTGGAGGATCTCTGGGGTTTTAGCAACGCGGACTCGTTGCCCGCCGTGGCGCAAGCTGCACTCGCGCATGCGCAATTCGAAACGATCCACCCGTTCGTCGACGGCAATGGCCGCATCGGTCGTGCCCTCATTCATCTCGTCCTCCGACGCCGGGGCCTCGCCGTCCGGGCACTACTCCCAATCTCAGTTGTCTTGGCCACCTCGTCCACTGACTACATCACCGGGCTTACGACTACCCGGTATCGCGGAAGCCCGACGTCAAGAGTCGCCTGTGACGGTCTGAACCATTGGATAAGTCTCTTTGCTGCCGCCAGCCGTAGAGCGGTTGGTGACGCAGAGGTCTTCGAGAACGAAGTGTCGGATCTGCAGGCGCAATGGCGCGCGCAACTTGGAGCGGTTCGACGTGGATCAGCGGTCGATCTGTTAATCAATGCTTTGCCCGGCGCACCGATCGTGACGGCAACCGGCGCCGCACAGGTCATCAACCGAAGCTTCCAGGCGGCCAACGAAGCTATTTCGCGGCTGGTAGAGGCCCGCATTTTGAAGCAAGTCAACGTCGGACGGCGCAATAGAGCCTTCGAGGCAGCCGATGTGATCCGACGCTTCACACAACTCGAACGGCGGCTCGCGAGTCCGACGGGGAACACCCGGTCATCCGAGCCGTCGCGGCGCGTGCCGCGACGTTCGGCTCGGTGACGATCGGCTTGTCGAGCCAATTCGGTGCTCGCCGCGCCGATTCCGCCGGGCCGAGGCGGCGGTCAGACCCATTGGTGCATCGACGCTGCTGGAGCCTGGGGCCGGGGCCGGGCGTGTCTCTTTGGTGCGTGTGTGTATAGGTGTGTGGATAGGTAGGGGGCGGGGTCCTACCTGCTGTCACGCCCACCCGGCAGAATGCCCTTGTGGTGGTCCTCGAAGTCCGGCCCAAGGATTCCTATTTCGCCAAGGCCTGTCCCGAGCGGGTGCAGCTTGACGTGCTGCGGCCGTGCGAGCCGGCGCCCGACTCGCCCTTCCTGCAGAAGCTGATCCGGGCCGGTCACGAGTACGAGGACGAGACGCTGACCGACGTGTTCGACGGCGTGGACGGTGCCGTCGTGATCGACGTCGAAGATCCCGACGCCCGCGAGTGGCACACCCTCCACGCGATCGCACAGGGCGCACGGGTCATCGCCGGGGGCCGTCTGCCGCCGGACTTTGGCGGCCACCGCTTGGGCGAGCCCGACCTCCTGGTCCGCCACGGCGACGGGTACCTGCCGGTCGACGTGAAGTCGCACAAGTCGCTGGAGCGGGCCCGGCGGGCCGACGCCGACCCGGCGCTCGTGTCGGAGGTCGCGACGCCCTTCTTCGAGCTGGCGACGACCGATCCGGAGCGTGTGGCCCGCAAGCATCTCGGCGATGTGCTGCAGCTGGCCCACTATCGCCGCCTGCTCGAGGCCGCCGGCCTCGCCGCCACCGGCGCCAACGTCGGCGGCATCTACGGGTCCGAGGGCGTCGTCGTCTGGTACGACCTCGATGCGCCCCTGCTCGATCCGCCCGAGCACGTGCCGGCGGCGCCGGCCGGTCCGCTCAGTGCGATGGACCGTTACGACCTGGAGTTCGCGCACCGGCTCGAGGTGGTGCTGGCCGCCGAGGCGCACGTCGACGACGAGTCGGCGCCGCTGCTCGCCGAGCCGATCGTGTGCGCCCAGTGCGACCTGTGCCGCTGGCGCGACTGGTGCGGCACGCGGCTCGAGGAGGTCGCCGACCTGAGCCTGATCTCGGGCGTCGGCGTCACCCGCCGGCAGCTGTACAAGGCGCACGGGATCGAGGACCTCGCGGGCCTGGCCGCACGCGACTGGACGACGGCGGAGCTCGTGCGCCGCGGCGTGGACGTGGCGGACCTGGCGGTGAGGGTGCGCGGGGTTGCCGCGTCCACGCCCTTGGCCGGGATGATCCCGAAGCGCAAGAAGCAGCTCGACGACCTGGTTGCGCTCGGGTTCGTGACGGTGGGCGATTTGGTCGTGCTCGACCAAGCGACGCTCGACCTGTGCGCCGCCGGCGCGTCGAACCTGGCGACCCACATCGAGCTGGCCCGGGCGCGGGTCGGGCCGGTGCCCGCCTACCGGCAACGGGGCGTCGAGAGGATCGAGGTGCCGCGCGCCGACGTCGAGGTCGACCTGGACATGGAGAGCACCAACGACGGCTGCTACCTGTGGGGCGCGCTCGTCACCGATCGCCGGGGGGCCGCCGTGTCGCCCCCCACGTACCTCGCCTTTCCCAGTTGGGACCCCGACCTCGAGGCCGGTGAGCTGGCCGCCTTCGAGGCCTTCTGGTTGTGGTTCACGGTTTTGCGAGAAGGGGCCCGGTCGGAGGGCGCGTCGTTCCGCGCCTACTGCTACAGCAAGAGCGCCGAGCAGGGGCAGATGACCCGGGTCGCCGATCGTCTCGGCCGGCGCGACGAGGTGGACGCCTTCTGGGTCTCCGACGAGTGGGTCGATCTACTCGAGGTAGTGCGCGCGCAGCTGGTCACCGGCCGCAGCATGGGGCTGAAGGAGACCGCGCCGCTGGCCGGCTTCGCCTGGCGGTTCGACGACGCCGGCGGGAGCCTGGCCATGGTCAAGTACGACCAGGCCACCGACGAGGAGGCGGCCGCCGGCGCCCGGGAGGCCGCCCGGCAGTGGATCCTCGACTACAACGAGGACGACGTGCGGGCCACCGCTGCGCTGCGTGCCTGGCTCGACGGGCCGGCGGGGGAGCTGCCGTCGATCGCGGCGGCGGCCGGCTGAGGATCGGCGGGCTTCAGGGAGTCAGGCGCTGAGCGTTTCGCTCCCGGCGTCGTGCAGGTCGTGAGCGGCCAGCAGCCACCGTGCCGCGTCCGCGTCCATCGGTCGACCCAGGTGGTAGCCCTGGGCGTGCGCGCAGCCGAGGTTGCGCAGGCTCTCCTCCTGCGCCGCCGTCTCGACGCCCTCGGCGATGGTCCCGTAGCCGAGGGTCCGGGCCAGCTGGATCAACGCCGCAGCCATGCTGCGGGAGTCGTCGCCGGACCCGAGGGTCATGACGAAGGACCGGTCGATCTTGACAATGTCGACGGGCAGCCGGTCGAGATGCAAGAAGGTCGAGTACCCCGTGCCGAAGTCGTCGAGGGCGATGCGCACGCCGAGGCTCCGTAACGCGGCCAGGTTGCGCAGGGTCGCGGCGTCGTCGGTCAGCACCTCGCTCTCGGTGATTTCGATGATCAACGAGCGGGGGTCGAACCGGCACTCGTGGATCTGAGCGGCGATGCGGTCCGACAGCATCTCGTCGGCGAGTTGCGCGGCGGAGAGGTTGACCCCGATCTCCAGCGCGGGACCGCACAGACCCGACTCCTGCCACTCGCGCACTTGGCGGCACGCCTTGCGCAAGACGCAGGCATCGATCTCTCCGATGAGCCCGATCTCTTGCGCCAGCGGCACGAAGTGCCGCGGATCGACCAGCACCCCTTCGGGGTGGGGCCACCGCACCAGCGCCTCGAACCCGACGATCCGGTGGGTCACCAGGTCCATGACCGGCTGGTAGTGCGGGACCAGGTCGCCCCCCGAGATCGCCGCCCGCAGTTCCGCCTCCAGCTCGACCCGGGCCAGGACCAAGGTGTGCATCTCGTGGCGGTAGACCTCGAAGCGGTCCTTTCCCCGCTTCTTCGCCTGGTACATGGCGATGTCCGCATTGCGCAGCAGCTGCTCGCTGGTGATGTCCTCCTCATCGAAGGCGATCCCGATGCTGCACGCCGCACTGACCGTCTGGGCTCCCAGGCGGACGGGCAGCCGCAGCGACTCGAGGATCTGCTCCGCCAATGCGGTGGCGACCTCTCGCGAGGACGCGCCCTCAATCAGGACGGCGAACTCGTCTCCCCCGAGACGGGCGGCCGTGTCGGACGGCCCCATCAGGTCGTGCAGCGTCGTCGCGACCCGCCGCAGCAGCTGGTCCCCCTCGCCGTGGCCGAGGCTGTCGTTCACCGTCTTGAAGTCGTCAAGGTCGAGGAAGAGGACGGCCAGGTGGGAGCCGGTGTCGGTGGCGCCCAGGCGGGTGAGGGCATGCTCCAGGCGGTCCTGGAAGAGCGCCTTGTTGGCCAGCCGGGTCAAGGAATCGTGGAAGGCCCGATAGGCGAGTTCGTCCTCGAGCAGCTTGCGGTCGGTCACGTCGCGGAAGCTATAGACGCGCCCGACGACCTCGCCGCCCACCTGTTGCGACCTCGTCACGCACTCGATCACGCGGCCGTCGTTGAACTCCAGCAGATCGGAGCTCTCGCTCCCGGGACCGAGGTCGAGCGCGTGCAGCCGGCCCACGAGGGCCTCGGGGTGCGTCAAGCGCTCGAGGGCAAAGGCGAGGGTGGTGGCGTCGTACTGGCGGGCCACCGCGTCGTCGGGCAGACCCCAGATCTCCACGAAGCGCCGGTTGAAGTCGGTGATCTTGCCCGCCGGGTCGGTCACCAGAATCCCGTCGGCGGTCGAGTCCAGTGTGGCTGTCAACCGGGAGAGCGCGTCGCTCAGGTTGCGCTCGGCGCCCACCTGCGCGGTGACGTCGTGACCGGTGATGACGATCCCCTCGACCGTCGGGTCGTCCAAGAGGTTGACGAAGTGGAGCTCGAACGGCACGACGCCCTGGTCGTGCCGCAGCAGGTCGATGCGGGCGGTGACCGGGTGGGCCGACGGCGCCGTCCGCCGAGCCGCGGCCAGGACGGCCTTGAACTTCGCCTTGTCGCGCCGGGTGACGATGCCCGAGAGCGGTTGCCCCTCGAGCAGTTCGGGATCGTGGCCCAGGAGCCGGGTGATCACGCTCGAGACCGACTCGATGATGCCCGCGTCGGACACGAGCATGATCATGGACCCCGCGTTGTGGATCAGCGAGCGAAAGCGGGCGTCGCGCCCGGCGGCCAATTCGTAGCGCCGGCGCTCGGTCAGGTCGCGCAGGCATAACAGGACGACGTCGGTGCCGAGCCAGGTGGCCGTGCCGCCGATCATCTCCATGAGGCGCCAGCCCGACGCCGCGTTGACCCGGATCTCGATCGGAGTGCCCACCTCCTTGCCCTGGATCATGGCGAGCGAGCGGAGCACGAGCTCGTGGTCGTCGGGGTGGACCAGGTCCAGACCCGACCGGCCGATCCAATCGTCCAGCTCGCGTTCGAGCGTCCGCTCGGCCGAGCGATTCGCCCAGACGATGGTCCCCGCGCCGTCGACGAGGACGATCGCATCGGGCAAGCCCAAGAACGCGTCGACCATCGACCCGGCCTCGTCGGCCGAGGACGGGCGCGGCGCCTGTTCTGGCGGTTGGGATCGCCGAGGGGCCGGGTCGGGTGGCGCGGCCGCGTCAGCCCCGCGCCGCAGCCTCTCCGTCCACATTGCGTTCCCCCTCTGCCCAACCCTTGTCCCTATTGTCGGCCGCTTTTCGGCGCACCGGGGTTGCCATCGGGTTGCGGTTGCGTCGTGCTACAGGACGAGGTGCTCCATGGACTCGGGGTTCGCCATGTTCTCCTTGATGTGGGCCTGCTGTTCCTCGGGCGACTCCTTCGAGCGCAGCACGATCGGCGTGAGCACCAGTGCGAGTGCGAGGCACCCCACCGCGATGAGCAGCGCCAGCTGGTAGCCGTGCGCCAACGCGCTCACGACGTCGTGACCCGACGCCAGCAGGGACTTGGAGTCGTTGGCGGCGATCGTGCTCAGCGCGGCCAGGCCGATGGCGCCGGCCATCTGCTGGGACACGTTGACGATCCCCGACCCCAGGCCGGCGTCGGCGTTCGGGATCTCCGACATCCCGATCTGGAGCAAGGGCACGAACGACGCGCCGGCGCCGATCCCGGTCAGGAGGAAGCCGAAGAAGATCCGCGGGAAGTACGCGCCGTGCGGGCCGGCGGTGGCGAACAGCAGCAAGCCGACCGCGGCGATGACCATCGCCGGGTACATGACAGGCTTGGGCCCGAAGCGCTGCACCAGGCGCGCCGTGATGCCGGCCGACATGGCCGCCATGCCGATCGCCTGGGGGAGGAAGGCCAATCCCGTGCGGATCGGGCTGTACCCGAGGACGTGCTCGAAGTAGAGCGCCCCGATGAAGAAGGTCGAGAACATCCCGATGATCAACAGGCCGCGGACCACGGCGGAGCCCGTCAGCGTCCGCAGTCGCAAGATGCGCAACGGCATGATCGGGTTGGCCACCTTGGACTCGAGGACGATGAACGCCACGAAGAGCACGATGCCGATTCCTGCGCAGAGCAGCGTGTGCGCCGAGCCCCAGCCGTCGCTGGCCGCCGTGATGATGGCGTAAATGAACACCATCACCGAGAGGGTCACGAGCGCGGAGCCAACCCAGTCGACGCCTTCCTTGATCCCGAGGCCGACGTTGTCCACCAGGAGGAAGTAGCCGGCGACCGCGGTGGCGATGCCCACGGGCACGTTCACGAAGAAGATCCAGTGCCAGGACAGGGCCTGGGTCAGCACGCCCCCGGCGAGCAGGCCGACCGAGCCGCCGCCGACCGCCACGAAGACGTACGCGCTCATTGCCTTCGACCGCTCGTAGGCGCGCGGGAACTCGGTGACGATGATGGCGACGATCACCGAGGAGGACAGCGCCCCGCCGATGCCCTGCACGAAGCGGGCCGCCACCAGCACCGTCTGGCTGCCGGCCGACCCGCAGGCGATCGACGCCAGCGTGAAGAGGGCCACCCCTGCCAGGAACACCTTCTTGCGCCCGATCAGGTCGCCCAGGCGGCCTGCCATGAGGAGGAAGCTGCCGAAGGAGATGAGGTAGGCGTCGACCACCCAGGTCAGGCCGGACTGGCTGAAGTGCAGGCTCTTTTGGATGTCGGGCAGCGCCACGTTGACGATCGAGCCGTCGAGGGCGTTCATGAACATGGCCAAGCAGACGACGACCAGGGCGATCCAGCGCCGGCGGTCCCCTTCGTCGGTCGGGTCCGAGATGGTCTCGGATGCGGAGATAGTCATGATTTCGGGACTATCATAGAGGGGTGATGGATGTGGCCGTGCAGCAGGCCCGGGTGCGGAGCGGTCGTTCGGGGGTGGGGTCGTGAACGCCCGGGCGGTGGCGCGCGTCGGGACCGGCACGATCGTCCTCCTGACCCGGCTGTCCCGGGCGGTGTTCCTGCGCAGCTCGGTCGAGCTGGTGGGGATGAACCTACGCAACATGGTCACCCTCGCGTATCTCCGCGACCACCCCGGGGTGTCTCAGCAGACGATGGCCGAGGACCTCTCCATGGACTCGAACACCGGCGTGCTCGTGCTCAACGACCTCGAGGACCTGGAGTACGCGGAGCGCCGGCGGGACCGGGCCGACCGCCGGCGTCACCTCGTCCAGATCACCCGCGCCGGGCTCGAGGCGCTCGAGCATGCGGAGTTGGCCCAGGGGACGATTGAGGACGAGATCCTCGGCGGGCTGAGCGCCTCGGAGCGGGCCGAGTTGCGACGCCTGCTGGTGAAGGCCTTGGAGGAGCACCAGCCCGGACCCGCCGACTGAGCTACCGGCGGATTGGACGGGCGTCAACCCGAGGCCAGCGTCACGTCGCCCGGACACTTCGTGGCGCCCTCTGGTCGCCGTGTCGCACCGCCCCCGATCACCGATGCAGCCCGTGCAGCGCGTGCAGCCCGTGCAGAGTTCGGGTCAGCGCCGCTTCTTGATGCTGTCGAACTTCCCCACGATCAGCGACCCGATCAACGTGTACCCCTTGTTCATCGGGTGGATGTCGCCCTTGGCGCAGAACCAGGTGAGGGTGCACACGCTGGCCACCGGAACCGGCACCGTCCCGTACTTCGCCGTGTGCACGGTGCGGGTGAGCGACGTGTAGGCGCCGGTCGCCTTCGTGACGTCGACGAAGGCGTCGAAGGAGGTGGCGTACGCCCTCGACAGCGCCGGGTTGATCAGGGACTTGAAGGCCACCACCGAGAGCTTGGCCAAGGCGACGGTGCTCGCCGGGGCCGGATCGGTGGGGTACACGTACGAGCCCAAGATGACGTCGGGATAGGTCGAACCGATGATCGGCACCTTCGGCCCGGCCGCCGTCCGCAGCTGCGAGGCCGTCGACGTGACGTTCGTCGTGATGCCGGTGACTGCGGTTGCTACGCAACCGACGACGTTGCTCGCGTGGGCGCAGGGCACGACGTCGTTGCCGCCGATAGAGACCGTGATGAGCCCGATGTGCCCCTTGTGGGCGCCGATGAACGCCACGGCCGCCGCGATCTGCGTCGTGGTCGGGTAACTCTCGCCGCCGGCCGTGCGCGGCAGGACCGCCGGGCAGCCGACCGTGTTCAGGAGCGACGTCGTCGTCGCGCCGGCGCAGCCGAAGTTCGCCAGCGTGAGGTGCGTGCGTTTCGCCACGTAGCTCGCGTAGCCCGGCGTCGCGCCCAGGCCGGGCTGGTAGCCGACCGAGTACGAGTCCCCAAGCGAGACGTAGTAGGTGGGCGAGCGTGTCGCCGCCCCCACCGTTGTCACCGAGGGAAGGGTCACGGTACCGAGCACTGCCACCAGTACCGTCCCCCACACCGCGCTCCACGCGGCCACTCGCTTTCGCACCCACAACCCCCCGAGATCGTGGACACCGGGGTCCCGATCCCCGAGCTTCGGCGGTGTCGTCTTACTACACCGACCCTCAGGTCACCGGGTCGGGCTTGTCGGCATCGTTCATCTTGCCTGGTCAGTGCCCGGGCCGGGCATTCACCGTTTATTTACAGGAAACAGGGTTTCCTGATGGGTAGATCGGTTAACATGGTGGAAACAATTGGGTATTGGTCGAGGCAGGTGACAGCCGACCGGGAAGGAGGGCCAGCGATGTTCAGCCGAATCATGCTTGCCGTGGACGGCAACAGCTCTGGCGACGTAGCGGTTGATTTCGCGACGGCCATGGCCCGCGACCTGGACGCCACGGTCCGCGTGGTCCACGTGAACGAGCTGATCGTCGGCGGCCGGGGCGTCGCCTACGAGAGCGAGTCCGAGGCCATGGAGATCGT
>DASZLL010000099.1:0-6381 GCA_035552395.1 Acidimicrobiales bacterium
AGCACGCCGGCGGCCTCCTCGATGATGGCGCGGCGGTCCTCGGGGCGGGCGTTCAAGACGGTGTCGAGCTGGCCCTGGCCGATGATCATGTGCTGCTGGCGCCCGACGCCCGAGTCGCTGAGCAGCTCTTGGATGTCGAGCAGGCGGCACGGCGCCCCGTTGATGGCGTACTCGCTGTCGCCCGAGCGAAAGAGCGTCCGCGTGATGGTCACCTCGGAAAGGTCGACCGGGAGCTTGCCCGAGGAGTTGTCGATGGTCAGCGAGACCTCGGCCCGCCCCAGCTGGGCCCGCGACGACGTCCCCGCAAAGATGACGTCTTCCATCTTCGCCGAGCGCAGCGAGCGCGGCCCCTGCGCCCCCAACACCCAGGTGACGGCGTCGACGACGTTGGATTTGCCGCTCCCGTTGGGGCCGACGACGACGGTGATCCCGGGCTCGAACTCCAGCACCGTGGGGTCGGCGAAGGACTTGAACCCCTTCATGCTGAGGGACTTCAGGAACATTCGGAGCGACCCTATCTGGTCGGGACCCGATGCTTTGGAGGGTGTCCGGCACCCGGCGCGGCGCCGTCCGGCGTCGCCTGATTCCGCCGAGAGGGCCGAGAGGGCCGAGAGGGTCGACGCGAGTCATCGGCGGGATTACCTTTGGTCGGCGAGGCGGTTTCTTGAACCAAAGGGGGTTCAGAATGGCGAACGACCGTGCCGGCATGGCGGACATCCGGCTCATCCAAGTGGTGCACAACATGTTCCGCTTGGTGATCACCAGGATGGTCGAGGCGACGGCAAAACTCGAGCCGGCGGCTCTCCAGTCGTCTCTCGGCCCGTACTGGGCCTTCTCTTCGTCGATCCTCGACTATCACCATCACAACGAGGACGACCACGACTTCCCGCTCCTCGTCAGCAAGTACCCGGACATCCAACCTCTGGTCGACGAGCTCGGAGCGGACCACCGAGAGATGCTCGATGTGATCAAGAAGATCGACACTGCGGTGGATTCGTTTCAGAAGAAGCCCGACGTGGCCAACAGGGACGCCGTCAACGCCGGCGTGGTCGAGCTACGAGATCTCTTCTTTCCCCACCTGGATCGCGAGGACGCCGAGGTCCTCCCGATGTACGCCAAGTGGATCCCGTTCGACGAATGGGACCGCTTGGAGACGAAGGCGCTGAAGGGTATTCCGAAGCCGTATATGGGGACCGCCGTGGGCGCCATCGACGAGGTGATCCGATCAACACCTGCAGCCGAACAGCCCGACCCTCCGCCACCCCCTGTGCGGATACTGCTGTCGCTGTCATGGCGCAAGAAGTGGGCCGGGTTCGTGCGGCCGCTGCTCGTCGCCGGTTAGACCCGGAGCTGACTTAGACCTGGCAGTGCTCGCAGAAGAAGGTCGAGCGCCCGCCGGCCTTCACGCGCACGATGTCGTTGCGGCACCGCCGGCACGGCTGGCCCTCCCGGTCGTAGACCTGGTGGGAGCCCTGGAAGTCGCCGATCTCGCCGAACAAATCCCGGTACTGCTCGTCGGCCAGCGACGATCCCCGGTGCTTGATCGCGTCGGCCAGCGTCTCCACGATGGCCCGGTAGAGCCGCCGCACCTCGGTCGCCGTCAGGGAGTCCGCCGCCCGGTCGTAGCGCAACCCGGCCTGGTAGAGCATCTCGTCGGAATACAAATTGCCGATCCCCGCCGTGAAGCTCTGGTCCATGAGCAGCGCCTTGATCCCGCCGTGGTGCTGGTGCAGCAGCGCGCCGAAGCGGTCCCAGCTCATCAGGTCCTCGATCGGGTCGAACCCGAGGTGGGCCAACTCGGGGATGGCCTTGCGGATGGCCGCCCCGTCGCCGCCGGCGGTGCCCGACACGGGCGAGAGCGGCGTGCCGTCGGCCTTGAGCGGCGGTGTCGAGACGAAGAGCTCGCCGAACGTCCGCGGGTCCACGTAGCGCAGCTCGCCGCCCTGGGTGAACGTGATGACCACGTGCGTGTGCTTCGGCTTGGGGTCCTTCACCGACTTGACCCGTAGCACCTGGCCGCTCATGCCGAGATGCAGCACCAGCGTGTCCCCGTTGTCGAGCGTCAACAACAGGTACTTGCCCAGCCGCCCCACCGACTTGATGGTGCGCCCCTCCAAGAGGGCGCGGAAGTGCTTGGCCGAGGCGTGCCGGCGCACCGAGCGCCCGTTGGACACCGCCACGGTCTTGATTTTCTTGCCGACCACCTCACGCGCCAGGTCCTGGCGCAGCGTCTCGACCTCGGGCAACTCAGGCATTGCTGAGCTCCTCCCAGGCCGCCCGGGCGGCCTCTTGCTCGGCGTCCTTCTTGGAACGCCCCTCGCCGGTACCCCAGCGCGTCCCACCCAGAAACACCTCGGCCGTGTACGCCCGGTCGTGGTCCGGCCCGCTCCCCACCACCACGTAGCGCGGCGTTCCGTCCCCGTCGCGCACCGCCTTTTCCTGCAGCCGGCTCTTGTGGTCGAAGTCGTCGGGCTCCTCGCCCGCCCTCTCAATGGCGTCGCCCAACTCGCGCAGCACGAGCGTGCGTGCCGCGTCCCAGCCGGCGTCGAGGTACACGGCGCCGAGGATTGCTTCGAAGGCGTCGGCGAGGATCGACGCTTTGGTTCGGCCACCTGATCCTTCTTCCCCCCGGCCTAACAGGAGGACCTCACCGACCCCGAGTCGACCAGCGACCTGCGCCAGCACGCGCGCGTTCACGACCGCACTGCGCACCTTGGCCAGCTTCCCCTCGGCAAAGTCGGGGTACCGCTCGTAGCAGTAGCCGGCCACGATCAGGCCGAGCACGGCGTCACCGAGGAACTCCAAGCGTTCGTTCGAGGGCGCGCCACCCTCCTGCTCACCGCACCAGCTTCGGTGCGCGAGGGCGTGTTGGAGGAGGCTCAGATCGCCGAAGGTGTGGCCCAGCCGAGCGGCCAGGACGGCCGCGCCCTCAGCCCCGGCCTCATCCCTTCTCGAGCTTGGCGTAGACGTAGTCAACGGCGTCACGGACCGTTCGCAGGTCCTCGAGGTCCTCGTCATCGATCCGGAAGCCCACGGTGCGCTCCCCCAGCTCCTCTTCGAGCGCTTCGACGAGCTCGATAAGCGCCAGCGAGTCGGCGTCGAGGTCCTCCACGAAGGAGGCCCCCTCCGTGATCGACGATGGATCCATCTCCAAGATGTCGGCCAGCTGGTCCCTGATCAGCTCGAACACCCCATTGCGGTCGAGCGGGCCCTGGTTGGTGTGGGTCTCGGCTGGCACGCCGACCAGTGTAGGTGTCAAACGCGTGGAATTGCCCGTTTGCCCCTTCTGAACTGGCCTTTTAGCTGTTCAAGAAAATTTGCCCTACGGCCCGAACCCGCCCCTGGTGCCCTGTGGCCCGACCTCTGGCGGGCCCGTATGGCGCTCAGCTGCTCTCGGGGCCCTCGCCGCCCTCGGCCCCGCCCTCGACCGGCCGCACCGCCGCCGCCACCTGGTCGACCAGGCCCCGGGTGGCGCACTCGTGGGCGACAAGCACCGCGTTCATCATGGCCGTTGCATTGGACGAGCCGTGGCTGATCACGCACACGCCGTTCGTGCCCAACAGCATGGCGCCCCCGGTGTTCTCGGGCTCGAACTGGGCCGCCAGCGGCAGGAGGTGTGGGAGCAAGGTGTCGGCTGCGGCCCGGGTCTCGTCGTTGGTACCAAAAACGCCGAGCATCGTGTCGAACAGGAAGCGCAGCGAGCCCTCGAGGGCCTTGAGCGTCACGTTGCCGGTGAACCCGTCGGTCACGATGACGTCCGCCGGCGAAGGCAGGAGGTCGCGCCCCTCGAGGTTCCCGACGAACTCGAAGGTCGCCTGGGGTCCGGCGGCGTCCTCGACCAGCAGGTGGTGGGTCTCCTTGACCAGCGGCGTGCCCTTGGTCGGCTCCTCGCCGATGGAGAGCAGGCCCACGCTCGGAGACTCGGTCCCGAAGCGGGCCGAGACGTAGGCGGCGCCCATCTGAGCGAACTGCACCAGCATGGCGGCCGTGCACTCGGCGTTGGCTCCGGCGTCGACCAGCACGGAGGGCGTGCGGCCGAGGCGGGGCAGCGGCGTCGCGATGCACGGCCGCACCACCTTGGGCAGCCGGCCCATGCGCAGGAGCGCCGAGGCCATCGTCGCCCCGGTGTTGCCGGCCGAGACCATGGCCGACGCCTTGCCATCGCGCACCAGCTCGGCGGCGCGCACGAGCGACGAGTCCTTCTTGCGTCGCACGGCTCCGGCCGGGTCCTCGTCCATGGCGATGACCTCGGTGCAGGGCACGAGCTCGAGGCCCATCGTGTCGCCCACCTGCTCGGGCGGACCGACCAGCACGATGCCGACGCCGTGTTCGGTGGCGGCGCGGTGGGCGCCCTCGACGATCTCGCCTGGGGCCTTGTCGCCGCCCATGGCGTCGACGGCAACCGGGAGCTTGGCCAGTGCCTCGGGCGACGGACGCTCGCCCCGGCGGCTCAAGTCAGTCGACCTCGACGGCCTGGCGACCCTTGTACCAACCGCAGCTGGGGCAGACGACGTGCGGTGTCTTGGCGGCCTGGCAGTGCGGGCACACGCTGCGCGGAGGCCGGCCCAGGCGCCACGCCGCGGCCTGGTGGCTGTGGCCCTTGGCCTTGGACTTCTTCTTCTTGGGAACTGCCATGGACGGACTCCAACGTGACGATCGGTTTCGGGTCGCTTTTCGGGATGCGCCTTGCGGCGCGCCCCTGGCGCTCTGAGACGGTGCAAGCCCTCCGGGGAGGGGTTACCGGAGCACGTCGAGGTTAGCCCACCGGGGGTCCCGGGGGGCAACGCAGCCGCAGTCGCCCTCGTTGCGGTTGGCGCCGCAGTGCGGGCAGAGGCCGGCGCAGTCGTCCTTGCAGAGCGGCGCCATCGGCAGCTCGAGGACGACGGCGTCTCGCACCAGGGGGGCGAGGTCGATGGCATCGAGCTCGATCGGGTAGAAGTCCTCGTCGCTCGGGCCGGCCACGGCGACGTCGGCGAAGCGCTCATGCACCGGGATCTGGAGCTCGCCCTCGATCGGCTCGGCGCAACGCCGGCAGATGCCGACCCAGGGCGCCCGCACGGTGCCCTCGGCCTCGATCCCGCCCTCGAACGAAACCAGCTCCAGGTCGGCCTCGGCCTCGGCGCCGAGCGGCACGACGCTGCGCCCCCCGTCGACGCCCTGCTCGTGCAGCGGGCCGGCCAGGGCGACCTGGCCACGTCGCACCTCGTGGGCGTGCTGGCCGCTCTTGCGCCGCAGGCGGGCGATGTGGACGACGAACGGGTCGGTGCGGGGCATCAGGTCTGATCCTGATCGAAGAAGCCATCCTCCTCGCCCCCGGCGCCCAGGTCCTCGGTCGGAGCCTCCACCGTCGGGGCGGCGAGCTTGGCCCGGCCCGCCTCGACGGTGCGGGTGAGCCGGTCGAGCACGATCTCCATCCCAGCGAGCTTGGTGTCGACGAAGTCCTCGGCCTGGTGGCGCAGGGCCCGGGCCTCCTCGTTGGCATCGTCGAGGATGCGCTGGGCGACGGCGTTGGCCTGCCGCACGATCTCGGTCCGCTGCACCATGTGCTCGGCCTGGGCGCGCACCTCGTCCATCAGCGCCTCGGCCTCCCGGCCGCGCTCGGCCATGAATTCCTCGCGCTCACGCAGGAGCCAGCGCGCCTGGCGCAGCTCGTCGGGCAGGCATTCGAGCGCCGACTGCAAGAGCGAGGTGACCTCGTCGCGCGACACCATCACCGACGAGGAAAGGGGCATCGACTTGGCGGAGGCGATGAGGTCGAGCAGCTGGTGGAGGATGGAGTCGATCCCGACCTCTTCGACCGGCTGTTCCTCGTCGACATCGAGGAAGCGGTCGCTCACTGCTCCCCCCCTCCCTCCTCGAACTTGGCCGCCAACGCCTTGGCCACCGGCTCGGGCACGAAGGCCGAGACGTCGCCGCCGAAGCGCCAGACCTCGCGCACCAGCTTGGAGGCAAGGAACGCCCACTCGGCGCTCGTCGGGATGAAGATCGTCTCGATGCCCGAGAGGTGGTTGTTCATCTGCGCCATCTGCATCTCGGCCTCGAAGTCCGAGACGGCCCGCAGGCCGCGGATGATGGCGTTCGCGCCGACGTCGCGGGCCACGTAGACCGTGAGCGTCGACATCGACACGATCCGGACGCTCGGGAGGTGCGCCGTGACGTCTTGGAGCAGCTCCTCGCGTTCTTCGAGGTCGAAGAGCTGCGCGCCCTTCTGGGGGTTTCGCACCGCGGCCACCACGACCTCGTCGAACAGCTTGCTCGCCCGCTCGACGATTTCGAGGTGCCCGTTGTGGAAGGGGTCGAACGAACCGGGGAAGAGGGCGATCTTCATGCGCCCTCCCTTTCTCGCCTTTCTCGTCCGGATTCACCTTGTCGGTGCGCCAC
>DASZLL010000100.1:0-26236 GCA_035552395.1 Acidimicrobiales bacterium
TCCGACCGACCCGGCTATCGGTCTCGCCGTCCTCGCCGCCGTGGTGTTCGCCGCCATCGTCGTGCGCCAGCTCTTCCACCGGCGCTCCGATCGCGAAGTCGAGACGACGCTGACGCTCGCGGGCAGCGTGCGCGACCTCTCCACCGCCGCCCGCGACCTGACCGAGGTCAAGGTGGCCAAGCCCAGCGCCGGTCTCGTCGCTTTCGCCGCCGCCTGCACCCTCCCGCTCTGGATCGGACCCGGCGAGCTCATCCGCGTCTCCGCCCTCGTGGCTCTCGCCGTCGTCGGCTGCTCCATCGTCGTGCTCACCGGGTGGTCGGGCCAGGTCAGCCTCGGCCAGATGTCCTTCGCCGCAGTCGGGGGCGTCATCGGCGCGGTCGCACTCATCGACTGGCATTGGGATCTGAGCCTCGCCCTCCTGCTCGCCGGCGCCACCTCGGCCGCAGTCGCGGTCGTCGTCGGCCTCCCGACCCTCCGCCTCGACGGCATGTTCGCTGCGGTCACCACGCTCGCGTTCGCGCTCGCCGCGTCCGGTTACCTCCTCGTGCCGGCTGAGTTCTCCTGGATCCCCCAGGGCCAGCTCGGCGTTCCCTATCTCTTCGGCGTCTCCCTGACGTCGCAGGCATCGGTGTTCTTGCTGTGCCTCGGCGTTCTGATCCTCGTGCTCTTCGCCACCCACGGCCTCCGCCACAGCCGCGTCGGTCGCGTCCTGCGCGCGCTGCCGGCCAACCAGCGCGCCGCGTCGGGCTACGGCGTCCGCGTCGTCTGGGCCAAGCTGACCGCATTCGCCGTCTCCGGCTTCATCGCCGGCCTGGCGGGGTGCCTGTTCCTCGTGATCAACCAGCAGTACGCGCCGACGTCCTTCTTGGCGTCGGCCAGCCTCGTCGTCTTCACCTCGACCGCCGTCGGAGGGCTGTCATCGTCACTCGGCGCCGTCCTCGGCGCGGCCATCGTCGAGGGCAGCGCCGTCTACCTCCCGCCGAGCTGGCAGCTGTTTCCCTCGGCGCTCGGCGTGATCCTGGTGCTGATCCTCTTCCCCCGCGGGCTCGCCGGCCTCTGCTACGACCTGCGCGACTGGGCCATTGCCGCCCTCACCCGCCGCCACGGCGTCCGCGCCGCCCCAATCGCGCCGGTGGTCACGCCGTGAGCCGTCTGCGTCAGTTGGGCGACGGCGCATCCCTGTTCCCCCTCGGCGTGCTCTTCGGGATCCAGTTGTTGGACCAGGCCACCCAGAGCGCGTTCAACATCTTGACGCCGAACATCCGCGACGCCTTCCACCTCACCAACGCGGGCATCCTGCTCATCGTCGCCATCGCCGGCGCCGCCGCTCTGCTCTGCACGCTGCCGATCGCCGTCCTGGCCGACCGGACCAACCGCGTTCGCATCGCGTTGATCGGCGCCCTCGTCGGTGCCGCCTTCTCCATCGCCCTCGGCCTGGCCAACACCGTCGTCGTCGCCACCGTGATGCTCGTCGGCGTGTACATGGGGCAGGCCGTGATCTTCCCGACACACAACTCGCTCCTGGCCGACTACTACTCGGTGCCGGCTCGTCCCCGCATCTACTCGGCTCACCGCGCCGGGCTCAGCATCGGCGCCATCGCCGGCGTGCTGCTCGGCGCCGGCCTGGCGTCCCTGTTCTCCTGGCGGGCACCGTTCCTGATCTTCGCGGCGCCGATCATCGTCGTCGTCCTCATCGGCACCCGGCTGCGCGAGCCACCCCGCGGCCGGCACGAGCAAGTCGAGCTGTCCGAGCAGATGGTGGCGTCCGAGCTCGGTGAACCGGCCCCCCTCGACGACGCCATCGAGGACACACCCGTCGAGCCCCCGCCCTCTCTCGGCGAGGCGTGGCGGACGGTCTGGAAGATCGGCGCGCTACGGCGCATCTTCATCGCCCTGCCCTTCCTCGCGGCGTCGATCGCCGGGTTCACCTCGCTCGCCTCGCTGCAGTACCAGGAGACCTTCCACCTCGATGCGCTCGAACGCGCCTACCTCATCGCGCCGATCCAGGTCTTCGACCTACTCGGGCTCGTGGTCGGTGCGGTGATCGCCACCCGTCTGGCCAAGCGCGACGTGGGCCTCGTCTTTCGCATGCTGGCCGTCGCGTCCGTCATCGCAGCGGCCTTCGCCGTGCTCTTCGCCCTGGCACCGAACGTGCCGCTCGCCTTCGTCGGCAACGCCGGCGTCGACGCCTCGCTGGCCGTCGTCGGGCCCGGGGTTCTGGCGTCCCTGTCGCTTGCCATTCCCGCCCGCGTCCGCGCCGTGGGATTCTCCATCGGCGCGCTGTTCGTGTTGCCCGGCCTTCTCGTCCTGCCCGTCGTCGGCGGCCTCGGCGACGCCGTCGGTTTCCGCTACGGGTTGCTGATCCTGGTCCCGATCTTCACGGTGGGCGGCCTGATCGTGGCGAGCGCCGGCAGCCTGATCGGCCGCGATGTCCGAGACGTGTGGACCTCCATGCGCACCCGGACCCAGATGCTGCGCGACCGCCGTGACGGCCGGTTGCCCCTGCTCGCCGTGCGCGAGCTCAAGGTCGGCTACGACGGGGTCACCGTCCTCGCGGACGTGGCGATCGAAGTCGGCGAGGGCGAGATCGTGGCCATCGTCGGGACCAACGGGGCCGGCAAGTCGACCCTGCTGCGCGCGATCGGCGGGGTGGTCGAGGCCGACCACGGGGCGATCGTGTTCGACGGACGAGACATCACACACCTGCCGCCCGACGAGGTCGCCCGGCTCGGGGTGGCCCAGGTCCCCGGGGGCGAAGGCACCTTCCCCAACCTGCGGGTCGAGGACAACCTGCGCGCCGCCGCCTGGCAGGGACGCCGCCGGGGCGAGCGTGATACGGACATGATCGAGGAAGCGCTGGCCGCCTTTCCCGCCCTGGCGACCCGACGGGACGAGCGGGCCGGGAACCTCTCGGGCGGCCAGCAACAGATGCTGGCCCTGGCCATGGCCACCATCACGCGGCCCAAGTTGTTCTTGATCGACGAGCTGTCGCTCGGCCTCTCGCCCTTCGTGGTCGAGCAGCTGCTCGGCGCGATCGAAACGATGCGCCAGGCCGGCACGGCGATCCTCCTCGTCGAGCAGTCCATGAACGTGGCGGTCGCGGTGGCGGACCGCGTCTATGTCATGGACACCGGAGCCGTGCGCTTTTCCGGCACCGCTGAGGAGCTGGCCGCCCACCCCGAGCTCTTGTGGTCGATCTATCTGCAAAAGGCGTCGGACGCGCTCTCGGCGCAGGTCGCGCGCCCGACCGACGCGCCGGTTGGCCACGACCTGGTCGTGCGCGGGGTGTCGGTGCGCTTTGGCGGGATCGCCGCGCTCGACGCGGTATCGCTGCACGCCGGCCACGGAGAGATCGTCGGGATCATCGGTCCGAACGGCGCCGGCAAGACGACCTTGTTCGACGTCGTCTCGGGGTTCTTGCACCCCGACGCTGGAACGGTCGAGGTCGGCGGAGAGGACATCACCGCTCGGACGGCGGCCGCCCGCGCTCGGCTCGGGCTTGGACGCTCCTTCCAGGACTCGAGGCTCTTCTCCGGGCTGACGGTGCGGGACGCGTTGGCCGTCTCGTTGGAGCGCTTCACCGACGTCGGCGACCCGTTCAACGCGATCTTGCGCCTCCCCGCCCAGGTCAGGACCGAGGCGGCGGTCGGGCGGAGGGTCAACGAGCTGATGGAAATGTTCGGGTTGGACCGCTACGCCGACAACCTCGTCAGCGAGCTCTCGACCGGGTCGCGTCGGCTGGTCGACCTCGCCGCGGTCGTCGCGCACCAGCCCCGGGTGGTGCTCCTCGACGAGCCCTCGTCAGGCGTGGCCCAGCGCGAGGTCGAGGCCCTGCTCGGTCTCCTGCGCAACGTCAGGGATCAGCTCGACGCCACCATGCTCGTCGTCGAACACGACATCGGGTTCATCGCCGAGCTGGCCGACCGGCTCGTGGCGATGGACCGGGGGACGGTGCTCGTCGGCGGCGCGCCCGGCGAGGTCCTCGCATCGCCCCTCGTGGGCGAGGCCTTCCTCGGCACTGATCCCTTGGCGCTTTCCCGATCGGGACCCTCGAGCGGAACGGAGTCGACTGAGATATGAGCGAGACCCAGGGCGAGCGGCCGTGGCCCCGGATCAGTCGCCTGCGCGTGCTGGGCCCCGTCGCGCTGATCGTGGCGGCGCTGGTTGCGGCGGGCGCCATCGCCACAGTGCACGAGAACAACGGAGCGCCGTCGTCCAGCACCGTTGCCACCGCGCCGAGGTCGCACGGGTCGGTGCCCATCACCTATGCCGCGGCCGCGAAAGCCGGCACCGCCGGTTCGTACGACTGGGGGCCCGAGTGTGACCACAAGACCGGGCGGCTGAAGACGCCGAGCGTCTACTCGCCGCCGTGCGTGCCGGTTGCGTCCGGGACCAACGGTGGGAGCACGTGGGGCGGGGTCACCGGGAACGCGATCAACCTCGTCTACTACCAGCCCGAACCCGGCGGCCTCGCTTCGGCCGTGTCCAGCGCCACCGGGACGCCGGCCCAGGCGCTCGCCACAGTCGAGGCCTATGTCGCCTTGTTCAACAAGGTCTACGAGACGTACGGCCGGCACGTGAACCTCATCCCCTTCCAGGCCACCGGCGCGGACGGCGACCCGGTCGCCGCGCACGCCGATGCGGTCACCGTCGCCCAGCAGGACCACGCCTTCGCCTCCATCGGGGGGCCCGGAACGACCAACGCCTACGAGGTCGAGCTGGCCCGCCTTCATGTCCTGTGCATGGGCTGCGGGGACTCGTCGACCTACGGCCAGATCAAACTCAACTCGCCCTACCAATGGGCCAACCTGCCCACGGCCGATACCTCGTTGGACGAGACCATCGACTACCTCGCCGCAAAGCTCAACGGGAAGGACGCCGTCTGGGCCGGCGACTCGTCACTCCACAACCGCAAGCGCTCGTTCATCGTCGTCAGCGAGACGTCGGTGCCGCCTTCCCCCGGCTATGCGGCGCTGACTACCTCGGTGACGAACAAGCTCAAGGCGAGCAACGTGCACATGGCGTCGGTGAACGTCCTGAGCTACAACCTCAACCTCACGACCCTGCCGACGCAAGCGGCCACGCTCGCCGAAAAACTGAAAACCTCGGGGGCCACGAGCGTCGTATTCGCCGGTGACCCGATCATGCCGATCTATCTCACCAAGGCGTGCGCCACCATCGGCTACTTCCCCGAGTGGATCATCACCGGCATCGTCCTGACCGACACCTCGGCTCTCGGGCGGTACTACGACCAGCAGGAATGGGCCCATGCCTTCGGGGTCACCAGCCTCGCCGTCCCGACGCCCGTCGCCAGCGGCGACGCCGACCGCCTGTACCGCTGGTGGTACGGCGCCAACACCAGCCCGGCCTCACTTGCGGCACCCGCCATCATCCCGCCCATCCAGCAGTTCTTCGCCGGCGTGCAGCTGGCTGGGCCCGCTCTCACCCCGAACACGTTCACGACGGGGTTGTTTCGCGCCCCACCGGCGGGCGGCGGTCCGACCACGCCACTCGACGCGTACGGCGTCCAGGGCGCCGCGCCCTTGCCCAGCTATTCCTCCCCAGCCGACTACACGTTCCTCTGGTACAACGCGACGGCCAAGGGACCAGACGAGGAGGGCGTGAACGGGAGCGGGCTTATGGAATACGTGAACGGCGGGGTGCGCTACAAAGCCGGCGTCGTGCCGACCGGAGCTGTTGCCATGTTCTCGAGCGCCGGTGCGGTGACGAGCTACGCGTCACCCCCCGACAAGCCGCGGAGTTACGCCGCCTGGCCCGGGTCGCCGGCCGCCGCCGGGCACTAGTGCTGCCGCGCGTTAGTTCGTCGGTGTATCCGGGAGCCAGGCAGACGGGTCGTTGAGGTAGAGCCCGCAGGCGCAATCGAGGGCTTCTTCGGCACTGCCAGCGAACATGCCGCTGGGGAGGACGGCGTCTTCGTAGTCGTCGTGGCTGGCGCGGTAGAGGGCGAAGCCCCAGAGGTGGGCCGATCCGCCGTATCGCAGCCGGCAGAGCTTGAGGACGGTCCCGTCGGCCTCGCGTCCGTCGACGTAGGCGAAGTTGGCCCGGAAGCGGACCTCGACGCCCGAGAGGTCGGGCCAGCGTTCGCGGGCCCGGGCGTTGAGGCGCTGGGTCAGGCTGGCCTTGGTCGATGCGGGAGGGCCCTTCATCGGCTCATCTTGGCCCGCGCGTCCTCAGGCCGCGAGAGGGAGCTCGACTTGGGACCGATGGGCGTTGAGGCGTTCGAGCATCTCGGCGAGATCACGACTAGTGAAGCGCCAGTCGAACGGGCGCGCCGTCGCGTTGTAGCGCTGTTCGAAGCGACAGAGGCGATCGGCCAGGGCGGCCAGATCCGCAAAGTCGGCGGGCTTGACGACCTTGCGCTGGATGACCGAGAAGACGACCTCGATCTGGTTCAGCCAGCTGGCGTGGACGGGCAGGTGGACGAGCTGCGCGTTGGGCCACGCCGCGCTCATGCGCTCGGCCGAGCGTTGCCCGCGGTGCGAGGACCCGTTGTCGACCACCCAAAAGACGCGCCCGGCGCTCGCGTAGGGCTCTTGGGTCATGACCTTGTCGACGAGTTCCATGAACGGCACGATCCCGGTCTTCTCCGCCACGGTGCCGAACAGGCGAGCCGCATGGACGTCGTAGGCGCCCATGTAGGCGAGCGTGCCGCCGCGCTCGTACTCGAACTCGACGCGGCGGAGACGCCCTGGGGCGATAGCGAGGTCGGGGTGACAGCGCCTGAGCGCTTGGAGCTGGGACTTCTCGTCGGCCGAGATGACGTAGTCGTCTGCGCCGAGCGCCTCGCCGTCGAAGACGCGCTCGTAGAGGTCGAGGACGCGTGCCGCTTTTTGGGCGAAGTCGGGGTCGCGCGGGAAGATCCAGGACCGATAACGCCAGGGCTTGATGGCCGACGCGTGCAGCCAGCGGCGCACCGTCGAAGACGAGATCGACTCGACGAGCCCTTCGCTCCTCGCCTGGGCGGCCAACTCGAGCGAGCTCCAGCGCGACAGCGGGACGTCGCGCGCTTCGGGTGGCTCGCAAGCCAAAGCCTTGATCCCGGCCACCACGGCGGCACCGAAGGTCCGTGGTCGACCAGAGCGTGGGCGGTCCCGCAGTCCCACGAGCCCCTCTTCGCAAAACCGCTTGCGCCATTTGGACGCCACGTCGACACACACCCCGACGCGTTGGGCGATATGCACGTTCTGGGCACCGTTCGCCGCGGCGAGCACGATGCGAGCCCGCAGCACCTCGGCGTGGGCGGCCGTCCGCGACGACGCCCGTTCCTCGAGTACGGCGCGATCCTCGGGCGTGAGGCGAACCTCGAAGGGCGAACGACGAGACATCGGCAACCGACCTCCTCACCGCACCCAATGACGGGCAGCTCAGCCCCTCAAATTACACCGACGTATTTATCGGCAGCGCCACTAGCCACCCGGTCAAAAAGGGGGGGTAGCACCAGGACGAGACGCCCGGTAGCGGCATTCTCCCTGGAAGCCGCACCCTGCATCCTGTGAGGGAGGAGCCCGGCGATCCCCCCGCCGAGGCTCTGAAGGGAGCCCTCATGATCGTCACTCGCGGCCTGACCAAACGCTACGGCAAGACCGTTGCCGTGGACGCCCTCAGCTTCACCGTCACCTCAGGCGTCGTCACCGGCTTTCTCGGACCGAACGGGTCCGGCAAGTCCACCACCATGCGCATGGTCATGGGCCTTGACGTGCCCGACGCCGGTCAGGCCACGGTCAACGGTCTGCTCTACGACGAGCTGCGGTGGCCGTTGCGCGAGGTCGGCGCCCTCTTGGACGCCAAGGCGTTCCACCCCGGACGCACGGCGCGTCAGCACCTGCGCTACCTGGCCAAGTCGAACGACATCCCCGAGGCGCGCATCGACGAGGTGCTCGACCTCGTGGGTCTTGCGTCGGTCGCCGACAAGCGGGCCGGCAAGTTCTCACTCGGCATGGGCCAGCGACTGGGCATCGCCGGCGCGCTGCTCGGCGATCCCGGCGTCTTGCTCTTCGACGAGCCGGTCAACGGGCTCGACCCCGAGGGCATCCGCTGGGCCCGCCACCTGCTGCGCGATCTGGCTGCCGAGGGCCGCACCGTCCTGGTCTCCAGCCATCTCATCAGCGAGATGGCCCTCACCGCCGAACGCCTCGTGGTCATCGGTCGGGGCACGCTCATCGCCGAGACGAGCGTCGAGGAGTTCGCCGCACAGCATCAGGCCGTGGCGGTGCGCGTGGTCACCCCGACCCCCCAGCTCATGGTGTCCGCGTTGACGAAGGCCGGCGTGCGGCCCACCGTCGCCGACGACGGCGGGATCGTTGTGACCGGTCTGGCGTCGGCCCGAATCGGCGAGATCGCCGCCGGCTCCTCTCTGACGTTGCACGAGCTCACCCCCATCCGCGCCTCGTTGGAGGATGCCTTCATGGAGCTCACCTCCGATTCGGTCGAATACCGCTCGCATGGCCGGGAACCGGTGGCAGCGCTCGTCCCGGCCTCGGCCGCTCCCCGTTGATCGCCCACCCGCACAGAAAGGATTCGTTGTGACCATTGCACTGCCGTTGCCCAAGACGACGCCCGCCGTACGAGGGACCCGGGCGGGGTATCGCCAGGCCGTCGCCGCCGAAGTCAGCAAAATCGCATCGCTACGTTCGACGAGATGGATCTTCGCCATCACCGCCGTCGGCACGATGCTCGTCACTTTCCTGTCCACGAACGGCGCGGCGCATCACCCACGCGGGTGGTACAGCTACGGCTGGGACCCGACGAATCAGTCCATGGCCGGGCTCGCCATCGGCTCGCTCGCTCTCGGCGTCCTGGGCGTCCTGACCATCTCCGGCGAGTACGGCTCGGGCACCATGCGCTCGACCCTGGCCGCGGTGCCCCGCCGTGAGACTCTCTTCGCTGCCAAGGTCACGGTCCTCGGCCTCTTGACGCTTGTGGTGGGTGAGATCCTCAGCTTCGCGGCCTTCTTCTTCGGCCAGGCCGTCCTCTCGGGGGGCGTGGCGCCCTACGCCCACCTGGGGCAGCCGGGGGTGCTGCGCGCGGTCGTCCTCACCGGCGCCTTCCTGAGCCTCTTCGCCCTCCTCGGGCTGGGCCTCGGCTTCGTCATCCGCCACACGGCCGGTGCCATCGCCACGTTCGCGGGCGTCACCCTCTTGGCCCCGATCCTGCTGCACACCCTCTCGAGCGACCCGTCCAAGTACACGCCGGCCATCATCTTCGCCCAGTCCGTCTCGGCGGTCGTGCCCCAGACGAACCAGGTATCGGCAACAATCGGGTTCGTGTTGATGCTGGTGTACGTCGCCGTCGCCCTGGTCGCCGGTGTGGTGCTCCTGGTGAAGCGAGACGCGTGACGTTGGCCACCGAAGACGTGCGCCCCGAGGACCAAAAGGAACCCAAAGGGGTGTCGTTCGCGATCACCGACGAACAGGTCGACCGGGCGAAGACGGTCGTACAGCGCATCCTGCGCGAGCCCTTCACCCGGCGACCCTGGATGGAGCTCGCCTTCTTCCTCGTGAGCGGTGGGCTGGCCGGTATCGGGCTGGCGTTCATCGGGGCGACGATGCTCACCGGGGTGGTCTTGGCGATCACGTTCTTCGGCCTCTCCGTGCTCGGCCTCTCGCTCCGCGGTGCGCGCGGCCTGGGCCGGTGGCAGCGCGACCTGGCGCACAACATGCTCGGCGAGACGATCGAAGAGCCGGGTCCGTTCATCCGCCGCCCTGGCTTCTTCGGCTGGCTGCAGTCGGTGTTGCGCGACCGCGTCGCCTGGCGCTCCGTCGCGTACCACGCCATTAAGGTCCCGTCGACCGTTCTCGGCGTCTACGTCGCGTTCAGCCTCTGGTGGGACGCCATCTTCGGCATTTTGAGCCCGATCTTCTGGCACGGCGACGGTGGCCCCAACATGTGGGGCCTCGCGCAGGGCATCTTCCTCAGCAACGGCTTCGGCCAGGGACCGTCGAGCTTCGGCCACAATCTCGGCCTGTTCCTCTTGGGCCTCATCTTCCTCTTCGCCGCCCCCTGGGTGATGCGTGGCTTCGTCACCGTCGACAAGCTCCTTCTCCGCGCGCTCCTCGGCCCGGACCCGATCGCCGCCCGCGTCCGTTCCCTCGAGCAGGCGAGGACCCAGACGGTCGACGCGTCGGCGGCCACCATGCGGCGCATCGAGCGCGACCTGCACGACGGCACGCAGGCCCAGCTGGTCGCCCTGGCGATGCGGCTCGGCATGGCCAAGGAGAAGCTCGAAGACCCCGACCCCGACCAGGTCGACCTTGTCCGGGTTCTTGAGCTGGTCGACGAGGCCCACCGCGGGGCTAAGGAGGCCATCGTCGAGCTGCGCGATATCGCCCGTGGCATCCACCCACCGGCCCTCGACATCGGGCTGGAGGGCGCCTTGTCCACGCTGGCTTCCCGCAGCGCAGTGCCGACCGAGCTCAACTTCGACGTGCACGCGCGCCCGACCGCGGCCATCGAGGCCATCGCGTACTACTGCGTCGCCGAGTTGCTGGCCAACGTGGCGCAGCACGCCCACGCCTCGCGCGCCACGATCTCGTGTGCCCAGCAGGGCATGTGGCTGCGCCTGGTGGTACGCGACGATGGGCGCGGAGGGGCACGCCTGTCCACCGTTGGGTCGACATCGAGCGGCCTAGCCGGATTGACCGACCGGGTGCGCACGGTCGACGGCCGCCTCGACCTCGTGAGCCCGACCGGCGGGCCCACAGTCGTCACCGTCGACCTCCCGCTGTCGGTCTGATGGTTGGCGCGCTGCGAGTCGCCATTGCGGAAGACTCGGCCATCCTGCGCGACGGTCTGGTGCAACTGCTGGTCGACCGCGGGTTCGTGATCACCGGCGCGGTCGCCGAGCCGGCCGCGCTGCGCAGCTCTATCGCGCAGAACCCGCCCGACGTGGCAGTGATCGACATCCGGATGCCGCCCACCTACACCGACGAAGGCCTGCGCCTCGCCCTCGAGCTCCGGGCGAGACACGAGGGCCTCGGCATCCTGCTCTTCTCCCAGTACATCGAGACCCGTTACGCCGCGGACCTGCTGGCTGACGACGCCGCCGGCATCGGCTACCTGCTCAAGGACCGCGTGGCCGACGTCAGCGACTTCGTCGAAGCGCTCGAGCGGGTCGCCATAGGAGGTACGGCCTTGGACCCCGAAGTGGTCACCCAGCTCATCGGCGCCACGCGGCGCTCCGACACCTTGTCGGCGCTCACGACCCGCGAACGCGAGGTGCTCGCGCTCATGGCGGAGGGTCGATCCAACGGGGCGATCGCCCATGCGCTGGTCGTCAGCGAGGGCGCCGTCGAAAAGCACGTCGCCAACATCTTCGCCAAGCTCGATCTTCCCGTCTCCGAGAAGGATCACCGGCGCGTGCTCGCCGTCCTGCGCTTCCTCGAATCCTGACCGCCGACCGCCGACCGCCGACCGCCGTCAATCGGCGACGGACGCGCCGTGCGCGTTGTAGGGCCGGCCCTGTGCCGCCGCCATCTCGCGCCCCGAGTTCACCTGGAACGGGCTGATGCCCCCTCGCTCCCACGGGCCGACCGAGCCGGCCGCCACCGCCTCGGGGGCCTTGGCCACCAGGTGGAAGCGTTCGCGCAACTCGGCGCACGACTGGTGCGCCACGGAGAACCAGTCCATCTTCAGGAAGTCGATGCTGTCGGAGCCCGTCACGTCGTCATGGCACAGGGCACCACGCCGCATGGCATCGGACAGCCGGACGGCCATGTCGGGGCTCGATGAGAAGTGGCCTGGCGACGACTGGAACAGTCCGGCGCCCGACACCAGGTAGCCGGTCTCGAACAATGAAATGACCATGGCGAGCAATGAGAAGGCATGCACGTCGTCGTTGGCCCGCGCAATCAAGCCGAACACCTCGACCTCGGACTCGACGGTCGTGCCGTACTCGCTCAGCACGTGCACCCAGTCGTGCTGGGCCAGCAGCGGCGGAGCCGATCCGGGCAGGCCGGGAAAGGTGAAGCCGCGGGACTGGTACATCTCCCACACCTGGCGACCGATAGCGCGGGCGGGCAACCGTTCCAACGCGGCCCACCGCGCGGCCAGTTCGGGGTCGTTGACCGAGAACTCCCAGGGATCGTGCAGGACTCGGGACGAGTGCACGACGGTCGTTGACTCGTCCTCGTTCCAGGTGCCTTCGTAGCCATTGCGGATGAAGTCGTGTGCGGCCAGGCCGAGGGAGCCGTGGGCGAACTCGCGGGCCACTTGGACCATGCCGTCCTCGACGCCGAGCTCGCAAGCGAACGCGGCGATGTTCTCGGCCACGTCCTCGGGGATCGGGTGCCGCACCAGCGCGCACAGCAGCATCAGCTGCACGCCGTGCGAGCGGAACCCGAGGTCGCGCCGGGCCAGTGCGGTGGCCATCTCCGTGGGCGTCAAGGTCGGTCGGTCCTCCAACGTCACGTGGTAGCCGGTCATGGCCGGGAACACCGCCTCGATCAGCGACCGCTGCACCGGCAGCAACCCCTCCGCACCGGCCACTGCCGAGGCGATCCCGTCGGCGAAGGCCTGTGCTTCTTCCGCGTCGGGCGGCAGCAGGTTCACCGTCTCGGGGGCGGGCAACGGGACGGGGGGCGTCAGGAGAGCCTTTCGAGGCCGGTGCGGATGAAGGACAGGCCGTCGGCCGCGTCGTGCACGCGCGACCGGGGGAGCACCGCACCGAAGGGCGCATTCCAGTAGCCATCGTCACCGGGGCGCACCGCCCCCACGGGTCCGACATAGATGTAGGGGTCCTCGGAGAAGGCGTCGCCGGGCGAGAACCCCAGGTTCACCCCGTCACCGAGGTCGAGCGTGGTGCCGACGTCGAAGTGCTCCGGCCACAGCTGCACCGTCGACTGCCGGCACGATCCCAGGCGTTCCGCCGTGACCTCGTCGAGGACGCGCGACCCGAGGTCGAACCAGGAGAACAGCTCGTCCAGCTCCGTCGCGTCCATTTGCAGGGGTTCTTCGATCCGACCCAACGCCGGCGTGTCGGTTCCGGGCGAGAACTCGGCGTCGAGGTCGGCCCCGGCGAAGTCGGCGAGCTCGGCCAGCGTCGCCCCGGCCAACGCCAGTCCCCGCGCTTCGGTCCCGACGTCGCGGATCAGGCACGCGGACGTGATCCGCAGCGTCTCGGGCTCGGGCCCGAACGCCGGGGTGGCGAGGCCGCCGGGTACCGCCCGCAGCCCGAAGTGCCCGCTGACGGCGAACCGGCGGCGCCCGAGCACGTGCGCGCAAAGCCGGTGCAGGTCGCCACGCGTGCTTTTCATGTCCGCCCCGGAGAGTAACGGCGCGCCCGGCCGGGTGTACCGCTCAACTCGTCCTGGCGGCCTGCGCCACCTCCTCGGCCACGGTCTCCTCGGCCGAATGACCCCAGAACCCGCGCGGCGCGACGAGGAAGTCGATCAGCCGTTCGAGCTGGTCGCCGTAGGTGCCCCGGAGCGCTTGCAGGTCCACCCAGGCCTCGGCCTTGTCGCGCAGCGGCAACCCCGTCTGGACCAGGTGGGCCCAGGCGAGGTCGAAGTTCGACTCGGTGAGCCACGAATCCGGCGCCGGCGTTGGCGGTACGTGCAGCCGGCTCGAGATCTCGACGATGGCCCGTCGGCCCCGCCGGTAGAGAAAGTAGGGCTCCCGGCTCGATGCGCCCTCGACGCACGCGGACGTGAGCGTCGCCGCGTCGGTCACCACGCCGAGCGCCGTCACCCACGACTGGCCGACGTGCTGGGACCGGAACAGCGCCAGCATCGGGTACGAGACGTGGCTCTCGAGGACGTCGGCCGTCCACATCTGCCACTCCGCCAAGGACCGGTACAGCCCCCCGACGTCGCCGCCGGGCGCGTTGAGCTCGACGACGCGGGTCGGCGTGATGCGCCCACCGAGCGGGTCGTCGAGCGTGAGCAGCCGAGACTCTCGGCGCGAGTAGGAGCCGTACAGCGCCGGCAGGTACGAGATCATCAGCGCGATCGTCACCACGCCGGTCAGCGTCTCGAGCAGCGTGAGGAGCCGGACCAGGCCCCCGTGGGCCGACCCGAACACCGGCGTGACCAGGGAGGTGCCGGCGTAGTAGACGAGGGTGCCGAAGTCCCGGGTGCCGCCGATCCGCTGGTCGAGACCCCAGTAGACGAGCGACCAGCCCACCATGAGGCCGGCCAGCCACAGGACGAGCAGGCCGAGCAGCGACAGCGCGGGATACACGTTCAGCGTGTACTCGCCCGCGCGGTCCCCCATCTGTGCCGCCACCCGCTTCGTGACGCGCCAGGTCAGGGCGTAGAAGATCCTGGTCGGGCGCCATAACCCGCTGCTGCCCTGGGTGACGATCAGGGTCGCCACGGCGTCGCTCAAGATCCCGACGATGAGGATCACGCCGCCCACGGCGGCCAGCACCCTGAGGAATTCCGTCACGGTCCGTCACACCTTAGGGAGCCCCCCGGCCCCGTCGTCCGAGGGTGCATCGGGGTTGCTTGCAAAATTCGTCACGATGGCGTCTAACTCTCCCAGCGCTTGCCGAATTGATCTTTACGTCAATATCGATGTGCGGGGACGCGCGGGCGGGTAAGAAGAAGAGGTGATGAAGGTGATTCGCGGGGGGACAGCGCCGTCCATCGGCCTGGTGCTGGGCGCCGGCGGCGTGGTCGGGCAGGCCTACCAGGCCGGGGTTCTCGCCGCGCTCGAGCGCGAGATCGGTTGGGACCCCCGCCTCGCCACCGTCGTCGTCGGCACCTCGGCCGGCTCGGTTACCGGGGCCGCCCTGCGGGTCGGGGTTCCCGCCACGGATCTGGCCGCCTCGCTCTACGGGGTCCCTACGTCCCGGAGAGGTGGCGCCATCCTGCGCCGCATCCTGCCCGCCGACAGCGGCCCGCTGCCGACGCCGACGGTCCGCTCCATGCTGCGCCCGTGGGAGCTGCCGTCACCCGCGCTGCTCGTCCGGCTGGCGCGCCGGCCCCTCGCCTTCCGCCCCGACGTGGCCGCCATGACGCTGGTCCCGCGGGGACAGCTCGATATCTCCGAGCGCGCCCGCGGCCTCGACGAGCTCATGGGCGACCGCTGGCCAGAGGGCTTGCGCATCTGCGCCGTGCGCCGCTCAGACGGCGCCCGCGTCGTCTTCGGCCGCCCCGGCGCACCCCCGGCCCGCCTGGCGCCGGCCGTCTTGGCCTCGTGCGCCATCCCGGGGTACTTCCGCCCCGTGACCATCGGGGGCGCTGATTACATCGACGGCGGCGTGCATTCGGTGACCAACGCCGACGTGCTGCGGAGCGACGGGCTCGACCTTGTCGTCATCGTGTCGTCCATGTCGGCCGCGCACGGCAGCGCCAACGGTGCCGACGGCCTCTTGCGCCGGACGGTGCACCGCCGCATGGAGCGCGAGATCGCCCGCCTCGAGCAGGCGGGCACCGCCGTGATCAGCCTGGAGCCGGGTGGCGAGTCCCGCCGCGTCATGGGGCTGCGGGCGATGGCCGAGGACCGGGCGCCCCGGGTGATCGAGGCGGCCTACGAGGAAACGCGCCTGCGGGCGCTGGCGGCGCCATTCCTGGCCTCGCTGGGCGAACCGAGCCCGGCCGCCTCCACCGGCTGACCCCTGTCCGGGGCGGTGGGCCGGTAGTAGTTTCGGGGTCCGACACACCTCGAAGGGAGGGCCCATGGGTCCTGACCGCCTGAGCCCGCTGGACGCATCGTTCCTTCACATCGAGGACGGCGTCTCGCACATGCACATCGCGTCGATCGCCATCTTCGAGGGCCCGCCGCCTCCCTTCGGCGACATCGTCGACATGGTGGACGCCAAGCTCGACCTAGTGCCGCGGTACCGCCAGAAGGTGAAGTCCGTCCCACTCGAGCTCGGGCGGCCGGTGTGGGTGGACGACCAGCACTTCAACATCGAGTACCACCTGCGGCACACGGCGCTGCCTGCGCCGGGCGGCGAGACCGAGTTGCGCAAGCTGGTCGGGCGGGTCATGTCCCAACAACTCGACCGCTCCAAGCCGCTGTGGGAGATCTGGGTGGTCGATGGGCTCGAGGACGGGCGCTGGGCCATGTTGTCCAAGACGCACCACGCGCTCGTCGACGGGGTGGCGGGCACCGACCTGCTGGCGGTGATCATGGACCTCAGCCCCGACGCCGCGCGCCCCGAGCACGCCTCGGAGTGGACGCCGCACACTGAGCCGTCCGGGACCGAGCTCGTCGTCGAGGCGGTGGAGAACATGGTGCGCTCCCCCTACGAGCAGCTGCGGGCGGCGCGGGCCCAGACGCGCCTCGTGCGGCAGGCGGCCGGGTACCTCGGCGAGGTGGCCAGCGGCGTCTTCGCGTTGAGCGGCCTCGTGCGGCCCACGCCGCACTCGAGCCTGAACGGGCCGTTGGGGCCGCACCGCCGCTACGCCTGGGCGTCGACGTCGGTCGAGGACATCAAGACCGTGCGCCGGGAGCTGGGGGGCACCTTCAACGACGTCGTGCTGGCGTGTATCACGAACGGTTTCCGCGAACTCCTGTTGTCCCGCGGCGAGGACACCGAACGGGTCATCCGCACGCTGGTGCCGGTGTCGGTGCGCCCCCGGGACACGTCGGGCAAGGCGGTCGGCGACGGCACCTTCGAGAACAAGGTCTCTGCCATGTTCGCCGAGCTGCCCATCGAGATCGAAGACCCTGTCCTGCGCCTGGCCGCGATCACCGACCAGATGAAGGGCCTCAAGGAGTCCAAGCAGGCGATGGCCGGCGAGGCGCTCACGTCCATGTCGGGCTTCGCCCCGCCGATGTTGCTGGCGCTCGGGATGCGGCTGGCGACCAGGGCCGGTCAGCGCAACGTCAACACGGTCACGACCAACGTGCCGGGCCCGCAGTTCCCGTTGTACGCCGCGGGGCGGCGGATGCTGCGGGCGTTCCCCTACGTGCCGCTCGGCGGGCAGATCCGCATCGGCATCGCCATCTTCTCCTACGACGGCGAGGTCAACTTCGGCATCACCGGCGACTACGACACGACGCCCGACATCGACGTGCTGGCGCACGGCATCGAGGACGGGATGGCGCAGCTGCTCAAGGCCTGACCGACCTCGTACGAGGTCAGAGGTCGGGGATCGTCAGCACCTCGGCGGCGAAGTACTTGCGCAGGCCCGACACGATGACCTTCTCGACCGAGCGGCCGAGGATCGGCACGTGCACCTTGAGGTCACCCTCGATCCCGACGACGGTGCTCGTCTTCGGGCCATCGCCTCCCGGCTCGAAGCGGTACACGCCGTCGGCGCTCAGTCGGTCGGGGTAGTGGTCGGGCAAGACCTGCCAGTCGGCCCGGGACTCGTCGGGCTTGATCTCGTTGCGGGTGATCCACGACATCTTGTTGCGATCGATGATCCTCTGGACGGCCGGCGAGATCGGCCCGCGGAAGGCGAAGCGGACCTCCATGAGCACCCGGGCCCCGGTGTCCTCGTGGCGCACCACCTCGATCACCTCGATGTTGTCGCGCTTGGTCCGCCCCTCGTAGAACGCGGGCGTGCCGTAGGCGGCCATCGCCTGGGCCGGCGAGACGGCCACCGCCTGCTGGTTGGCGAACTGCACGACTACTACGCGCCGGCGGCGGGCCGCGTCGGCGGCAGGCCGAGCTTGCGGTGGTCCCAACTCACCGTCTTGTCCACGACCAGCTTGATCGCCACCCGCTTGTGCAGCATCGTCTCGAGAAACGGCTTGAGGTCGTCGGAATACGCGCCGTAATAGCGCTCGAAGACGCTGACGCCGAGCGGCCACAGACGATCGGGGTCGTCGACGATCTCCGCCCGGCCGACGAGCTCGACGCCCCGCAACTCCTCGTAGTAGTCGCCGTCCTCGAAGAGCAACGTCAGACGAGGGTCACGCCGCAGGTTTTGCACCTTCTGCGACTTCGATTTCGTCTCCACCGCGATGGCGCCCTCCATGAAGCCGTACCACATGGCCACCGCGTGGATGGACCCGTCGGGCGCCAAGGAGCACATGGTCATGGGCCGACGCTCGGCGAGGAACGCGTCGATCTCGTCGGGGGTCATCGCTATTGCCTTGCGCTGATTCACGCCGTGGCCCATCGCCTCGGTCATCGAGCACCTCCTCCACTACGTCTCGGGGGAGCGTAATGCTGTCAACGGTGACGCAACTTGAAGAGTTCATCTGGAGAACACTTTTCGGTTGCAACGGTTTCACAGCCCGTTCACCTCGGCTTTCTAGCGTGATCGGTGATGGCGACGGTGGATCAACACATCGGCCACACCGGCGAGGACTGTCCCGCCGTCGGGCGCCGTCACGGCCGGGAATCCCTGGCCGAGGTCGTCATGATCCGTCCGGCACGTTCCGGACTCTTGGGATCGTTGGTCACCAAGGCGCGGGGCTTCGCCTCCCCGCGCCTCCAGGCGACGCCGGTGCGATCTACCCCCCGTCGGCCGTCGTCGCCTGCCCCTCGTCCGTCCACACCCCAGTTCCCCTACGACGCTGCCTGACGCTGAGCACAGCGTGGCGATCGCGAACGCACCGGCCACTTCGGGCCGGCCCCCACTCACCGGTCCCGGAAGGGACAACCGCCCCCTCGTACTGGTGGTCGACGACGAGGAGTCGTATCGACAAGCCCTCGCCTCGGGCCTGACCCGGGAGGGCTTCACCGTCGAGTCGGCCGGCGACGGGCACGAGGCGTTGCGCCTCTTCCATCGGGTGCACCCCGACCTCGTCTTACTGGACGTCATGTTGCCCGACCAGTCCGGCATCGAGATCTGCCAGCAGATGCGCGCCCTCAAGCCGGTGCCGATCATCATGGTGACGGCGCGTGACTCCGAGGTCGACATCGTGCTGGGACTGGAACTGGGCGCCAGCGACTACGTCGCCAAGCCCTTCCGCCTGCGTGAGCTGGTGGCCCGGATGCGAGCGGTGTTGCGACGGGGCGTCGCCGTGGCCGAGCACCACGAAGAGGTGCTCTCCGTCGGACCGGTCCGCCTCGATGCCGGTCGCCGCGAGGTCAGCGTCGACGAGTCCTCAGTCGACCTGTCCCGCAAGGAGTTCGACCTCCTGGCCCTCCTCATGTCGCACAGCGGCCAAGTGGTGACCCGGGACTGGTGCATCGACCGCCTCTGGTGGGACCAGGAGCTGACCGACACCCGGACGTTGGACACCCACATCAAGAGACTCCGTCGCAAGATCGAGCCCGACCCGGCCAACCCCCGACACCTCGTCACGGTGCGGGGCGTCGGCTTCCGCTTCGAGGCCTGACCCCGACCTCGTCGACGAGGTCGGGCACGCCAACACCCGTTCGCTCTACATTGAGCGGATGCACAAAGGCGACACTGTCCCCGACTTCGAGCTCCCCGACCAGACGGGCACGCCGCGCAAGCTGAGCGACTTCCTCAGCAGCGGACCGGTCGTGCTGTTCTTCTACCCGGCGGCCATGACCTACGGCTGCACCAAGGAGAGCTGCCACTTCCGCGACCTGGCGGCCGAGTTCGCCGCCGTCGGCGCGCAGCCCGTCGGCATCAGCGCCGACAAGGTCGAGAAGCAGAAGCAGTTCGACGAGAAGGAGTCGCTCGGCCTGCCGCTGCTCTCCGACGCCGACCGCACCGTCGCCACCGAGCTGGGCGTCAAGCGCGGCTTCGGCCCCAACAAGCGCACCACGCTCGTCATCGATACCGACCGCAGCCTCCTCGCCGTGATCCACAGCGAGATCTCCATGAACTCGCACGCCGACAAGGCGCTCGCCGTCCTCAAGGCGCGCCCCGCTGCCTGACCGCGAGCGTCAAGCCGTCGTCACCGGCGCTGCCTCGGGCATCGGCCGCGCCACCGCCGCCAGACTCGGCGCGGCGGGCCTCCGCGTCATCGGCATCGACCGTCCGGGCACTGACGTCGAGGTCACGGCCGACCTCTCGTCGCCGGCGCAGCGCCGGCGCGCCGTGGACGAGGCGAAGGGTCTGGCGGACGGAACCTTGGCCGCCGTGGTGACGTGCGCCGGCGTGGCCGGGTCACCCGATCGCAAAGGCTCCCTTTTGTCGTCGGTCAACTACTTCGGCACGGTCGAGGTGCTCGAGGGCCTGCGGCCGTTGCTCTCGCCCGGCGGCGCCGCGGTCGCCATCAGCTCGAACTCGACGACGGTGCAGCCCGACGTCCCGCTCGCGCTGACGAAGGCGTGCCTCGACGGGGACGAGGCGGCGGCGGCCGCGGTGGCCGACGAGGGGACGTCGATGGGCGCCTACGCAGCGACGAAGATCGCGGTCGCGTACTGGGTGCGCACGCATGCCACGACGCCGGAGTGGGCCGGGGCGGGGGTGCGGCTGAATGCGGTGGCGCCGGGGCTGATCGAGACGCCGATGGTCGCGGCCATGCGGGCGGACGAACGCACGGGCCCGATGCTCGACATGCTGCCGATCCCGCTCGGGCGTGGGGGGCGACCCGAAGAGATCGCGGCGCTCGTCGCGTTTCTCGTCGGGCCCGACAGCACGTTCTTTTGCGGCTCGGTCGTGTTCTGCGACGGCGGGAGCGACGCGCTGTTGCGCACCCGGGATTGGCCGGCAGCTTGGGACATCTCGGGGCGCGACTTCACCCGGCACGCCACCTGACGGCGCCTTCGTAGGCTGCGGGGATGCCGGGGCGGATCCTCGTCGACACCACGCCGCTGCGGGAGAGCCGCGACTTCCGCCTCCTCTTCATGGCGCAACTGGTGTCCATGCTGGGGACGCAGCTCACGGTCGTCGCCATCCCCTACCAGGTCTATTCCATGACCCACTCGTCGCTGCAGGTGGGCGCGATCAGCCTGGCGCAGCTGTTCCCGTTTCTCGCCGGTGCGCTGGCAGCCGGCCCGATCGGCGACGCGGTGGACCGCCGGCCGATCATGATCTGGACCGGCGTCGCCGGGGCGGTGACGAGCGCGGCGCTGGCGGTCAACGCCGCCCTGGCGCACCCCTCGCTCCTCGCGCTCTACCTGATCAGCGCGCTGGCGGCGGGCTTCTACGGCTTCTCCAGCACGGCCCGTTCGGCCTCGGTCCCGGGCATGGTGGAGCGGCGCCACCTGCCGGCGGCCTTCGCCATGCTGCAGATCGAATTCCAGATCGGGACGATCGTCGGTCCGGCGCTGTCGGGCATCTTGCTGGTGATCGGGCTCCGGCTCGTCTACGCGCTCGACGCCGTCTCCTTCGTCGCCGCCGTGGTGATGACCGTCATGCTGCACCCGATCCCGCCGGCGCACGAAGCGGGCGGGCTGTCGATGTGGCAATCCACCAAGGAGGGGCTGCGCTACCTGCGCTCCCGCCAGGCGCTGCAGGGCGTCTACCTGATCGATATCAACGCGATGGTGTTCGGCATGCCCCGTGCGCTGTTCCCGGCCATGGCGCTGACGATCTTCCACGGCGGGACGATCACGTTGGGGTTCTTGTACGCGGCTCCGGGGATCGGCGCGTTCGTGGGCGCGCTGACGACGGGCTGGGTCACCCATCTGCGCCGGCAGGGCTGGACGGTGATCATTGCGGTGGCGATCTGGGGTGCGGCGATCACGGTGTTCGGGCTGATCGACGTTTTGTGGTTCGCCTTGGTGCTTTTGACGGTCGCCGGGTGGGCGGACGTGATCTCCGCCGTGGTCCGCAACACCATTTTGCAGACCTCGATCCCCGAGCGCTTCCGCAGCCGCATGTCGTCGATCCAGATGGCGGTCGTCCAGGGTGGGCCGCGCCTGGGCGACCTGGAGTCGGGCGTGGTGGCGACGGCGACGAGCCTCGAGTTCGCCGTCGTCTCGGGTGGACTCGCCTGTATCGCGGGCGCCGCCGTCATCGCTGCGCTCATGCCGGTCTTCCGGCGGCAGGTGGCGGTCGACGACGTCCCCGTATGATCCGACGGCGTGACCGACGCTTCATATGACGAGCCGACGTGGGGGGAGGTCGAGCCCGGCGTGCTGGATCGGATCGTCGTCGTGTCGCCACACTTCGACGACGCCGCCATGGGCGCCGGCCACCTCCTCGGGAGTTACGACGACACGACCGTGATCACCGTCCTCGGTGGACGGCCGCCGGAGTATCCGGCCGTGCCTTCGGAGTGGGACGCACTGGGCGGTTTCGTCGCCGGCGACGACGTCGTGGCGATGCGGCGGGAGGAGGACGTGGCGGCGATGGCGGTGCTCGAGTCGACCTACCGCTGGCTCGACTTCCCCGACCACCAGTACGTGCCGGTCGGGTCACGGCCGACGCCGGCCGACGTCGCGCCCGTCCTCGCTGCGGCGATCGCGGAGATCGACCCCACCGCTGTCTTCTTCCCCATGGGGCTGGCCAACCCGGATCACGACATGACGCACGACGCCTGCCTGCTGGTGCAGGCGCAACAGCCGGCACGCACGTGGTTCTGTTACGAGGACCACGGCTACAAGCACCTACCCGGGCTCTTGGCGTGGCGAGTGGCCAAGCTGCTCCGCTCGCCGTTGTGGCCGACGCCGGCGATCGTCCCCCACATGCCCGACGAGGACCGCAAACGCCGGGCCATCTGGTGCTACGCGTCGCAGATCGCGCCGTTGGAACAGGACCACGCCCTGACCGCTCGCATGGAGGGGCCGGTGCCGGAGCAGTTCTGGCGCCTGGCACCACCCCCACGGGGCTGGGAGGGGCTGGCCGACCTCATCTGACGAGGTCGGCCCCAAGTGGGGTCCTTCTGCCCTATCGGCCGGCCGTGCCCGGCGCTCACGATCGAGGGGTGGTCATGTACGCAGACCTCCTCACACGGGCCCTTGGCAAGGAAAGCGCCGGGCACAGGTCGGACGACCTGCTGCTGGCCGACCTCCGATGCTCCCGGGCCAGGCTTCGGGCGGAAGACACCGCATCGACACCTGCTGACGAAGCCCTGGCCCGGGAGCTGTCGTACGACGGCGCCCTCCTCAGGCTCTGTGAATCCCTCGAGGTCCCCGCGGCAACGCCGGAACGGTTCGTGAACCCGGAACAGGAGCGTGCCCGGCTCGAACGTGAGCTGGCCGAACGCGGCGTGAAGCTCGGCGCCGGCACCACGGACTAGCCGCCACCAGGCGCGACATCAGGGGGTCGTCGGACGCAGCCGTCGATAGAGTCGACCCTGTGCCCGGGAACGACGAGCGCATCGTGGAGGTCGACGGGCGCGAGGTGCGGGTCAGCCGGCCCGACAAGGTGTATTTCCCGGCGATCGACGCCACGAAGTCCGACCTCGTCTCGTACTACCTCGACATCGGCGAGCGTTTGCTCAACACTGCCGGTGGCCGGCCGGCCCTGTTGCAGCGCTTTCCCGACGGCGCCGCCGGCAAGTCCTTCTTCCAAAAGCGGATCCCGGCGGGCGCGCCTGACTGGCTGCAGTCGACGATCGTCTCGACGCCCAACGGCACCACGTCCAACGCGCTCGTCGTCGCCGACATCGCCCACGTCGTGTGGGCGGTCAACTTCGGCTGCCTGGGCCTGCACCTGTGGCCGTATGTGGCGGCCGATCCCGAGCACGCCGACGAGCTCCGCATCGATCTGGACCCCACGAAGGGGATCGGATTCGACGAGGTCCGAGCCGCCGCCCTCAAGTGCAAGGACCTGCTCGACGAGCTGGGCCTGCGCAGCTATCCCAAGACATCGGGCAGCCACGGACTGCACGTGTACCTCCGGCTCGAGCCGCGCTGGGACTCCGTCGCCGTCCGGTCGGCCGCGGTCGCCTTGGCCCGTGAGCTCGAGCGCCGGCACCCCGACGAGATCACCGCCCAGTGGTGGAAGGAGGAGCGCGGCACCCGCGTCTTCGTCGACTTCAACCAGAACGCCCCGCACAAGACGGTCTTCGGCGCCTGGTTCGCCCGGCCCCGGGTCGGGGGTCAGGTCTCGACGCCGCTGGCCTGGGAAGAGGTCGACTCGGTGGTCCCCGACGACCTCACCATCCGTTCGGTGCCCGAGCTGGTGGCGAAGCGGGGCGATCCGTGGGCGGACATCGCCTCGTCGCCCCAGTCGATCGAGCCGCTGCTGGCCCTGGCCGAACGCGACAAGGAGGCCGGGCGGCACGACGCGCCGTGGCCGCCGCAGTATCCCAAGATGCCCGACGAGCCGCCGCGGGTGGCGCCGAGCCGGGCCAAGAAGGAAAAGGCGTAGGGCGTCGTGCAGCCGCTCGATGCGCTCAACCAGATCGCGTTCCGCCTCGAGCGCAACGGCGCCGACACGTACAAGGTGCGGGCCTTTCGTGGCGCGGCGAAAGCGATCAAGGACATGCCCGACGGCGAACTCGAGGCGCTGGCGAGGGCGGGCCGGCTGCAGAGCATCGAGGGCGTCGGCAAGTCGACCGCGCAGGTCATCGCCGAGGCGCTCGACGGCAAGGTCCCGGCGTACCTCACCAAGATCGACAAGGAGCTGACCAAGGACGACCTGGTGGTCGACGGCGCCGCAGCCGAACTCCTCGAAACCCTCCGGGGGGACTGCCATTCCCACTCCGACTGGTCCGACGGCGGCAGCCCCATCCTCGAGATGGCGGAGGCGGCCCGCGACCTGGGCCGCGACTACCTCGTCCTCACCGACCACAGCGCCCGCCTGACCGTCGCCCACGGGCTCAACGAGGAACGGCTGCGCGAGCAGCTCGACGTGCTCCGCGAGGTGAACGACCGGCTGGCGCCGTTTCGCCTCCTGAGCGGCATGGAGGTGGACATCCTCGAGGACGGGGCGCTCGATCTCGACGCCGACCTGCTGAGCCAGCTCGACGTCGTGGTGGCGAGCGTGCACTCGAAGCTGCGGATGGATGCGAAGCAGATGACCGCACGGATGCTGGCGGCGATCGAGAGCCCGCACACCGACATCCTCGGGCACTGCACCGGGCGCATCATCGTCGGCCGCGGCCGACCGCAGTCGACGTTCGACGCCCAGGCGGTGTTCGAGGCGTGTGCGCGCACCGGCACCGCCGTCGAGATCAATTCGCGTCCCGAACGCCAGGACCCGCCCCAGGACCTCCTGCGCCTGGCCGTCGAGCTCGGATGCTCCTTCGCCATCGACACCGACGCCCACGCGCCGGGCCAGCTCGAGTGGCTCGGTCGAGGCTGTCGCAACGCCGTCGCGGCCGATGTGCCGTTCGAACGTGTCGTCAACCGCTCGACCGCCGACGACCTTTTGTCGTGGGCGTCCACCCATGGAAAGGCCGCATGAAACTTCCCGTCCAGCCGCCTGTCGCGCCGATGCTGGCAAAGCTCACCCGGGACCTGCCCCGGGACCCCGGCCTGTACTACGAGCCCAAATGGGACGGGTTCCGCTGCATCGTCTTCCGCGACGGCGACGACGTCGAGCTCGGGAGCCGCAACGAGAAGCCGCTGACTCGATACTTCCCCGAGCTCGTCGACGCGCTCCGCCGTGAGCTCCCGGACCGCTGCGTCCTCGACGGCGAGATCGTCATCGTCGGCCCCGGTGGGCTCGACTTCGACGCGCTGTCGCAGCGCATCCACCCGGCGGCCAAGCGGATCAACCAGCTCGCTGAGGCCACACCCGCCTCGTTCGTCGCCTTCGACCTCCTGGCCCACGACGACACCTCGTACATGGACACGCCGTACGCACAGCGGCGCAAAGTGCTCGAAAAGCTGCTCAAGAAGGCCGCGCCGCCCGTCCACCTGACGCCGGCCACGCAGGACCCCGACGTGGCCGGCGACTGGTTCTCGCGCTTCGAGGGTGCTGGGCTCGATGGCGTCGTCGCCAAACCGGCCGACCTCCACTACCTCCCCGACAAGCGCGTCATGCTCAAGGTGAAGCACCAGCGCACGGCCGACTGCGTCGTCGCCGGCTTCCGCACCCACAAGGACGGCGCCGGGGTGGGCTCGCTCCTCCTCGGCCTGTTCGACGATGCCGGCACCCTGCACCACGTCGGGGTCGCGTCCGGATTCAGCGTCGGCCGCCGCCGCGAACTGGTCGACGAGGTGATGCCGTATCGCAAGAATGCGCTCAAGGACCATCCCTGGGCCGGTTGGGCCGAGGCGCAGGCGGAGGGCCGAGCCCCCGGCGCCATGAACCGATGGAACGCCGGCAAGGACATGACGTGGGAGCCCCTTCGCCCGGAGTCCGTCTGCGAGGTCTCCTACGACCACCTCCAACACGACCGCTTCCGTCACGCCACCTCGCTCGTCCGCTGGCGGCCCGACCGGGAGCCCGCGTCGTGCACCTACGCCCAACTCGACACCCCGGTCCCGATGGAGCTGCGCGACGTCTTCGGGACGCCCACCGGCTGACCCGCTCAACTTCGGGTCCGGGAGGCGACCGTTCTCCGGCGTGCCCGTCCTCGAGACCACGATTCCTCCATCGCTGGGCCTCAG
>DASZLL010000101.1:0-5179 GCA_035552395.1 Acidimicrobiales bacterium
GACAACGCCCGTCCCGGCCGGGTTCCAGGGCTTTGCCTACGTCCTCGAGGGAGAGGCCGCCTTCGGCACCAACCGGCGGCGGGCCAAGCCGCCCCAGCTGGTCCTGCTCGGTCCGGGCGAAGCCTTCACGGTGACCGACGCCTCCGCCGGCACCCGGTACCTCCTCATGGCCGGGAAGCCGTATGGTGAGGTGCCCGTCTTCAACGGGCCGTTCGTCGACTAGCCGGACGCTGGTCGAAATGGTCCGGGCCCAACTGTGTCAGGGGTGGGTCGGTAACGCCGCGGCCCCAGAGATCGAGGTTCGACGGAGCGGGAGTAGTCGACCGGTACCACTGAGCACGGGCTTGTTGGGGGTCCAGAACGTCGACATGCCGATGCTGCAGCAGACAATTAACAGGTCATCGCCGAGCTCCGCGCCCGGGGTGCCGTTGTGACGGGCGATGTGGCTGACACCCGCATGCTGCTCCTTCATCACGTCGGCGCGAGATCTGGTATGGAGCGGGTGACGCCGCTCGTCTGGTGGCCGGCCGACGAGACCGCAGTCGCAGTCCTTGCTTCGAACTTCGGAGCCCGCGGCACCCAGCGTGGTATTACAACCTGCTCGCGAACCCGAAACAATCGCCGAGAAGGTGTCGAGGATTGGCTGGAGCTGTCGGGTGAGCCCGGAGGCCGGCCCCAACGCCTATTTTGCAGTGATGTCTATTCCGAAGGTGTCGCTGTACGCCCGGTAATAGTCGTCGTCGTCTTCGATGGCACCCAGCGCGACCCACTGCTCGTCGGTGATCTTCGATCGTCCGGTGATCGCTTCCGGACCGCCCCAGGACACGGCGTAGCGCAGAGTCGGTGTGTCTGTATGTATGGCGTGGTGCACGACCTTGGCCACCTCGAACGGGTCGGTGGCGTGGGCGTAGCCGGCCGCGTAGAACTGGAACATGCGCCTCAAATGCGGTTCGTAGACGCTGCCGGCTTCGGTGGAGTCGGTGTTCTTCGCGAGGATGGCGCTCTTGGTGAGACCGGGCTAGATGATGGCCACGCGGATCCCGAACCGGGCCACTTCGTGGGCGACCTGCTCGCTCACCCCTTCGAGTGCCCACTTCGACGCTACGTAGGGCGCCTGGGCCAGCGCCGCGATCCGTCCCGCGACTGAGGTGATGTTGACGACGGCCCCGCTGCGACGCTGCCGCATGGAAGGAAGAACGGCTTTGAGGCAGCGCAGCTGGCCGTACAGGTCGACGTTCATGACCTCTGCGTAGGTGTCGATCGGCGTCTCTTCCACGGTGCCGTTACCGCCGACGCCGGCGTTGTTAACCAGCACGTCGACCCGGCCAGCCTGGTCGTAGACCCGGGCGAAGCCAGCCCGGACGGAGTCATCGTCGGCCACGTCGAGCTCGACCAGCTTCACCTCGACGTCCGCTTCGCCGGCCATGGCGTTGAGCTTGGCGGCCTTATCAAAGGAACGAACGGTGCCGTAGACGCTGTGGCCCTGGCCGGCGAGATGGATGGCGACAGCCCGGCCGATCCCGCTGTTGGCCCCGGTGACCACCGTGACCGGAGCGCTCGCGAGGGCTATCGGCTCGACGCTCATGACGCCAGCAGGCTGGGGCAGAGACCGGCCAGGTTGTTGCACTCGCACAGCATGCAGGCCGTCGGCCGCCGACCCGACGCCGGCGACCACTTGGCCAGTCGCGTCACATTACTGACCCTAGGTCACCCCGTTGCGTTACGCAACTATGTGACCCTAAGCTGACGTCATGACGAGGACAGACACCTCGGCGTGGCCCTGCCCGATGGCCCGCACCGCCGACCTGATCGGCGACGGCTGGACGCTGCTTATCATGCGCGAAGCGTGCCTCGGCACCCGGCGGTTCGAGGAGTTCCAACACAGCCTGGGCACCGGCCGCAACATCCTCACCCAACGGCTCAACACGCTCGTCGACGAGGGCCTCCTGCGAAGGGTCCCCTACCAGGAGCGGCCAGTGCGCAACGAGTACCGGCTCACCGACAAAGGCCGCGACGTGTACCCGGTCCTCGCCGCGATGGCCGCGTTCGGAGACAAATGGCTCCTCGACGACGACCGCCCCGTCGTCCTCCACCACACCACCTGCGATCACGACATGCACGCCGTCGTCACCTGCTCCGAGTGCGCCCAGCCGCTCGACATCCGTAGCGTGCGGGCCAGGCCCGGTCCCGGGTACCCCGAAGACAGCGTGCAGAGCGGGCGAGTGTGACACGAGACGAGTGGGTCGCCGCCATCACCCAGCTCTCCCCCGCCGCCGCCCGCAACCCTGCCTACTCGCTGAGCGTTGGCGTGTGAGGTACGAGGATGGCCCGTCGATCGAGGTTGACGTCCTGATCGACGCCGCGCTTGATCGGGTCTGGGGGCTGGTGACCGATATCAATCTGCCCGCCCGGTTCTCCACCGAGTTCCTCGGCGCCGACTGGCTCGATGACGTGCCGTCCGCCGGCGCCCGCTTCCGGGGCCGCAACCACCACACGGCGATGGGAGAGTGGGAGACCACCTCGTTCGTGACCCGCTACGAGCCACTGCAGGTGTTCGGCTGGGCGGTCACCGACCCCGACAACCCGTCCGCCAGCTGGTGGTTCGAACTCGAGCAGGAACCGAGGGGGGTCCGACTCCGGCAAGGCACGCGGATGGGCCCCGCACCGTCAGGACTCACGATCGCTATCACCGCCATGCCCGACAAGGAGGAACGGATCATCGCCCGCCGCCTCCAAGAGTACGACACCAACATGCGCGCCACCGTCCAAGGCATCAAACAGCTCGCTGAGGCGGATCGGTGACCCTCCGGGTCGGCGTCAGCGCCATGCCGTTCACGCCTGATGGCGTCGAGTTCGTCCGTCAAGCCGAACAGCTCGGCGTCGACTCCGTGTGGGTGCCGGAGTTCTGGGCGGGCGACGCCCTCACCCCGCTCGCCTACCTCGCCTCGTGCACCACACGCATCCGGCTCGCCACGGGCATCGTGCAGCTCGGCGCCCGCACCCCCGCGATCCTCGCCATGTCCGCCCTCTCGATGCAGGCCCTGTCCGAGGGCCGGTTCGTGCTTGGCATCGGCACCAGCGGCCCCCAGGTGATGGAGGGCTGGCACGGCGTCCGCTTCGACAGGCCCGTTCGGCGCACCCGCGAGACGATCGAGATCATCCGGGCCATCACCGCAGGCCAACGCCTCGAATACCACGGCCAGATCTACCAGCTCCCTTTGCCCGACGGAGAAGGACGCGCCATCCGCTCCCTCATGTCTCCGGCGCACATCCCGATCTACGTGGCCTCCCTCGGCCCGACGAACCTGCGGCTCACCGGCGAGCTCGCCGACGGATGGATTGGCAACTCGTTCTTCCCCGAGAGCGCCGATGTGTTCCTCGACCTCATCCGGGACGGCGCCGAAGCGGCCGGCCGCACGCTCGCCGACATCGACCTCACCGTCTCCGTCGGCGTCGAGTTCACCGATGACGTCGAAGCAGCCGGCCGCCGCCACGCCGAAGGCTACGCGTTCACGTTCGGCGCCATGGGATCAGCGGCCACGAACTTCTACAACAACGCCTTCGAACGCCAGGGCTACGGCGACGACGTCCGCGCCGTCCAGCGCCTGTGGCTCGCCGGCGACAAAGACGCCGCCCGCCAGCGCGTCCCCACGACGATCGGGCTCGGCACCAACCTCATCGGCACCGACGACCTCGTCCGCGACCGGCTCCGGCGTTACCGAGACGCCGGCATTTCCACCCTGCGCGCCAACGTCCACATCGACCCCGCTCGCGACGACCTCGACCGCCTGCTCGATAACCTCGGCAGGCTCCTCGACCTCGTCCGCACAGTTAACGATGAGCCGAGCATTTCCCTACGAGCTTGACGTCCGCTTCGCGCCGGTGTGGGCACCGTTGCTGCTCGCGCCAGGGCTCCAAGGCGTCATGCTCACCGACCAGGGCCGTATGGTCGCCCGATACGGGTTCCTGGTCCTCGACACGCCACTTACCAACATTTCTGACGCGCACATCACCGGCCCCTACCGGTGGTGGAGGGCGGTCGGACCCCGCCTGTCGTTCGCCGACGCCGGTCTCACCTTCGGCACGACCAACCACGGTGGCGTGTGCGTGCACTTCCGGGAGCCGGTCCGTGGGGTCATCGGATTCCGGGACCACTCCGCACTGACCGTCACGGTGACCGACCGCGAGGGGCTGGTGCGAGCAGTGACGGCATAGGCGTTCAATGCTCGGCGAGCCTCCCCACGCCACGCCACGCCGTGCTTGGCGCCCCCGTGGCTGATCGGTGGGAGCACGGCGGTGCCCACCTCGTCAGGACCAGCCCAACCACCCGGCCGTACTCCCTGACCGCGACACGGGAATTCGGTGCCGCGACCCACAAGGCTGTGTACCCGAGCTCCTCGAGCTCGCCCGCGGCCTCGGCTGCCGCAGCCGGATCCCCCGTACCGGAGCCCCGTGCTCCATATCCCCTCGATCATCACGGGTAGTCTGCCGAGTCCGAGGCCGCCTGGGCCACCGAGCACCTCCTCGACGAGTGGGCCGTCCGGGATGTGCAGTGTCTGGACGGACGTCCAAGCCCGAAAGGTCCTAGGCGCCGCGCCAAGGCAGGGGCTGCGGGCCGGAGAGCTGCATGCGTTGAGGCTAAGCCATGTACCACGTTGCGGCCACGATCGGACTTGGGACCGAGTCCGTGGAGCCGGCCGTTGGCGGGAGTTTCGCGCCGCTAGGACCGTACCGTAGCAGGCTGTCGGAATGGGCTACTCGCCAAGCGCTCGGACGATGACATCCGCAGTTTCGGCGCCGCTGTAATTCTGCTGCCCGGTGATGAGGTTGCCGTCACGGATTGCGAAGCCCCTCCACAGACCAGCTTGGATGTAGTTGGCCCCGAGCTTTTTCATTTCGTCCTCGATGCGCCACGGCATGACATGGGTGCCCCTCGGCAGCGCGCCGGCCGACCAGACCGCCTCATCGACGAAGTCCTCCTCGATGTTGGTGAAGCCGGTGACGGTGCGATCCTTCACCAGCGGGTCGCCGTTGGACGAAGTGGCGTAGCGAAGTACGGCGACGCCGTGGCACAGCGCGGCGGCGATCTTGCCCGCCTCGAAGAACTCCGCGAACTTGGCGTGCAGATTCGTCGCCTTCTCCATCGTGAACATCGGGCCTTCCCCCCCGGCAACCACGA
>DASZLL010000102.1:0-1896 GCA_035552395.1 Acidimicrobiales bacterium
CGGGAACGATGTCGCTATCGGAGTGGTGGATCGATGGCGACATCGGTGTAGACGCCGGCGGCAACCTCTACGCCAGCTGGGACACGCAGGGCACGAACGCTGATGGCTCCCCGAACGACATCGGCTGGATCGCGTACTCGACCGATCACGGTCGTGACTGGTCAGAGCCGATCCAGGGACCGTCCGACACGATAAACGCGCCGCACATTATGGAGATCACCGGCGGCGCGCCGGGTATCGCATATGTCGGATGGCTGTCCGACAGCGACCCGCGAGGTTATGCAGAGTATCTCCGAGCGTTCTCCGTGACCCACGGGTGGCTCTCGTCGCCGGCTCAGGTATCCAGCCAGTTCGGCGACCCGTCGGTCTGGCCTGGCGACACCTTCGGCATCTCGACACTTTCTCCGAACGAGGTTGCTCTCAGCTGGGGCAGCGCTACGCCGACGAGCGGGACGCAGTCCGAGATCTACGCGGCGAACGTCGGCGTGTCCAGCCATTAGTGAAGCGGCGGTCCTGTATCAGTACTCGTTCTGGACGTTGAAGTAGGAACCGCGAATGGTTCCGGCCAGCTTGGACTTCTGCCTCGCGAACTTGAAACGGGAGAACGCGTAGGCCATTCGGATGTTCTCGACTTGGAGGGCCGTAGCCTTGAGTGGGCGAGCCGCGATGACGATGTCGCGTTCTTCCGTGAGGATCCGGTGCACCCAGTCGATCGTCGCCTTGGCGGCGCTCGCAGGCTCGAGCGTGAAAACGTGGTCGTACTTGTTCTTGAAATAGCGGGCCTCGTTCGCCCGCAGACCAGCGAGTGCTGCCGCGACCGGCGACGACTCCAGGCCGACCGTCGAAACGGTGTCGAAATCCACTGCGTAGGGCACGACGCACTCCCGAACCAGCCAAGCGATGTCCGGCCGCAGGCTACCTCGGTTGGCGTGGCGCAGAGCGTCGCTCCACCGGCCCACCGCCGATGCTCACCATCGGGCGTGCTCCCCGTGTGGCGCGCCGGGGCCGGGCGGAAGCTCGATCTCCCCGCGCGTGGCGTGTTTGCCGCACCGGTCGCAGCGCAAGTCTGGGCCGATGTTGCCTCCGCAGCCGCTGTGGAGGGTGAGTCGGGGTGGGCCGCCCGGGGTCGGGTAGTGGCGGTCGCCCCATTTCATGAGCACGATCAGGACGGGTCCGAGCTCGCGTCCCTTGTCGGTGAGGACGTACTTCGGCCGGCCGGGTCGGTCCGGGTCCCGAACGCGTTCGAGCAGCTGCTCGTCGCACAGCCGCTTGAGCCGGTTGGTGAGGACGTTGGAGGCAATCCCGAGCTTCGCCTGGAACTCCTCGAACCGCGTCAACCCGACGACGGCGTCGCGGAGGATCAGCAGCGTCCAGCGCTCCCCGATGACCTCTAGTGCCCGGGCGATCGAGCAGACCTGGTCTGGATAGTCGCGTTGAAGCACGCTCTAATCGTAGCTGACTTGCTTGACAAAAGTCAGCCTCCCACGTAGGTTGCCTTGCATGACGCAAGTTCGCAACATCAAGGTTGCGCTCGCGCGCAACCGCGCGTTCGCGGCTGCCGGCGGCCACAAGGGCGCGGTCGTGTTCCCGAACCTGCGGCTGTTCGTGATCACGTGCCTCGACCCCCGCGTCGACCCCGCCCAGTTTCTCGGCCTCGAACTCAGCGACGCGATCGTCGTGCGCAACGTCGGCGGCCGGGTCACCTCCGAGGTGGTCAACGACGTCGGCTTCATCTCCCAGCTCACCGAGAGCGTCCTACCAGACGGCCCGCTGTTCGAGGTCGCCGTGATCCACCACACCCAATGCGGAACCGCCGCGCTGGCCGACGACGCGTTCCGCCGCCGCTACGCCCACCGGATCGGCGCCGACGAGTCGGCCCTGCTCGATCGAGCTGTG
>DASZLL010000103.1:0-1917 GCA_035552395.1 Acidimicrobiales bacterium
CGGGCCACGGCGTTGGTCGCCACCGACGTCGCTGCTCGAGGCATCCACGTCCCCGAGGTCGCCTGCGTCGTGCACTTCGATCCCCCGGCCGACCACAAGGACTACATCCACCGTTCGGGTCGGACCGGCCGGGCCGGGGCCGGCGGTTTCGTTGTCACGCTGACGATCCCCGAGAAGCGCAAGGACGCGGCCGCCCTGGCCCGCTCCCTGAAGCTGGCCATCGACTTCGACGATGCCGACGTACCGCTAGCTACGGAAGCGCCAAAGCCGGCCGTGGCGGCGGCCCGAAACTTGGGTGCGAAGCCCGCGGGGAAGCCCGGCCGCGACGGACGCCACCCGAAGGGCGGCCGCGGGTCGACCCGTCCGACGGGAACCGTGAAGTTCTTCGACCGGAGGAAGGGCTACGGGTTCATTGTCGACGCCCGGGGTCGGGACGTCTTCGTCCACTCCTCGGCCGTCCAAGCCTCGGGTCTGCGGGTGCTCGCGACCGGCCAGAAGGTCGCCTTCGACATCGAGGCCGGCCGCAAGGGCCAGGAAGCCCACCGCCTCCGAGTCCTCTGATCGGATCCGGCATTTGGTGACGCCGCGTAGGGGCTTTCGCGGCGCGCGTTATGGGGCGGGCTCCGCTCGACTCTGCGCGTTCCGGCGACGCGCGTCCGGGCCAGCGCGTCGCGAAATCGAGCGGGCGTTCGGGATGTGTCTGCGAGCCATGTCACCCGTCCGCGATGATGGCGCCCGTGTTTGAGTCGCGCCTGCCGACGTTCGCTGCGGCGTGACGGCTGACGTGGACTCGATCCGTCGGTTCCCGACACGGGCGCAGCTGGATTGGGTCGAGCGCACCGTAGGAGCTGGCGCGATGGTGACCGGCGGTCGGCGAATGGTTGGCGGCATCACGTCGTCGGTGCACCGCATGTCTGTCCGCACAGTGCGTGGTACCACGCAGGTCGTCCTGAAGCGATACTCCAATCGACACGTCTCCTCGCCCGACCGGACCAGTACCGAACCTGACCGGGTGAGCACGAGGTTGGCTGAGGTCTGGGCTGATGCAGAGGCGACCGTCATCAACGAAGCGACGGCGATCGCCGCCGTCGAGGCGACGGCAGTCCCGGCGCCACGTGTCCTCGGTGTTTCACCCGACGGCGCCGACACCGACGGCGCACCGTCGCTGTTGATGACGCGCGCTGCAGGGCGCGTCTGGCTGACACCTCACGACCTCGAGCCGTGGATCCGCCAGCTGGCGACCTTGCTGCCAATGCTCCATGCCGGATCCGCAGACGTCCGGAACCACCAGCGTCGAGACCCGGATGCACTGGTTGTGCCCGGATTGGCACTGCGACCAGACGTGTGGGCCGCTGCCAGGAACCTCATCGCCGCCGAGCCGCCCGAGAGCGAGCTGGTGCTCACCCACGGCGACTACCAGCACTTCAACGTCCTCTGGTCGCGTGGCCCCTTCAGCGCACTCATCGATTGGAGCTCATCGCGCGTCGCGCCCGCAGATCTGGACGTCGGCCACTGCCGGTTGAACCTCGCTGTCCTGTTCTCCCCGGAAGTTTGCGGAGGACTTCCGGCGAGCCTATGAGTCCGAGGCCGGCCGGTATGGCGAACCGTGGTGGGACGTCCATCAGCTGCTCGCCTACAGCGAGAGCTGGCCGACGTTCATCCCTGTTCAGGTTGCTGGCCGTGCCCCAGTCGACGTTCACGGAATGACCGGCCGAGTCGAGGAACTAGTCGGCGTGGCGCTGGCGCGCTTGTGACGGAGCTCGCTCTGGTGCACCCATCTACCTCTGCAACCCTTACCGGCTGAGCGATGCTCGGGGGTCGCGTCCCATGAAGGCGGCGAGTCGCTCCCAGTCGTCGGCGCCGGGAGGCGGCGGCAACTCCGCCCCGAAGGGGGCCCCTGGCTCGACCATGTTGCGG
>DASZLL010000104.1:0-34428 GCA_035552395.1 Acidimicrobiales bacterium
AGCAGTGCCAAACCCGCTCCCGTTCCGACCGTTGCTGCCACGATCGCGATCCCGCCGGCAAACTTTCCTAAGACCCTGAGCACCGTCCCCGTCCCTCCGTCCGTGAACCACTGTTGTCTGGTGGCCGACCGTAGTGCGGAACGGCGGTTCTCGCTCGGAAAGTCTGGTGCTTCGTGTGACGGCCCCTCGCCGGCCGAGACGGGACGTCTCTCCAGAGGCCGGGCCGGGTCCGCCGTGACCCCAAGCGTTGGGCGCCCAAGTCTGGGTTGCTGCAGCTCTGCCTCGAATGGCGGCGTGGATCGATCCCGGCCCGGGATCAGCCGGAGCCGAGTGCGAAGCTCGTGCCACCAGCCCGTAGACTCGGCTGCATGGCAACGACCGCAGAAGACCTTCAGGCCGCGACGCCGACCAGTCCCGTCGTGACCCTCACACCCGAGGCGCACAAGGTGGTGACCGAGGCGATCGGGCAGGAGCCCGAGCCGGCGTCGCTCGCCCTGTGGCTCGAGGTCCGAGGTGTGCAGGCGGGCTCGTTCGTCTACGACCTCTATTTCCAGGCCACGTCCGACGCCGACGAGGGCGACGTCCGGCTCGTCCAAGAGCAGCTCGAGATCGTCATCCCCGCCGCCAGCGTCGACCGTCTGCGGGGCGCCCGACTCGAGTGGTCCGAGGACAACGGGGGCGGCCTCGTCTTGGTCAACCCGAACACGCCCGCCCCCGAAGAGGTGGCGCCGAACGTGCCGACCGAGATCCTGGCCCAGGGGATTACCAGCCCACTCGCGCTCCGAGTCGTCGCCGTCCTCGAGCAGTCGGTGAATCCCGCCATCGCCAGCCACGGTGGGCGAGCCGACCTCGTCGCACTGGACGAGAGCGACGGCACCGCCTATCTACGGCTGTCGGGTGGATGTCAGGGTTGCGCCATGTCGCAGATGACGCTGCGTCAGGGGATCGAGACGACGCTGCTCGAAGAGGTGCCCGAGTTGACGAAGATCCACGACGTTACCGACCACGGTGGCGGCGACAACCCCTTCTACAGCTGACCGACCCGATTCGCCTGGTCACCGACCTGATCTCGGGCACCGGAAGTCGTTCGAACGTCCGGTAGCGTGGCGTCGTGCTGCGCTACCTGACCGCCGGCGAGTCGCACGGCCGTGCGCTCGTCGTCATCGTCGAGGGCCTGCCGGCCGGTTTGCCCGTCGAAACATCCGACGTCGCTGACGAGCTGGCCCGCCGCCGGCTCGGTTACGGGCGCGGCCCGCGCATGCGCTTCGAGGCCGACGAGATCACGCTGGTGGGCGGCATCCGCCACGGCCGCACGCTCGGCTCGCCCGTCGCCATCGAGATCGCCAACACCGAATGGCCGAAGTGGACCGAGGAGATGGCGCCCGAGCCCGGTGGGCCCAGCAAGGTCCTCACGCAACCGCGCCCCGGCCACGCCGACCTGCCGGGGATGCTCAAGTACGGCTTCGACGACGCCCGCGACGTGCTCGAGCGCGCCTCGGCCCGGGAGACGGCCGCCCGCGTGGCCGCCGGCACCCTGGCCAAGTTGTTGCTGCTGCACCTCGGGACGTCCGTGCTCAGCCACGTCGTCGTCCTGGGCGACGCCGCCACCACCCCCGACAGCCCCCGCCCCGGACCGAGCGACCTGCAGAAGGTCGACGAGAGCGCGGTGCGCTGCTTCGACCCCGCGGCCGAAGAGGCGATGATCGCCGAGGTGAAGGCCGCGGCCAAGGTTGGCGACTCGCTGGGCGGTGTGGCCGAGGTGCTGGCCTACGGCGTCCCGGTGGGCCTCGGGAGCCACGTGCACTGGGACCGCAAGCTCGATGCGAACCTGGCGCAGGCGCTCATGTCGATCCAGGCCGTCAAGGCCGTCGAGATCGGCGAGGGGTGGGACAACGCGTCGCGCCGGGGCTCCGAAGCGCACGACGCGATCCTGTACGACGAATCCGAGGGCTACGTGCGCCCGACCGATCGGGCCGGCGGCATCGAGGGGGGCATGTCCAACGGCTCGCTCATCGTCGCCCGCGTCGCCATGAAGCCGCTGGCCACCTTGAACCGCCCGGTCCTCCAGACCGTGGACGTCGTGACCAAGGAGTCGACGGTCAGCTTCAAGGAACGCACAGACGTGACGGCCGTGCCAGCGATGGGTGTCGTGGCCGAGTCGATGATGGCGCTCGTCCTCGCGAACGAGGCGCTCCGCAAGTTCGGCGGCGACTCCCTCGCCGAGATCGTGCGCAACCGCGACGGCTACCTCGGCGCACTGGGGTCGACGCCGTCGGCGGCGGCGGGACGACCGCGTTCGGGCCCGGGCAGCGCCACGGGATGACGACTCCCCGCATCCTGCTCGTCGGGATGATGGGCGCCGGCAAGACCACGACCGGGCAGCTCGTGGCGCAGCGCCTGGGGTGGGACTACCGCGACTCCGACGCCGACGTGGAAGCCACGACCGGGCTCACGGTGCCCGAGCTCTTTGCCCGCGACGGCGAGGCCGCTTTCCGCCAGGCGGAGGCGCAGGCTCTGGCGAATTCGTGTGCGGAGGAGAAGCCATGTGTCATCTCTGTCGCCGGGGGCGCGGTGCTGAGCGCGGCCAACCGCCGGCTCATACAGGACTGCGGCACCGTCGTGTGGCTACGGGCGCAGCCAAAGAAACTCGCCGAGCGCGTCGGCGACGGGGCCGGACGGCCGTTGCTCGGTGACGACCCGGGTGCGGCCCTGGTCCGCCTCTCCGAGGAACGCAACCCGTACTACGCCGAGGTGGCGGACGCGGTGATCGACGTGGACGAGCTGTCGCCCAACGAGGTTGCCGACCGCGTCCTCGCCGCCGCGCAGGTGGGCCAGGCGTCGCCGGCGCCGTCCACCTGAGCGCGGCCATGCCCTTGCACGCCCTCTCCGTCGACCTCGCCGAACGGTCGTACCCCGTCCTCGTGGGCCCCGGCGCGCGTCACGAGGTGGGGCGCTTTCTCCCGCCCGGAGCCCAGTCGGCCGTGATCGTGACCCAGGAGGCGATCAAGGACGCCGGGTGGGTCGACGGGCTGCGCCCGGGCGTGCCCACCGAGACCTTCGTGATCCCCGACGGCGAGGATGCCAAGACGCTGGGCACCGTCGAGACCCTCGCCCGCCACTTCGCCCGCGCCGGCCTCTCCCGCGCCGACGTCGTCATCGCCGTCGGCGGCGGCATCGTGACCGACGTCGCCGGCTTCGCCGCCGCCTCGTACCACCGGGGCACCGCGTACGTGAATGTGGCCACGACGCTGCTCGCACAGGTCGACGCGGCGATCGGCGGGAAGACCGGGGTCAACCTGACCGAGGGCAAGAACCTCCTCGGCGCCTTCTGGCAACCCAACGCCGTGCTCTGCGACACCGAGACGCTGGCCACATTGCCGCCCCGGGAATGGGCCTCCGGCCGGGGCGAGCTCGCCAAGTACGCCTTCCTCGGCGACGCCCCCACGGCGGACCAGCCGGTGGAGGAACAGGTGGCCCGCTGCGTCGCCATCAAAGCGGCGATGGTGACCGACGACGAGCGCGAGGGGGGCCGTCGGATGCTCTTGAACTACGGCCACACGCTGGGGCACGCCCTCGAGGGCGCCGCCTTGGCCGACCATCACGAGTGGGACCTGCGCCACGGTGAGGCGGTGGCCGTCGGCCTGCTCTTCGCCGCCCTATTGGCGCGCCGGCTCGGGCGCATCGACGAGGACCGGGTGGCGGAGCACCGCCGGGTCCTCGCGAGCTTCGACCTGCCGAGCGACCTGCCGCGCGACGCCGAAGCCGAAGAGCTGGTGTCGTTCATGGGTCGCGACAAGAAGGCACAGCACGATCTCGCCTTCGTGCTCGACGGCCCGGACGGGGTGGAGCTCGTGCGCGGCGTGGCCGTGTCCGACGTGGTCACTACCCTGGCGGACATGGGTGCGAGCCGGTGATCCGTCGATGAGCCTCGTGCTGTTGCTTTCCGGCCCCAACCTGAACCTGCTGGGTGAGCGCGAGCCTGACGTCTACGGGACCGACACCCTCGACGACCACGTCAAGCGGGCCGAGGCCGCCGCCGGCCACCACGGGCTCGAGCTCGAGCACGTCCAGTCGAACCACGAGGGCCACCTGATCGATGCCGTGCACGCCGCGCGGGGCAAGGCCGACGCGCTGATCATCAACGCCGGCGCGCTCAGCCACACGTCGTGGTCGCTCCACGACGCTGTCGCCGCCTTCGCCGGCCCCGTGGTGGAGCTGCACATCTCGAACCCGGCCGCCCGCGATCCGTTCCGCCACACCTCGGTGCTCGCACCCGTGGCCAACGGGGTGATCGCCGGGTTCGGCGGGCTGGGCTACGAGCTCGCTGTGGACGCCGTCGCTGCACTGTTGAAGGGAGCATCGTCATGACCACGACCATCCGGGTCAATCCGTACGTGCCCGCAACGACGCCGCTCCCGCCGCTGACCGTGACCGGCCGGCTCGATCGCCTGCGCGCCGCCTTCGACGGGCACGAGGTCGACGCCCTCGTCGTCACGACGCTGGCCAACGTCCGCTACCTGACCGGCTTCGCCGGGTCGGCCGGTGTCCTCACCGTGACGCGCGACGCCGCGTTGCTCACGACCGACGGCCGGTACCGCACCCAGTCGGCCGAGCAGGTCGAGAAGGCGGGCGCGGCGGCCCAAGTCGAGATCGTCATCGGCCCAGTGGCCGAGCAGCGCAGGGCGGCCCAGGCGCTGCTGGGCGCCGCCACCGGCGCGCCCGCCCGCATCGGGCTCGAGGCCGATCACGTCTCGTGGACCGCGCAGCGCACCTGGGCCGACCTCCTCGGCGCGGACCGGCTCGTCGCGACGTCGAATGCGGTCGAGGCCCAGCGCGAGGTCAAGGACGCCGCGGAGATCGCACGCATGGAGCGCGCGGCGGCCATCGCCGACGCGGCGCTTTTCGAGGTGCTCCCGCTCATGGGGCAGGGCGTGACGGAGGAGCACTTCGCCCTCGAGCTCGATACCGCCATGCGCCGCCACGGCGCGGAGAGCACCGCCTTCGAGACGATCGTCGCCGCCGGCGAGAACTCGGCCAAGCCGCACCATCACCCGGGCGGTCGCGCCATCGGCCACGGCGACCCCGTCGTCGTCGACTTCGGCGCCACCTTCGAGGGCTACCGCTCCGACATGACGCGCACGTTCTGCGTGAACGAGGATCCCGCGGGCGAGCTGGCCCGGATCTTCGAGGTCGTGCAGACGTCGCAGGCGGCCGGCGCGCAAGCCGTGCGGCCGGGCGTCAGCGTCAAGGAGATCGACGACGTCTGCCGGCAGATCATCGCCGACGCCGGGTGGGCCGACCGCTTCGAGCACGGCACGGGCCATGGCGTCGGTCTCGACATCCACGAGGCGCCGACGGTGTCGCAGTTGGGCACTGCTATCCTCGCCGCCGGATTCGTCGTCACCGTCGAGCCGGGTGTCTATGTTCCCGGGCACGGCGGCGTCCGCGTCGAGGACACCCTGGTTGTCACCGAGGATGGCGCCCGCGCACTCACCCGATTTACGAAGGATATCCATGGCAGTCTCGACCAATGACCTGAAGAACGGCATGAGCCTGGACCTCCCCGAGGGCCTGTTCAGCGTCGTCGAGTTCCAGCACGTCAAGCCGGGCAAGGGTGGTGCCTTCGTGCGCACGAAGCTGAAGAACGTCCGCAGCGGCGCCGTGATCGAGCGCACCTACCGGGCCGACGAGAAGCTCGAGCAGGCGATCATCGACAAGCGCGACATGCAGTTCCTCTACCGCGACGGCGCCGACTTCGTCTTCATGGACACGACGACCTACGAGCAGATGAACGCCGCGCCCGACTTGCTCGGCGACGCACCGAGTTACCTGAAGGAGGGTGACGAGGCGATCCTGCAGATGTACAACGGCGAGATCGTCGGAGTCGACCTGCCGGCCGCCGTCGAGCTCACGGTGACCGAGACCGAGCCCGGCATGCAGGGCGATCGCGTCTCGGGGGCCCGCAAGCCGGCCACGCTGCAGACGGGCCTCACCGTGCAGGTGCCGCTCTTTGTGAACATCGGCGACGTGCTCAAGGTCGACACGCGCTCAGGCGAGTACCTGACCCGGGCCTGACGACCCGCCCACCTCGCTGCTCCACCAGACCCTTCGCCCGAGCGCTCCGCCGTGCCGCCACCGCCCAACGAGGACGACGGTGCCGCGCCGCGCCGCCAACAGCGCGAGCGCGCACTCACGCTGCTCTACGAGGCGGAGCTGAAGGGCGAGAACCCGGTGGTGGTGGGCGAGGCCCTGGCCGTGCCGCCCGACCCCTACGTCCGCACCCTGCTGGCGCACGCCACGTCGACCAAGGACGAGGCCGAGCGGCGCATCGCCGCCGCGTCGGTGGGGTGGCCCCTGGACCGGATGGCCGTGATCGACCGCCTCGTGCTGCGCCTCGCCGTGGCCGAGCTCCTCGATCCGGCGGGCCCGCCGCCGGCCGTCGTCATCGACGAGGCGGTCGAGCTGGCCAAGACCTATTCGACGGATGACTCGGGCCGCTTCGTCAACGGGATCCTGTCCACCATCGCCGCCGAGGTGAAGCCGGGCTGACCCTCGGTTCCCCAGCCGTTGAACGGACTACGCCGGTGGTGCTAATCTCATTAGCACCATGCCGAGCTTCCAAGTTGACTCCAGCGACCCGACCTTCCTCCACGAACAGGTTGCCGCTGAAATCCGCCGAGCCATAGCGGATGGCGAAGCCGTCCCGGGTGAGCGGCTACCTCCTGTTCGGGACCTGGCCAAGGTTCTCGGAGTGAACGCCAACACAGTTCTTCGTTCGATGCGACAGCTACGAGACGAAGGGCTCGTCGAGTTTCGGCGGGGGCATGGGATCACGGTGAGCGGCCAAGCCCCGGCGCGCAGCGCTCTCATCGCGCGGGTGCGTGACCTGGTGCAGTACGCCCGGGTTCAGGGCTATCAGCCCGACGAATTGGTTCAGATCATTGAAGGTCTGCGGTGACCCTCACCGTTCGGCCACACCAGCTCACCGAGCCGGAGAGGGAGAGGACGGAAGCCCTCATCCGCGAAGCGCGGCGCCTCCAGCGACGCCGACGGAGGCGAGGGGCGTTGTTGGTCACACTGGCTGTGGTCGTCTCCGCCGTGATCGTGACGTCGCTCCAGGGAGGCGGTCCAGCCCGGCCGCGTCCACCCGGTGGTCATCTCCCCGCTACGCCCGTACAACGAAGGGTGAACGGGCCCTCGCTTGGCCTTGCCACTTCGTACCAGTTGACCGGCCCGATCGGCGTCGCGGTCGACCGGGCTGGAGACATCTACTTCAGCGATGGGAGCCGGGTGCTCGAAGTTGACCGGGCCACGCAGCAACTCCTGGTCGTGGCCGGAACGGGGGCAGCAGGTTTCTCCGGAGACGGTGGCCCGGGTCAGCAGGCCACACTGTCGGGCCCGAGCGGCGTCGCTGTCGCACCGAACGGCGACGTCTACTTCGAAGACGGCAATCGCATCCGCAAGGTCTCCGCGGCCCACGGGGTCATCTCGACCGTGGCCGGAGACGGCCGTACCGGCTCCAGCGGAAATGGAGGCCCAGCGGTCAGGGCGTCGCTGGACTTCGGGAGCCCCGGAAGGGGCACGGGTGGCCTCAGTGACAGCATCGCCTTCGGTCCCGACGGTGACCTTTACATCGCCGAGACGGGTAACAATGAGGTCCAGAAGGTATCGCTGGCCACCGGAATCATCACCACAGCCGCCGGTGCGGGGATCCACTGTCGCCCATTGGATGGGATCTGCCAGGCGGCCACCCACCCGTGCGCACCGGTGGGTGTTGCCGTGGACAGCGCCTCGAACATCTTCGTCGCGACCGCGTGTGGCTCGATCCGCGAGAAAGTCGCTGCCACCGGCGTGACGTCGACGATCTTCTCCACGAAACTGGATCCCGCCCTGGCAGGGACGGGGGGTGATCACGATCCAACAGGATTGGCGGTCGGCAACGACAAGACGCTCTTCGTCACGGAGGCGTATGGCCGGCGGTTGCTCGAGCTCAACCTTGCGAACGGGCGGGTCGCCTTGGTGGCCGGGACGGGCGTCGAGACGTTCCCCCAAGCGGGTCAGACCGCGGGTGACGGAGGACCGGCTTCCCAGGCGAGCTTTGGACTGGCGCTTGGCGCCGCCGTTGACAGGCAGGGCAACGTGTACGTGGCCGACTATTTCAACGACGCCATCCGGATGATCGACCGGCGCACCGGCGTGATTTCAACGGTCGCCGGGCAGATCCCCATGTCACCGCAACAGCAGGGACACTGCTGCTGAGCGGTGAGCCGCTCGGGCCGTTGACCGGTGCGGTTCAGGCCTACGGGGTGCGTGCCCCTGTCGGAGCAGGTTCCGCTCGCGCTAGAGTCATCTCCTGACCGTGAAGTGAGTCCAGTGAGGCTCACACGGCAGGAGGAGCAGTGGCCGAACGCGAACGCAGTCATACGCGACCCCTCGGGGGCGTGTTCGTGGCCCACTCGCAGGTCCTGACCGCCGCCGACGTCCAGCGCGCCCTGACGCGGATGTCGCACGAGGTCGTCGAGCGCAATGGGGGGGTTACCGACGTCGTCCTCGTCGGGCTCCAGACCGGGGGCGTGCCCCTGGCCACGAAGATGGCCGAGAACCTGCGCCAGATCGAGGGCATCGACGAGCTCGAAGTGGGCTCCCTCGACGTGGCGTTCTACCGCGACGACATCGGGCTGCGGCCCGTGCTGCCCGAGGCGGTCACGGCCATCCCCGTTGACCTGGCCGGACGGGTCGTCGTGTTGGTGGACGACGTGCTCTTTACCGGGCGCACCATCCGGGCCGCGCTCAACGCCCTCAACGACTACGGCCGGGCCCGCTCGGTCCAGCTCGCCGTCATGGTCGACCGGGGCCACCGCGAGCTGCCGATCCGGCCGGACTACGTGGGCAAGAACCTGCCGACGCGGCGCGAGGAGATGATCGACGTCGGCGAGGACGGCGTCTGGATCGGCTCGCTGGAGGACCGGTGAACGGGCCCCACTTGCTATCGGTCGCCGACCTCGGACGCGACGGCATCGCCGAGGTGCTGCGCGTCGCCGAAGCCTTCGCCGAGGTGGAGCGGCGGTCGGTCCCCAAGGTGCCGACCTTGCGCGGCAAGGTGGTCGCCACGCTCTTCTTCGAGGAGTCGACCCGTACCCGCCTCTCCTTCGAGACGGCGGCCAAGCGGTTGTCGGCCGACGTGCTCTCGCTCGCCGTCGCCAGCTCGTCGGTCAAGAAGGGCGAGAGCCTGCGCGACACCGTCGAGACTGTCGAGGCCATGGGCATCGACGCCGTGATCATCCGCCACTCCTCGGCCGGCGCCCCGCACCAGGTGGCCCGTTGGGTCGAGCGCGCACACGTGGTGAACGCAGGGGATGGCTGGCACGAACATCCCACTCAGGCTCTGCTCGACTGCTTCACCGTGCGCCAGGTCCTGGCCGAGCGCAAGGGCGCGTCGCCCGAGGAGCTCGGTATCGGATGCTTCGACGGTCTGCGCGTCCTCATCGTCGGTGACATCCGTCACAGCCGGGTGGCCCGTTCCGAGGTGCTCGCCTACAGCGCGCTCGGAGCCCACGTCACGCTGGCCGCACCCGGCAGCCTGCTTCCGCCGTCCCTCGAGGGGTGGCCGGTCGAGGTGGCGTCGGACTTCGACGAGGCGCTGGGCGACGCGGACGTCGTCTCGCTGCTCCGTCTCCAAGCCGAGCGGGGCAGCGGCTCCTTCGTGCCCAGCCTGCGCGAGTACACCGCCGGCTGGGGATTGACGGGGCGTCGGGTGGCCCGCCTGCGCGACGACGCCATCGTCACCCATCCTGGGCCGATGGTGCGCGGGGTCGAGATCGCGTCGGAGGTGGCCGACCTCCCCCGCACCGTGGTGACGCAGCAAGTGGCGAACGGCGTCGCCGTGCGCATGGCCATTCTTTTCCTGTTGCTCGGCGGCGAGCGCCCCGGCGCGTTGGAGGTGCCCGCCGTTGCCTAGCTCGAAGGTCACCCTCGTCATACGCGGCGGGACCGTTGTCGGTCCCGAGGGCCTGACCCGCGCCGACGTGGCCGTCGGCGACGGCATCGTCCTCGGACTGTCTGACGCGATCGACGCGCCCTCGGGCGCCACCGTGCTCGACGCCGGCGGCTGCCTGGTGGGACCGGGTCTGGTCGATCTGCACACGCACCTGCGCCAGCCCGGGCGCGAGGAGGCCGAGACGATCGAGACCGGGGCGCGGGCGGCGGCGCTCGGCGGCTTCACGGCGATCGTGGCCATGCCCAACACGGAGCCGCCCATCGACTCGGCGGGCGTGGTGCGCGAGATCCTCGACCTGGCGGCCGGCGGCGCGGCCGAGGTCGCCGTCGCGGGTGCCATCACCCTCGGGCGGGCCGGCACGGCGCTGGCGCCGCTCGGCGAGCTGGCCGCGATGGGAGTGACGCTCTTCACCGACGACGGCGCGGGCGTCCAGGACGGCGCGCTCATGCGCCGCGCGCTCGACTACGCCAAGGGGCTCGGGGTCACGCTGGCCCAGCACTGCGAGGACTCCTGCCTGGCAGCGGGCGGCGCCATGCACGAAGGCGCGTGGTCGAGCCGGCTCGGTATCCCGGGCATGCCGGCGGCGGCCGAGGAGGCCATGGTGGCCCGCGACATCGCGCTGGTGCGCCTGACCGGGGCGCGCCTGCACTTCCTGCACCTCTCGACGGCGGGCTCGGTGGACCTGGTGCGCCAGGCGAAGTTGGAAGGCCTACCCGTGACGGCCGAAGCGGCGCCGCACCACATGCTGCTCACCCACGCTGAGGTGGCCGGCTACGACCCCGTCTTCAAGGTGAACCCGCCGCTCCGCACCGACGAGGACGTCGCCGCCGTGGTCGTCGGGCTGTGCGACGGGACGATCGACGCGGTCGCCACCGATCACGCGCCACACGCTCCGGAAGCCAAGGACGTGACGTTCGACCAGGCGCCGCCCGGCATGCTCGGGCTCCAGACAGCGCTCCCGATCGCGTGGGAGGTGCTGTCGCCGCAGCTCGGCCCCGAGCGGGTCTTCGCGCTGATGAGCACGCAGCCGGCCGCCATCGCGCACTTGACGGTGACGGACCCACGAATCGGGGGGCAGAGCGCGCACGGCGGCCCGGTCGAGGTGGGCGCCACGGCCAACCTCTGCGTGTTCGACCCCGCCGGAACGACGGTGGTTGATCCGGGGCGGCTGGCCAGCCGAAGTCGCAACACGCCCTACGCGGGGCGCACCTTCGGCGGCGCGGTGCGGCACACCGTGCTGCGCGGCGAGGCGGTTGTGGTCGACGCGGTGGCGCAGCGGTGACGCCACCGCCGATGGAACCGGGGCAGCGGCAGGCCGCGCTGTTGGTCACGGCGGACGGGACTGTATTCGCTGGCGAGGCGGCAGGCGCAGCGGTCTCGGTGGCGACGGGCGAGCTCGTGTTCAACACGGCGATGAGCGGCTATCAAGAGGTGATCACCGACCCGTCGTACGCCGGGCAGGTGATCTCGTTCACCAGCACGCACATCGGCAACTACGGCACCAACGCAGCCGACGACGAGGCGACCGTGCCGCAGTGCCGCGGCGTGGTCGTGTGTGACCTGACCGACGTGCCGTCCAACTGGCGCGCCACCGAGGGCCTCGAGCCGTTCCTGCGCCGCCACGGCATCCCGGCCTTGACGGGCGTCGACACGCGGCGCCTGGCCCGCCACGTGCGATCGGCCGGCGCGGTGCCGTGCGCGTTCGGCACTGCACCCGAGCGCGAGCTGCGAGCTGCTGCGTCGGCCGCAGCGGGGACCGACGGGATGGACCTGGTGAGCGGCGTCACCGCCACGGAGCCAAGCGTGCATGCCTACAGCGGGAACGGCAGCGGCGCCGGCGAGGGCCTCCGGGTCGTGGCCTTTGACTTCGGTGTCAAGACGACGATGGTGCAGCTGCTGACGACGCTTGGGACGGTGACGGTCGTGCCGGCCGGCACCACGGCCGACGAGGTGCTGGCGCTCGAGCCCGACGGCGTGTTCCTCTCCAACGGGCCCGGCGACCCCGCTGCGCTGCCCGGACCGACCGCCGCCGTGGCCGACCTGGTCGGGCGCGTGCCGGTCTTCGGCATCTGCCTTGGCCACCAGATCTTGGCCACCGCGCTGGGCGGCACCACCTACAAGCTGCCGTTCGGCCATCACGGCGCCAACCACCCAGTCGAGCGCCTCGAGACCGGCGTCGTCGAGATCACGAGCCAGAACCACAACTACGCGGTGGCGGCTGGCTCCATCCCCGACGCCGAGACGACGCACGTCAACCTGAACGACGGCGTGATCGAGGGGTTCCGCTCGCTCAAGGCGCCCGCCTTCTCGGTGCAGTACCACCCCGAGGCCGCGCCCGGACCCCACGACGCGCGCTATCTCTTTGGCGCGTTCCGCGACCTCATGCTGGCCCATCCCACCCGTGCCGCCGGCGGCGCCGGCGCCGGGGCGCGCTGAGCGGGAAACGAGGAGCACCGTGCCACGGCGCAACGACCTGCACTCGATCCTGGTCATCGGGTCGGGCCCCATCGTGATCGGTCAGGCCTGCGAGTTCGACTACTCGGGCACCCAGGCCTGCCGTGTCCTGGCCGAGGAGGGCTACCGCGTCATCCTGGCCAACTCCAACCCGGCGACGATCATGACCGACCCCGGCATGGCCGACCGCACGTACGTCGAGCCGCTCGACCCCGAGGTGCTCACCGCGATCATCGAGAAGGAGCGCCCGGACGCGCTGCTGCCGACGCTCGGCGGGCAGACCGCGCTGAACCTCACCATGCAGCTGGCCGAGCTCGGCGTCCTCGAGCGCTACGGCGTGGAGGTCATCGGCGCCCGCCCCGAGGCGATCGCCACCGCCGAGGACCGCGACCAGTTCAAGGCGGCGATGGAGGGGATCGGCCTCGAGGTGCCGCGCTCGGGCTTCGCGCACTCGCTCGAGGAGGCCGAGGAGATCGCCCTACAGATCGGCTACCCGATCATGGTGCGGCCGAGCTTCATCCTCGGCGGCAAGGGCACGGGCATCGCCGAGGACCAGGCGCACTTCGGCCAGCTGGCGCAAGAGGGCCTGGCCGCCAGCCCGGTCGGCCAGATCCTGGTCGAGCAGTCCATCGCGGGGTGGAAGGAGTTCGAGCTCGAGGTGATGCGCGACGGCGCCGACAACTGCGTCGTCGTGTGCTCTATCGAGAACTTCGACCCGATGGGCGTGCACACGGGGGACTCCATCACGGTGGCGCCGGCCCAGACGCTGACCGACGTCGAGTACCAGGCGATGCGCGACGACGCCTTTGCCTGCCTGCGCAAGGTCGGCGTCGAGACGGGCGGGTCCAACGTGCAGTTCGCGGTGGACCCCGAGACCGGTCGCCGCGTCATCATCGAGATGAACCCGCGGGTGTCGCGCAGTTCCGCCCTGGCGTCGAAGGCCACGGGTTTCCCGATCGCCAAGATCGCGGCCCGCCTCGCCGTGGGCTACCTGCTCAACGAGATCCCGAACGACATCACCCAAGCGACGCCCGCCTCGTTCGAGCCGACGATCGACTACGTCGTGACCAAGGTGCCGCGCTGGGCCTTCGAGAAGCTCCCCGGCGCCGAGGTGCGCCTCGGCACGCGCATGCAGTCGGTCGGCGAGGTCATGGCCATCGGCCGGACGTTCTGCGAGTCCTTGCAGAAGGCCCTGCGCTCGCTCGAGCAAGGCAGGGCAGGCCTCAACGCGGACGGGGCCGAGGCTGCGCTCGACGATGTGACCACACCGGACCTCCTCGACCGCATCGCCGTGGCCACGCCCGACCGGGTCTTCGAGCTCGAAGCTGCCTTGCGCCGCGGCGTCGGGGTGGACGAGGTGGTGGCGCGCACGGGAATCGACCCGTGGTTCGTCCGCCAATTGGTGCGGATCTCGGCCGAGCGGTTGCGCCTGGCCGAGGCGGCCAACCTCGACGCCGCCGACTTCCGGCGGGCCAAGCGCCTGGGCTTCTCCGACGCCCAGCTGGCCTACGTGCGCGCCACGACACCGGCCGACGTGCGGGCCACCCGGCTGGCCCAGGGCGTGCGAGCCACGTTCAAGACCGTCGACACCTGCGCCGCCGAGTTTGAGGCGTTCACGCCTTACCACTACGCCACCTACGAGGAAGAGGACGAGGTTCGCCCCTCGGAGCGGGCGCGTGTCGTCATCCTCGGCTCGGGGCCCAACCGGATCGGCCAGGGTATCGAGTTCGACTACTGCTGCGTGCACGCATCCATGACGCTGCGCGACGCGGGCTATGAGACCGTCATGGTCAACTGCAACCCCGAGACGGTCTCCACCGACTACGACACGTCCGACCGGCTGTACTTCGAACCGCTGACCGACGAAGACGTGGCCAACGTGCTCGACGCCGAGCTGGCGGCGGGTGGCGAGGTCGTGGGCGTGATCGTGTCGCTCGGCGGGCAGACGCCGCTGAAGCTGGCGGGGGCGCTCCCGCCCGAGCTCGTGCTCGGCACGAGCCCCGCGTCGATCGACCTGGCCGAGGACCGCGAGCGCTGGAACGCGCTGTGCGCAGAGTTGTCGATCCCCCAACCACCAGGCGGCACGGCGACGACGACGCCCGAGGCGCTGGCCGTGGCGGCCCACGTCGGCTACCCCGTGCTGCTCCGGCCGAGCTACGTGCTGGGCGGCCGGGCCATGGAGATCGTCTACGACGACGACGGGGTGCGCCGGGTCATGCAGGCGATGACGACCGGCGCGCTGGCCCGCGAGGGCGGCGTGACCGCCGACCGGCCCGTGCTGGTGGACCGCTTCTTGGAGGACGCCATCGAGGTTGACGTGGACGCCGTGCGCGACGGCGAGGGCGAGATCCTCATCGCCGGCGTGATGGAGCACGTCGAGGAGGCCGGGGTGCACTCGGGCGACTCGGCCTGCGCGCTGCCGCCGCAGACGCTGTCCGAGGACGTGATCGAGATGCTCGAGCGTCACACCCGCTCCCTTGCCGACGCCCTCGGCGTGCGCGGGCTGTTGAACGTCCAGTTCGCGGTGAAGGAGGGGCAGGTCTACGTGCTCGAGGCCAACCCGCGGGCGAGCCGCACCGTGCCGTTCGTCGCCAAGGCGACGGGCGTGCCCCTGGCCATGGTGGCTTCGCGGGTGATGGTGGGCCAGACCCTGGCCGATCTGCGGAAAGAGGGCTTGCTGGCAGCGGACGCGGTGGGCCGGGTGCGGGTCCTCGACCACGTCAGCGTCAAGGAGGCGGTGCTCCCGTTCGACCGCTTCCCCGGCGTCGACACGCTGCTCGGTCCCGAGATGCGTTCGACCGGCGAGGTCATGGGCGTCGACATCACCTTCGGGCTCGCGTTCGCCAAGAGCCAGATGGCGGCGGGCACGCGACTGCCCGACATCGGCACGGTCTTTCTCTCGCTGGCCGACCGGGACAAGCCGGCCGGGCTCGAGGTGGCGCGTGCGTTCAGCGAGCTCGGCTTCTCGCTTGCCGCCACCCTCGGGACGGCGGGCTACCTGCGCGCGCAGGGCCTCACGGTCGACACGTTGGTGGCCAAGGTGGGGGAGGAGGGCGTGGCGTCCGACGCGGTGGAGCTGATCGCCCAAGGCAAGGTCCAGCTGGTCGTGAACACGCCGCGTGGTCTCGGGCCGCGGGCCGACGGGCAGCACATCCGCGCCGCCGCGGTGGCCTACAAGGTGCCGTGCCTCACCACCCTCGCCGCAGCCCGGGCGGCGGCGGCCGGCATGGCCGACGCGCGGGCGCACCCACTCCAGGTGCGCGCGCTGCAAGACCTGCACCCCAAGGCGTTGGGCGCGCCCGGGTGAGCCCTTCGGGTTGGGCCCAGTCGCCGGCGCAGACGCTGGCCGCGCGGGTCGGCGCGCTCGAACTGCCGAACCCGATCATGACGGCGTCGGGAACGTCGGGTCACGGCACCGAGCTGGCGGACTACGGCGACCTGTCCGGCCTCGGCGCAGTGGTGGTCAAGTCCCTCTCGGTCGACCCGTGGCCCGGCAACCCGGCACCGCGGGTGCGCGAGGTGGGGGCCGGCATGCTCAACAGCGTCGGGCTCCAGGGCCCGGGCCTGGCCGCGTGGATGGCCGAGGATCTCCCTGCGCTCGCCGACTCTGGCGCGCGCGTCGTGGTGAGCATCTGGGGCCGGACGGAGGCGGACTTCGGGCGCGCCGCCGAGCTCGTCGCCACGGCCGCGGCCACGGACGCCGGCGCCTGCATCGCGGCCCTCGAGGTCAACGTCAGCTGCCCGAACGTCGAGGACCGCTCTCGCATGTTCGCCCACTCGGTCGAGGCGACCGCCCGCGTCATGGCAGCCACCGCATGCGGGCTGCCGCGCTGGGCCAAGTTGAGCCCCAACGTGCCCGACGTCGTCGAGATCGCAACGGGTGCGCTCGAGGGTGGCGCCGACGGGTTGACCCTGGTGAACACGCTGCTCGGGCTGGCCCTCGACCTCGAGACCGGACGCCCGGTGCTCGGTGGCGGGGGCGGCGGGCTCTCCGGACCCCCCGTGCACGCGGTGGCGGTGCGAGCGGTCTGGGAGTGCCGGGCCGCCTTTCCCGACACCGCCATCGTGGGCGTCGGCGGGGTGCAGTCGGGTCGCGACGCCGTGGAGCTGCTGGTGGCCGGGGCCGACGCGGTCCAGGTGGGCACGGCCAGCTTCCGGGACCCGCGGGCGTCGTGGAAGGTTCTGCGCCAGCTGGCGCGCTGGTGCCGGGACCATCACATGACGGTGGCCGACATCCGAGCCGAGGTCCGAGGGCGGGCCGCCCCGGTCGCCGCGACGACGGACACACGCGCCACCGCCGCCGCGGCGCGCTCGCACACGGCACCGCTCGAGAACGGAGGAGGCCGTGGGTGACACCTTCGGCGAGCGCGTCGCCGCCGCGGTCCGCGCGACCGGGCCGCTGTGCGCGGGGATCGATCCGTCCGCCGCGTTGCTCAGTGCGTGGGGCTTGTCCGACGACGCGAACGGGTTGCGCGCGTTCGGGGCGGCGTCCGTCGAGGCGTTCGCCGGCACCGTCGGGGTGATCAAGCCACAGGTTGCCTTCTTCGAGCGGCACGGTGCCGCGGGCATGGCGGAGCTCGAGCGACTGGTCGCCACGGCGCGCGAGGCGGGGCTCGTCGTCATCAACGACGCCAAGCGCGGGGACATCGACACGACGGCGCGGGCCTACGCGGACGCGTGGGTGGGTGACGCCAGCCCGCTTGCCGCCGACGCGCTGACGGTGCACGCATACCTGGGCCTTGGCGCGCTGGAGCCGTTGATCCGCCTTGCCGCCGCCAACGGGCGCGGCGTGATCGTGGTGGCCCGCAGCTCTAATCCCGAAGGCCGCAGCCTGCAGCAGGCCATCACCGCGGCGGGGGCCTCGGTGGAGGACATGCTGCTCGGCGAGATCGCCGCGCTGAACGGATCGCCGGAGATTCCGGCCGGCACGGTCGGCGCGGTGATCGGGGCCACGCTGCCGCCGTCGGCGTTTCCATTACCCCAGCTCAGGGGCGTAATTCTTGCCCCCGGCCTCGGCGCCCAAGGGGCGGGCCCGGCCGACGTGGCGAATCGGTTCGCAGGCTGTGCTCCGGGGACTGTCTTGCCCAGCAGTTCACGCGGGCTCTTGCAGCACGGTCCGCAGCCTGACGAGTTGCGGCGCCACGCCCAGTCACTCGTGCGTGAACTCAAGGCGGCGATGGGCTGAAGAGGGAAAATGGGTGTGAACGCTCCGGGCCGAGGCGCTATGGTCTCGCCCATGCCGCAACCTCCCGCACTCACCCCAGAGCAGCGCGCCGCTGCACTCGAGAAGGCTGCCAAGGTTCGCCGTGAGCGGGCCGAGGTGAAGGACAAGCTCAAGATGGGTTCACTTTCGTTGGCGGATCTCCTTACCGAGGCGGACTCCAATGAGACCATCGGCAAGATGAAGGTGGTCTCCGTCCTCGAATCCCTGCCCGGATTGGGCAAGGTCAAGGCCCGGCGCCTCATGGAGACCGTCGGCATCAGCGACAGCCGGCGGCTGCAGGGTCTTGGCGCCAAGCAGCGCGAGGCGCTGCTCAAAGAGACTGCGCGCTGAACCCCCCGCAAGCGCGCCGCACATCTTCGTGCTCATCGGCCCCGGCGGGGCCGGCAAGGGCACGCTTGCGGCGGAGCTTGTTGCGCGTGACCCAAGTATCTGGCTGAGCCGCAGTTGGACGACGCGCGCGCCGCGTCCCGGTGAGCGCGAGCGCGGCGCCTACGTGTTCGTCGATCGCCCCACTTTCGAAAAGGCGGTGGCGCAGGGCGGCTTCTTCGAGTGGGCGGAGTTCCTCGACTACCTCATGGGCACGCCCATCCCGGACCCCCCGCCGGGAAAAGACGTCCTGCTCGAGATCGACGTGCAGGGAGCCGAGCAGGTCTTGCGCCAGCGGCCCGACGCCACGGTGATCCTGTTGTTGCCCCCGTCCCCCGAGATTCAGGCAGAGCGGCTCGCCGCCCGGGGCGACGACGAGGAGCACATCCGCCGCCGGGTGGAGCTCGGGCGCACAGAAGTCGAGCGCGGAGCCAAAATCGCAGGCCACACGGTGATCAACCAGGACCTTGACCGGGCCCTTTCCGAGTTGACGGCTATACTGGACCGGACTCGCACGGCTGCCCCCTACGCCGCGAACCCGGAGGAATCCTGATGGCCCAAGGCCGCCACACGCTCATGGACCCACCCATTGAGAACTTGCTGGACAAGGTGGACTCCAAGTTCACCCTGGTCGCGCTGGGTTCTGCCCGGGCCCGCCAGGTGAACTCGTACTACAACAGTCTGGGCGAGGGGCTTGGCAAGGTCGTGCCGCCCCAGGTCACGTCGGCGTCGGGTAAGCCCGTGTCGATCGCTTTCGAGGAGATCGCAGCCGGCAAGGCCACCTTCACCCGTCCCGACCCCGAGGAGGAGGCCGCACTGGCCGCCGCCATCGCGGATGCGGCCGAGGCGGGTCTGCTGGCCGAGGCCACCGGCGAAACCACCGGCGAGGCCGTGGCCGAAGTGATCGAAGCGCGCGACGTCGGGGACGACGGCCCGACCGCGAGCTAGTCGGCCGAGGGGCGCGGCGGTCGCCGCCCATGGCTGACGACCAGACTGCGGAGCACAACCCCGCCCATCCGCCCCGAGTCGTCCTCGGGGTGTCGGGCGGGATCGCCGCCTTCAAGGCCGTCGAGGTCTGCCGGCGACTGGTCGATGCCGGCATCCACGTGACGCCGGTGCTCACCCACGACGCCACGCGCTTTGTGGGCCCGTTGACCTTCTCCGCGCTGGCCTCCGAGCCGGCGCAGCTCTCCTTGTGGCGCGAGGCATCACCGATCCCGCACACCAAGCTCGGCCAGAGCGCCGACCTCATCGTTGTGGCACCGGCGACGGCGCACACCCTGGCCCGCTACGCCGCGGGGCTGTCCGACGACTTGCTCATGGCCACCCTCCTGGCCACCCGGGCGCCGGTGATCGTGTGCCCGGCCATGCACACCGAGATGTGGGAGCACGCCTCGGTGCGCGAGAACCTGGCGACGCTCGAGCGACGCGGGGTGGAGATCGTGGCGCCCGAGAGCGGCCGCCTCGCCGGTGGCGATTCTGGCGAGGGGCGCCTGGCCGATCCGGCCGTGATCGTGGCCCGGGTGCTCGATCGCCTCGGGCGCCACGCCCGCCGCGACCTCGCCGGCGCCCGCGTCGTCGTGAGTGCCGGCGGCACCCGCGAGCCGCTCGACCCCGTCCGCTTCATCACGAACCGCTCGTCCGGCAAGCAAGGCCATGCCATCGCCGTTGCAGCGGCGCGTCGCGGCGCGGCGGTCACGCTGGTCACCTCGTCGCCGTTGGCGCTGCCGACCGACGTGCGCCTCACCCGGGTCGACGTGGAAACGGCCGGAGACATGGAAGAAGCGATGGGTGCGGCCGCCGACGGTGCGGATGTCGTCGTGATGGCGGCCGCGGTCGCCGATTTCCGTCCCAAGGCGACGGCGGGGACGAAGCTCTCGAAGGAGGACGGCATGCCCGAGCTCGTGCTCGAGCCGACCCCCGACATCCTGGCCGGCTTGGCCCGACGCGGCGCGCCCGGGCAGGTCATCGTGGGCTTCGCAGCGGAGACCCACGATGCGGTCGAGCGTGGCAAGCGCAAACTCGAACGCAAGGGAGTCGACCTCCTCGTCGTTAACGACGTGAGCGCGCCCGGCGTGGGCTTCGACCATGACACGAATGCCGTCGTGATCCTGGGCGCGGATGGGAACGCCACCGAAGTCCCTCTGACGTCCAAAGACGCAGTGGCACATGCCGTATTGGATATGGTGATCGATCACCTCAACGAGAAGCGGAGCAGGATGTGAAGACGACCTTCACCTCGGAGTCGGTCACCGAGGGACACCCGGACAAGATGGCGGACCAGATTTCGGATGCCGTCCTGGACGCTCTGCTCGAGGGCGATCCGACCAGCCGTGTCGCGTGCGAGACCCTGCTCACCACCGGGCTCGTCGTCGTGGCCGGCGAGGTGACGACCGACACCTACGTCGACATTCCTGCCCTCGTGCGCGAGACGGTGTGCGACATCGGGTACGACAACGACGCGTACGGCTTCAACGGCAAGACCTGCGGCGTCCTGGTCTCCCTCGACGCGCAGTCGCCTGACATCGCGCAAGGTGTCGACAGCGCGCTCGAGCTGCGGAGCGGGAAGGGCGGCGAGGACGTCTTGAACGCCCAGGGTGCGGGGGACCAGGGGATGATGTTCGGCTACGCGTGTGACGAGACGCCCGACCTCATGCCCTTGCCGATCTGGCTCGCCCATCGCCTCTCCGAGCGGTTGGCCCAGGTGCGCCGCGCCGGTGCGGTGTCGTACCTGCGACCGGACGGGAAGACCCAGGTCTCGGTCGTCTACGAGGACGGCCGTCCGGTGCGCATCGACACCGTGCTGATCTCGACGCAGCACGCCGGCGGCATCGACCTCGAGGAGCAGCTGCGCCCCGACCTGATCGAGCACGTGATCACGCCGCTGCTGCCCACGGACCTCGAGACCAAGGACCTTCGCATCTTCTGCAACCCGACCGGCATCTTCGAGCTGGGCGGGCCCCACGCCGACACTGGCCTCACCGGCCGCAAGATCATCGTCGATACCTACGGCGGCATGGCTCGCCACGGCGGCGGCGCCTTCTCCGGGAAGGACCCGTCGAAGGTCGACCGCTCTGCCGCCTACGCGGCGCGCTGGGTGGCCAAGCACGTCGTCGCCGCCGGCGCCGCGAAGCGCTGCGAGGTGCAGGTCGCGTACGCGATCGGCGTCGCCCACCCCGTGTCGCTCTTGGTCGAGACCTTCGGCACCGAAGCGGTCGATCCCGAGAAGATCTCCGACGCCGTGCGCGAACTGTTCGACCTCCGCCCGGCCGCCATCTCACGCGACCTCGAACTGCGCCGGCCGATCTACAAGAAGACGGCGGCCTACGGGCACTTCGGCCGCTCCGAGAAGGAATTCACCTGGGAGGCCACGCCGCGCGTGGACGACCTGCGGGCTGCGCTCGGTCTCTGAGCAGGCAGCCGCTCCCTTGAAGGGAGCCGTCGGGGTGCCGGTGGCACCATGACCGAGACCGCCGCCACCGCGCGCACGGTGCGCGTGCGCACCGAGGTGGCCGCGCTCGGTAAGACCTTCGACTACCTCGTCCCCGACAAGTGGGCCTCCGACGTGCGCGTCGGCACCCGGGTCCGCGTCCCCCTGCACGGCCGTTCGGTGCGCGGCTGGGTGGTCGGGACGGACGCGAGCTCTGGTGAGGCTCCCGACGACGTCGACCTCCTGCCCCTCAAGTCGTGGCTCGGTTGGGGCCCGCCAGACGACGTGGTCGACCTGGCCGAGTGGGCGGCCTGGCGCTGGGCCGGACCGCCGGCCTTCTTCCTTCGCGTGGCCTCACCCGAGGCCATCGTGCGTGGGTTGCCGGTTGCCCCCGCCCCTGCCGCGTTTCCCGCCGAGTCGACCGGGCCTTCCGGGCCGAGGCCGTGGTCGGTCGCACTCGCCGGCGGCGCCGCCGAGACGATGGTGCGCTTGCCTCCGACCACCGATCCCATCGATCTGGTCTGGTCGGTGCTCGGCGACGCACAGGTACGCGCCCGCGCCGGCAGTGTGGTGGTGCTCGTCCCGTCGACTGGCTGGGCGGAGCGACTCGTGACGCGGCTGGGGCGACGCGGCGTGGTGGCGGCGAACACCTGGCCCCAAGCGCGAGCGGGGTGGCCGGTGGTCGTCGGCACGCGCGCCGCGGCGTGGGCGCCGGTCCCTCGGCTGGCCGCCGCCATCGTGCTCGACGCGCACGACGCGGCGTATCGCGAAGAGAGCGCGCCCACGTACAGCGCGGTCGAGGTGTTGCGCGAGCGAGCCCGGCGGGCGGCGGTGCCGTGCGTGTTGGTGTCGCCCGTCCCACCCGTCGAGTTGACGGCGCGACGCGACCTGGCGACGGTCGTCCTGCCACCACCCGACGAGCGCGCCGGCTGGCCCGCCGTCGAGCGGGTCGCCCGCTTGGGTGCGGACCCGCGCACGGGGATGTTCTCTGAGGAGTTCGTCCGGCTGGCCCGCTCGGTGCTCGACGAGCCGGAATCGGCCACACGCGGCCCGTTGGTGTGCGTCTACAACCGCACGGGTGGCGCGCGCCTGCTGGCGTGCGCCCACTGTGGGGAGCTGGCGCGCTGCACCCGCTGCGGCGCGGCCGTCGCCCGTCCGCGTGACGAGGAGATACTCAGCTGTCCGCGCTGTGGCGAGACGCGCCCCGTCGTGTGTCCGCACTGCGGGCGTCTGCGGATGAAGGCGTTGCGCGTGGGAGTGAGCCGGCTGCGCGACGAGCTGGCCGCCCTCCTCGGCGTGGCCGTGGGTGAGGTCGCCGGGCCGCGCGCCGCCGTCGGCCCCAACGCGGACCCCTCCGAATCGCCGGCCGAGCCGGTGCTGATCGGCACCGAGGCGGTGCTGCATCGCGTGCGCCGTGCTGCGGCCGTGGCGTTCCTCGACATCGACCTGCACCTGTTGGCCGCGCGGCTCTCGGCCACCGAGGAGACTCTGTCGCTGCTCGTGCGCGCCGGCCGCCTGGTTGGTGCCCGCGGGTCCGGGCCGTCCTGGGCGCGGGTGTTGGTCCAAACGCGTGTGCCGGATCACCCCGTCCTGGCCGGAGCCGCCGCCGGGGAGCCCGCAGCCGTTCTCGATGCCGAGGCCGAAATCCGGCGCGCCTCGGGCCTCCCACCCTTCTCCGCGCTGGCCCTGGTGTCCGGGGCCCTGGCCCCCGCGTACGCCGAGGCGCTGGCCCGGGCGTCCGGCGCCGACCCGGCCGTCTCGGTGAGCCCGCTCGACGCGGCGAGGTTCCTCGTGCAGGCGCCCGAGCACGACCCCCTCTGCGATCTGCTGGCCGGGGTGGACCGGCCCGCTGGACGCGGCCTGCGCGTCGAGGTCGACCCGACGGCGCTCTGAGAGGCGGCGAGAAGTCGCCGCTGCCCGGGGCGGAAAAGGCCGCCGGTACTATGTCGGCATGGCCGAGCTCACGATCCGCCAGTACGGCGACCCCGTGCTCAAGGAGCGCACCCGTGAGGTCGAGGACATCGATGCCGCGGTGGCGAGCCTGGTCGACTCCATGATCGACACGATGTACGCCGCGCCTGGCACGGGCCTGGCGGCCAACCAGGTCGGCGTGCAGCGGCGCATCTTCGTCTACGACGTCGGCGACGGCGCGCGCGCCATCATCAACCCGCGCATCGTCGAGAGCGACGGGGAGTGGGTCTACGACGAGGGGTGTCTATCTGTACCGGGACTCAGCTGGGAGATCGTGCGGCCCAATGCCGTGCACCTGCTGGGGGTCGACCTCGACGGCAACGAGATCTCCGTCGAGGCCACCGAGCTGGAGGGCCGCGTCTTTCAGCACGAACTGGACCACCTCGACGGCATCTTGCTGGTGGAGCGGCTCAACGAAGACCAGCGCAAGGAAGCGCTCAAGATCCTTCGTGGCCGCACGCTCGACCTGGCCCCGTCGGATCCGGACGGGCTCTCGAGCCTCTTCTCGCGCTGAGCACAGGCGCCGGGCCGCAGTCCTGCGACCGACGCACCGCACGCTGTCCTACGGTTGACCCGGTGGCTCGGATCGCATACCTCGGCACCCCGCAAATGGCGGTGCCACCCCTGCGTGCCCTCGTCGCCGCCGGTCACGACGTCGCGTTGTGCGTCACCCGCCCAGACCGCCGGCGGGGCCGGGGTGGGCGCGCCACACCGAGCCCGGTGAAGGAGGCGGCCCTCGAGCTGGGCCTCCCGGTCAGCCATGACGTGAATGACCTGGCGGGTCTCGGAGCGGAGTTCGCCGTCGTCGTGGCCTTCGGCCGCATCATCCCGGTCTCGGTGCTGGAACAATTGCCGATGGTCAACGTCCACTTTTCGCTGTTGCCCCGCTGGCGTGGGGCGGCGCCGGTCGAGCGGGCCATCTTGGCGGGCGACCCCGAGACTGGCGTGTGCCTCATGAAGGTCGAAGAGGGGCTCGACACCGGAGCCGTCTACGCGGTACGCACGGTGCCCGTGGACCACGACGTCACGTTGTCCGATCTTCGAACCCGGCTCGTCGAGGTAGCCAGTGCGCTCGTGGTCGACATGCTGCAAGACGGCCTCGTTGGGCTGCCCGAGCCAGAACCGCAGCACGGCGACGCGACGACGGCAGAGAAGATCTCCAAAGAGGATCTCCACCTCGACTGGACGCAGCCGGCCGAGCAGCTGCATCGGGTCGTGCGCCTCGAGCACGCCTGGACCACGTTCCGGGGCAAGCGGCTGAGCGTGCTGGAAGCGGCTGAGGCGGACCCGCCGGAGGGAGTGCGATCCGACGAACGCCCGGCCCAGCCCGGGTCCCTTCACGGTGCACTCGTCGCGACGGGTGACGGCTTCCTCGAGCTGCGCCGGGTGCAACCGGAGAGCCGTTCGCCCATGTCAGCTGACGATTGGATTCGGGGCGTTCGGCCCTCGGTCAGCGAGCATCTCGGGACGGACTAAGAATGAGCCGTGACTGTCACGCCGATTGACGGGTGGAGCCCGGACCAATATGAGCGGTTCCGCTCGGAGCGGCAGCAGCCCTTCGACGATCTCTTGATGCTCTGCCATCCGGTCCCCGGGGGTCGCGTGGTCGACCTCGGTTGTGGGACGGGCGACCTCACCAAGATCCTCCACCAAGAGATGGATGCGAAGCAGACCGTCGGCGTCGACTCCTCACCCGCCATGCTGGCCCGGGCCGAGGCGGCCCACGCTGACGTGGCCGGCCTCTCGTTTGCCCCGGGCGACATCGCGACCTGGCTCGACGAGGGCGTCGACCTGGTCTTCGCCAATGCGTCGCTGCATTGGATCGATGACCACCTGAACCTGTTGGCGAGAATGCGCACCGCGCTCGCTCCGGACGGCCAGCTGGCGTTCCAGGTCCCGGCGAATTTCAGGCACCCCTCCCACGTCCTCGCCCACGCGGTGGCCAACGAGTCGCCGTTCATCGACGTACTCGACGGTGACGTGCCCGAGGATCGAGGGCGGTTCGTGCTCTCGCCCGAGCTCTACGCCGACCTCCTCTACGAGCTCGGTGCCAAGGACCAGGTCGTGCGTATGGAGGTCTACGGCCACGAGCTGGAGTCGACCGGCGAGGTGGTCGAGTGGGTCATGGGCACGCTCCTCACGCCCTACCGCAAGCGCCTGAGTCCCGAGCTCTTCGAGGAGTTCGTCGAGCGCTACCGGGAACGCCTGGTCGAGGAGCTGGGGGAGCGCGAGCCCTACTTCTACGGGTTCCGACGCATCCTGTGCTGGGCGCGCTTCAACTGAGCGGCGGCAACGGATCGTGACGGCAGCACGGTCCACCCACCTTCGCGACGCCGGGCGCTCCGGCGACATCCGCATCGCGCCGTCGGTGCTGTCCGCCGACTTCGGCATGCTGGCCGAGCAGGTCGGTGAGGTCGCGCCCGCAGCGGACTGGTTGCACGTCGACGTCATGGACGGGCATTTCGTCCCGAACGTCACCATCGGCCCGCCCGTCGTGGCGTCGCTCCGGCGGCACACGTCGTTGTTCTTCGACTGCCACCTGATGATGACCGAACCGGGGCGCTATCTCGCCGACTTCGCGCGCGCCGGCGCGGACGGCTGCACGGTGCACGTCGAGATCGGCGACACCGACGAGCTCATCGCGCAGATGCGTGCCCTCGGCCTGCGGACCGGATTGGCGCTCAACCCCGACACGCCGTTCGAAGCCGTCGCGCCATACCTCGAGCAGGTCGACCTCGTGCTCTGCATGACCGTCTTCCCCGGGTTCGGCGGCCAGAGCTTCATCGCCGACGTGATGAGCAAAGTGGCGCAGGTGCGCGCCGCCGTCGAATCCGGCGGGCTGGCGCTCGACATCGAGGTCGACGGCGGCATCGACCCCGTGACCGCGCCCGTCGCGGCAAAGGCGGGCGCCAACGTGTTCGTCGCCGGTAGCGCCGTCTTCGGGCACGAGCGACCCTGGGAGGCGGCCGCGGCCATCCGTGCGGCCATCGGGTCGACCGCCCACACCTGGACGTGACGCCCCCGACGCCGAGGGCCGTCGTGGTCGGGGCCGGCATCGTCGGCACCTGGCACGCGCTCGAGCTTCTCGACGCCGGCTTCGCGGTCGAGCACCTCGAAGCAGACCCGGCCCCCGTCGGCGCGTCCGTGCGTAACTTCGGGCTGGTCTGGGTGAGCGGGCGCCGAAGCGGCCACGAGCTCGACGTGGCCCGGCGCGCCCGGGCGCGCTGGGAGGAGATCGGTGCACAGATCCCGGACGTGGGATTCCGGGCGAGCGGTTCGCTGACGGTGGCGCTCACGGCGGCCGAGCGTGCCGTCATGAAGGCGTTCGCCCGCCTGCCCGATGCCTCGGCGCGCGCCATCAGCTTTCTCGAACCCGACGAGGTGCGCGCGTGCAATCCCGCCGTCACCGGCGACGTCGCCGGCGCGCTGCACTGCGAGCTGGACGCCATCGTCGAACCCCGGCTCGCCCCCGGGGCTTTGCGCGCGCATCTCGCCGCCCGCGCGCCCGACCGGTACCGCTTCCACCCGGGCTGCCGGGTCACGGCCACCGCACCGGGCGCCGTCGTCGACACCTCCGGCACCCGCTGGGAGGGTGATCTCGTGGTCATCGCGACCGGCGCCGCCTACGACCATCTCGCTGCGGCCGCGCCGCTGGCCGCCCGCCTCCGGCGCGTCCGGCTCCAGATGTTCGAGACCGAGCCGTTCCGCGGCCACCTGGCCACCTCGGTCGCCGACGCGGACACCTTGCGCTATTACCCGGCCTACGAGGCGGCGCCGCGGGACGAACTGGGGGAGCAGAACGAGGTCGGTGCGGCCCACCACCTCCAGCTCCTCTTGGTCCAACGGGCCGACGGCGGGCTGACCATCGGCGACACCCACGCCTACGGCGAGCCGTTCGACTTCGCGCTCTGCGAGGAGCCCACCGCCGAACTCCTGGCCCGGGCGCGCCGGATCCTGGGTACGGAGCTGCCGCCGGTGCGGCGCCGCTGGGAGGGCGTCTATGCGGAGTGCACCGACGGCGCCGTTTGCCTGCGCGAGCAGATCGACGATGGCGTGTGGCTCGTGACGGGTCCGGGTGGGCGGGGCATGACGTGCTCGCCGGCCATCGCCCACGACACCCTCGACGCGGCCGGTGTCGCCGGTGTGGCCGCATGATCGGACCGTACGCGCTGGCCTGCCTCGACATGGCAGGCACGACCGTGCGCGACGACGGTGCGGTCGAACGCGCTTTCGCCGAGGCGCTGGCCGCCGTCGGCGTCACGGAGGGCACCCCGCGCTACGACGAAGCGCAGCGCTTCGTCGGCGAGACGATGGGGTGGTCCAAGGCGGACGTCTTCGCGCAGCTCCTCGAGGCTGACGAGGTGCAGCGGGCGACGTCCCGGTTCGCGTCGGCCTACGAGGCGATCGTCGCGTCCGGCGCAGTCGTCCCGATCCCTGGTGCTCCTGCGGTGCTGCGCGACCTACGCGCCCACGGCGTCAAGGTCTGCCTCACCACGGGCTTTGCCCCCTCGACCCGCGACGCCTTGCTCGGCGCGCTCGGCTGGCGCGAAAGCATCGACCTCGCCCTCTCGCCGGCTGACGTCGGGCGGGGCCGTCCGGCGCCGGACCTCATCTTGGGCGCGATGATGCGGCTTGGAGTCGACGAGCCGGGTGCCGTGGCGGTCGTGGGGGACACGGTCAGCGACCTCGAGGCCGGCACGGCGGCCGGCGCACGCGCCGTCATCGGCGTCCTCAGCGGTGCGCACGACGAGGCCACCCTGGCCGCCGCGCCCCACACAGCGATCGTGCCCGACGTCACCGGGTTGATCGGGCTGCTCGAGCGCTCCAAGTAGGCTGTCCTGACCAGGGTTTCTCGACAAAAAATGGAACGTGTTCTACAATTGCGGCAGAGCACGGGCGGATGCCGACCCAGTGAGGACGTGACCATGGACGATCTGGAGCACATGCGCCGGGCGATGGCGCTGGCCGACACGGTCCGTTCGAGCACGGCACCCAACCCCTGGGTGGGCAGCCTCGTCGTCCCCGCCGGCGTCACAGCCACCGTCGATGCCGCGACCGGGCCCAGGTTCGAAGGCGCCACCGCGCCCCCGGGCGGTCCGCACGCCGAGGTGACCGCCCTGGTCCAGGCCGGTCAGGCGGCCCGCGGCGCCACCCTCTACGCCACCCTCGAGCCGTGCGCCCACCAGGGACGGACGCCGCCGTGTGTCGACGCCATCATCGAAGCGGGCGTCGCCCGGGTCGTGATCGGCATCGAGGACCCCGATCCCCGGGTCGCCGGACGCGGCGTCGCCGCCCTTCGCGCGGCCGGGATCGAGGTGACCGAGGGCGTGGCGGGCGACGAGGTCAAAGAGCAGCTGGCGCCCTACCTCAAGCACCGGAGCACGGGCCAGCCCTGGGTCGTGCTGAAGATGGCGGCCAGCCTCGACGGCCGGACCGCTGCCCCCGACGGGACCAGCCGCTGGATCACCGGCGAGGTGGCCCGCCGCGACGTCCACCGCCTGCGGGCGCATTCCGACGCCGTCCTCGTCGGCGCCGGCACCGTCCGCGCCGATGACCCCGAGTTAACGGTCCGCCTCGCCGACGTCGATGTGCCCGACGACTCCCAGCCGTTGCGTGTCGTGCTGGGCAAGGCGCCCGTGGGGGCGAAGGTGCATCCAGCCTTAGAGCTCGAAGGTGAACTGGGGGCCGTGCTCGACGAACTCGGGCGGCGCGGCGTCCTCCAACTCCTGGTCGAGGGCGGTGCGACGGTCGCCCACGACTTCCACGCCGCCGGCCTGGTCGACCGCTACGTCCTCTACCTCGCGCCGATGTTGTTCGGCGGCGACGACGCCCGACCGCTTTTCGCGGGACGGGGGGCTGGCACACTGGGAGACGTGTGGACAGGCAGATTGGTCTCGGTCGAGCAGCTCGGAGAGGATCTGCGCGTGGAGGTCGCGGCCTGATGGGTTTCTCGACCGTTGAAGATGCCGTCGAGGCGATCGGCAAGCTCGGCATGGTGGTCGTGGTCGACGACCAGGACCGGGAGAACGAGGGCGACCTCGTCATGGCCGCCGAGGCGGCGACGCCCGAGAAGATCGCCTTCTTTCTGGCCCACACTTCGGGCGTGATCTGCGTGCCGCTCATGCCCGAGCGAGCGGACCTGCTCGACCTGCCCCTCATGGTCACGGCGAACACCGAGGCCCAGCGCACGGCGTTCACGGTCAGCGTGGACTACCGCCACGGCACCACGACGGGGATCTCCGCCGCTGACCGGTCCGCCACCATCGCGGGGCTGATCGACCCGAGCACCCGGCCCAATGACCTCAACCGTCCGGGTCACATCTTCCCGCTGCGCTACCGGACCGGAGGCGTGCTCAAGCGCGCCGGGCACACCGAGGCCACGGTGGACCTGAGCCGGTCAGCCGGCCTCTCGCCGGCCGGCGTGCTCTGCGAGATCGTGACCGAGGACAAGTCGGAGATGGCGCGACTGCCCGATCTCGAGCGCTTCGCCAAGAAGTACGACCTCCCACTCATCTCCATCGCCGATCTGATCCGTTACCGGCGCCAGAACGAGAAGCTGGTGCGGCTCGTCTCCGAGGCCCGCATCCCGGCCCAGGGACGAGAGTTCCGCGCCATGGTCTACGAGTCGGTGCTCGACCACGAGCAACACCTCGCGCTCGTCATGGGCGACGTGGCCGGCACCGAGGACGTCCTCGTACGCGTGCACTCTGAGTGCTTGACGGGCGACGTGTTCGGCTCGTTGCGTTGCGACTGCGGCCCCCAACTGCATGCGGCGATGGACATGATCGAGCGGGAGGGCCGTGGCGTCCTCATCTACCTGCGCGGGCACGAGGGCCGCGGTATCGGCCTCGGCCACAAGATCCGGGCCTACCAACTCCAAGAGCAGGGGCACGACACCGTCGACGCCAACCTCCGACAGGGCCTTCCCGTCGACAGCCGTGAGTACGGCATCGGTGCCCAGATGCTGGTCGACCTCGGCGTCACCACCATGCGCCTCATGACGAACAACCCCGTCAAGTACGGCGGCCTCGAGGGCTTCGGGCTCGACATCACCGAGCGCGTCCCGCTGCAGACGTCGGCCAACCCCGAGAACATCGCCTACCTGCGCACCAAGCGCGAGCGGATGGGCCACATCCTGCACGGGCTCGACGACGTCCTGTGACACAGTGAGGGCGTGACCCTCACCACCTCACCTCGGACCGCCTAATGGCCGGCTCTGACATCATCGCCCTGCCCGACGGAGCGATCGACGACGTCGCCGCGCGAGTGGGCGCGTCGCTGCGCGGCGAACACAACGGGACCGGGCTGCGCGTTGGCGTCGCCTGCGCGCTCTTCAACGGCGGCATCACGCTGCGCCTGCTCAACGGCGCGCTCGAGGCACTGGCCCAAGCCGGCACGGAACGCCGCGACATCACGGTCGCGTGGGCGCCCGGTGCCTTCGAGCTCCCACTGGTGGCCCGCGCCTTCGCCCACGCCGCCAAGGTCGACGCGATCCTGTGTCTTGGCGCCGTCATCCGGGGCGACACCGGGCACTACGACTTCGTGGCCGGGGAGTGCGCGTCGGGCATCCAGCGCGTGCAACTCGACACGGGGGTCCCGGTCGTTTTCGGCGTCCTGACCACCAACACGCTCGAACAGGCGCTGGAGCGCTCGGAGCCCGATGAGACCAACAAAGGTCGCGAGGCGGCCCTCACCGGCATCGAGATGGTCCGTCTGTTGCGCAGCGGACCCCTCTCCTAAGGCCGCCCGTCGACTTCGACCGCCGTTGCCGTTCATCGAGTGTTCACAGCGGTGACACGGGGCCGACACGTCTGCTCCGTACCGTGACGGACGCGGGCGACCGCCCGCCATGCGAACAGGCGTGCGACGAGGTGTCACCCATGCATGAGACGCATGAGACGGAGCCCGGCACAATACCGGTCTCGGAGGGTGCGCCGCCCGGGGCGGCGAGCGGTGCGGTGGACCCGGCCGGTCTTCGCTTTCGGCCAGGGATGCGGCGGGAAGGCCCATTCGGCGTGCACTACGTCACGGTCCACGGGTATCGCCGGGCCTACGTCAAGGCCGGCGACGGCCCGGCGCTCCTCCTCGTCCACGGGATCGGGGACAGCTCGGACACTTGGCGCCCCGTGTACGAGCAGCTCGCCCGTTCCCATACGGTGATCGCGCCGGATCTTCTCGGCCACGGGCGCTCGGAGAAGCCCCGCGCCGACTACACGATCGCCGGCTTCGCGAATGGAATGCGTGACCTCCTTTCGGTCCTCGACGTTGATCGGGTCACAGTCGTCGGGCATTCGCTGGGTGGAGGTGTCGCTGCGCAGTTCGCGTACCAGTTCCCCGAACGCTGCGAACGTCTGGTGTTGGTAGGGAGCGGCGGCGTCGGGAGAACGGTAAGCCCGTTGCTCCGCGTGGCGGCAGTCCCGGGCGTGGAAGCGTTGATGCCGATGCTGGGCCTGCCGCCCGTGCGGGCCGTGAGCCGGCTGGGTGCGCTGCTCCTGCACATCTTCGACACGGCATTGGGACGTGACGCGGAGGAGATCCTGGCCGTCTTCGACGCGCTGCCCGACACCGAGGCACGCCGGGCCATCCTGCGCACGCTCCGTTCAGGCGTCGACTGGCGCGGCCAGGTGATCACGATGCTCGACCGCGCCTACCTCGCCGAGGGCGTTCCGACGCTCATCGTGTGGGGCCGCCACGACGCGATCATCCCGCTCGGCCACGGCCGCTTGGCCCACGCGGCCATTCCGGGCAGCCGACTTGAGATCTTCGACGAAGCGGGCCATTTTCCCCACCACGTGGACCCCGATCGTTTTGCGCACGTCGTTGAAGAGTTCGTACGCACGACCGCTCCAGCAAGCTTCGACTCCGAGAGGTGGCGGACGCGCCTCCTTCGGGGCGGGCGAGGTTCGATCGACTCGACCGCAGCTGGGTCCGACGATGCTGCGCCTCTCCTCGAGGCGCCATTGCGCGCGGTGCCCTCGGCCAACTGAGGACACGACGGCCTGCGCCGGGCAGGAGGCGGCGAACCGCGGGCGGGCAGTCAGTACAAGATGAGCTGGGTGCAGCGGTACGACGCCATCAACCGCTCCGTGGTCTCGTTGGTCACCCGGGCATCCCACACCTGCGTGGTGTGGCCGGTGTGCAGCGGCGACGCGGTGGCCATGATGAGCTCTCCCTCCCGCGCGCTCGAAATGAAGTTGGCGGAGCAGTCGACGGTCGTGAAGCCCTTGGCGCCCTCGGGCCAGTGGTGGTTCACGCCGAACGCGCAGAGTGCGTCGGCGAGCGTGATGACGACCGGCGCCCACAGGAAGCCCGTGCCCGCGATGAGGTCGTGGGTCACGGTCAGGCGGGCGATGGGATCCTCGTCTCGGTCGAGCGGCGAGATCTCGATCCCGAGCAGGTTCAAGAAGTTGAGGGCGTCGTAGGGAGGCGGCACCGGCCCAGCTTGCCCCAAGGGCCATCGCCGGTCTGCGAAGATCTAGCCCCATGCTCCGCCTCGTCCTACCCAAGGGCTCGCTCGAACGCGCCACCTTGCAGTTGTTCGAGGACGCCGACCTCGCCGTGAACCGCGCCTCGGATGTGGCCTACCGAGCCACCGTCGACGACCCCCGCATCGATGAGGTTCGCATCCTGCGGCCGCAGGAGATCCCGGTGTACGTGGCCGACGGTCTGTTCGACCTCGGCATCACGGGCCGCGACTGCATCGAGGAGCGGGGGAGCGAGGTCGTCTCGCTCGGTGAGCTCTCGTATTCGAAGGCCACCGCGAACCCCGCCCGGATCGTCCTCGCGGTCGGCGCCGACTCGCCGGCCACCTCGCTGGCCGAGCTCGCCGCCACGGTGGCCGATCGCCCCGGGCGCCTGCGCGTGAGCACGGAGTACCCCGCGCTGACCGGCCGCGTCATGGCCGCCCACGGCATCGATGCGGACATCGCCCTCTCCTACGGCGCCACCGAGGCCAAGGTGCCTGACATCGCCGACGCCGTCGTCGACATGACCGAGACAGGTAGCGCGCTGCGCGCTGCGGGCCTCAAGGTGATCGAGACGCTGCTCGTGTCGCACACCGAGCTCATCGCCAATCCGAAGGCCGCGGCCAACCCGGACAAGCGTCACGCGATGGAACAGATCCTCACGCTCCTCCAGGGCACGCTCGAGGCCCGGGGCAAGGTGCTGGTGAAGCTCAACGTCTCGGCCGAGAACCTCGATGCGGTTCTCGCCGTCCTCCCCTCCATGCGCGCGCCGACGATCTCGGAGCTCTCCGGCGGCGGCGCCTTCGCGCTCGAAGCGGTGGCGCCCAAGTCCGAGATCAACGTCCTCATCCCAGCGCTGCGCGACCAGGGTGCCATGGACATCTTGGAGATCCCGCTGTCGAAGATCGTCCACTGAGGTGGCCGGCCCCGCCTCCGCCGCCGGGCCGCTTCTCGGGCGCGTCACCTCGTTCGACCGCACCCGTGGCCTCGGCACCGTGACCGACGACGCCGGGGCCGTCTACGACTTTCACGCCACTGCGATCGCGGACGGCACCCGCCGCATCGACGTCGGGACCGCCGTGAGCTTCACGCTGTCGCCGGGCCACCGCGGCCGCTACGAGGCTCGGTCCCTCACGCCGACACCCGCCGGCTAAGCGAGGGCGCGGCCGGGCCGGGTCGCGGCATCGGCTCCACCCTCGCACGCGGTCCCGGGCGTTCCTTCGGGGTCGGAATGGGCGATGGACGCTACGGCCGTTGTGCACCCGCCGCGTGCACTAAAATTGCGGCAACGGCGTAAGAGGTGAATAGGCGTGTTACCCGGCAGGACAGTGGCATCAGCGGGAGCTATTTCCGAAGGCGGCAGACGCAGCACGGCACCGGGCCGGACCGGTGCTCGGATGACGACGGCGCAGAGGCGTCGGCGGCGCCGGAAGAGGCTCATCGGCACTGCAATTATCAACCTCGTCAGCTGCGCCGTGATCGTCGCGGCGATCACGGTCGTCCTGAACTTCGCCCGGGTCCC
>DASZLL010000105.1:0-1709 GCA_035552395.1 Acidimicrobiales bacterium
TGCTGGTGCTGTTGGGCGACCGCCGGCGACGCGCCGATCGACAGCGCCATGGCGGCGCCGATCACGGGCAGGATGAATCGCATCGTGTCTTTCAACTCACTTTCTGCCTGCCTACGGGGTTAGCTGACGGGCTCACGGGGCCCGGCATCGGCCGGACGTCCGTTACAAGCGCGGCAAGGCGCCTGATTCGCCCCAGTACCGCGGCCTGGTGGTCGCCGCGGCAATTTGGTTCCCCCGCTCCCCGTCGCGCTTTGGCGAGGGGATTCGGCAGATGGGTTCTTTCCTTTGTGTCCTCAACACGCTATGGACGTGCGGGTAGCGTCCGTGTGACCGACCGCACAGACGTGACGAATCGCACGAAAGCGTGCAGGCGCCCTCAAATGGCTCTGCAGAGCCAAACAAAATGCTCCACACGGCCTGAACGTCGTATGCGAAGATGAACCGGTGGGTAACGCCGACCGCCTATCCGGGCTCGATGCGTCCTTTCTCCACATGGAGCGGGAGGGCGCCCACATGCACGTCGCCTCGACGATCATCTTCGAGGGACCGGCCCTTACGCACGAGGAATTCCGCGACCACATCGGCTCGCGACTGCACCTCGTGCCGCGCTTCCGCCAGAAGCTGCGCGACGTGCCGTTCGGCCAGGGCCGGCCGGTCTGGGTCGACGACCCGCACCTGAACCTCGACTACCACGTCCGCCAGACCGCCCTCCCCGCCCCCGGCTCCGACGAGCAGCTGCGCAACCTGGCGGCGCGGATCTTCTCGCAGCAGCTCGACCGCTCGAAGCCGCTCTGGGAGCTGTGGCTGGTCGAGGGCATGGCGGACGGCCGCTTCGCGGTGATCGGCAAGAGCCACCACGCGCTGGTCGACGGCGTCTCCGGGGTCGACATCACGACCGTGCTCTACGACCTCGACCGCGAGCCGAAGCGGCCGCCCTCGAGCCCGCCGCCATGGCTCGCCCGCCCCGAGCCGACCGACACCCAGCTGCTCGCCGAAGCGCTGAAGGAACGGCTGACCAGTCCCGGTGAGATCGTCCGCGGCGTCCGCCACGCGCTGCGCGGCCCGCGCCAGGTCGTGCACGGCGTCGCGGCGACGACGAAGATGGTCGGCGCCGGCCTCAGCGCCCCGGCGACGCCGTTCAACGTCGAGATCGGCCCGCACCGCCGCTTCCAGATGGTCCAGACCCAGCTGGTCGACCTCAAACAGGTGAAGGACGCCCACGGCGGCACCGTCAACGACGTCATCCTCTCGGTCGTCTCCGGCACGATCGGCGGTTACCTGCGCGCCCGCGGCCACGACACCGAGGGAATGGAGCTGCGGGCGTTGGTGCCCGTCTCGATCCGCGAGGCCGCCGAGCACGGCGCGCTCGGCAACCGCATCTCGGCGATGATGGCGCCGCTGCCGGTCTGGTGCGAGGACCCGGTCGAACGCCTCCACCTGGTCACCGAGTCGATGGGCGACCTGAAGGCCTCCGGCCAGGCGGTCGGCGCCGAAATCCTCACCCGCCTCACCGACTTCGCGCCGACCACGATCGTCTCCCAGGCAGCCCGCCTGCAGCCCGCCCAGCGCTTCTTCAACCTGGTCGTCACCAACGTCCCCGGGCCGCAGTTCCCGCTCTACGTGCTGGGACGCCAGATGGAGTCGATCTTCCCGATGGTGCCGCTGGCCCGCCGGCAGGCGCTCTGCATCGGGATCATGTCCTACAACGG
>DASZLL010000106.1:0-69730 GCA_035552395.1 Acidimicrobiales bacterium
CACCTGTGGCTACGAGTGGGGGCCCGCCGTCGGCGAGGGCTACGAGGCGCCGTTCACCTTCAACGGCACCATCGTTCGGGCCGAGGTCTCCGCCACCGGTCCGGTCGTGCACGACCCGGTGGCCGACGTCGCCGCCATCCTTGCCTCTCAGTGAATACGTCATCGCTGGAAACGTGAGTTGATCAACGCGATGGTCTGTCGATCCCCTCTGCTGCGAGTCGCCACGACCTTAGGGCCTTGGATTTTCGACGAAGCGCCGGCGGTGAGGTCCCGGCATCGACCCGGACCTCCGGTCAGAGTGTTTGCCTGATGACCCGTCCGGACACCAAGTACGTCGCCGTCGGGGATGCTGACGTTGCCTCTCAGGTCCTCGGAGAAGGACTCTCCGACCTCCTCTTTTTCAACGGACTTGGCAGCCACATCGAGATGGCGTGGGAGGACCCGACATTGCCGACCTCCCCAGACGGCTGGCGTCGATACGCCGCTTGATCCTTCTCGATAGACGAGGCACAGGGGCATCTGACGGCGTGCCTCGTCACGCCATAGCAACATGGGAGGAATGGACGCAAGACATCGAGAGCGTCCTCAACGCGGTCGGGTATCGAGCTACGCATGGGTCTCCATACCGGCGAATGCGAGGTGAGAGGCAACGATCTGGGCGGTCTCGCCGTTCATATTGCCGCTCGAGTCGGGTCCCTGGCATCACCGAACGAGGTTCTTGTCTCGAGCACCGTCACGGACCTCGTAGTGGGCTCGGGAATTGAGTTCAATGACCGAGGTGAGCATGTTCTGAAGGGGCGCCGGGGAGCTGGAAGCTCTACGCAGTCACCGGTCGAAACACAATGGCATACGTTGGGCTTCGACTCAGTGACAGATTGAGACGTTTTGTGGGCCAGGACGCCACCACCAGACCGTGCGAGTCAACAAGTGACTGGCGCCCACTTCGCCGGCACGGTGGGACACTTCGGCACAACGGGGCAGGGGCGGAGCGCAGGCCAAACTCATGTGAACGAACCTGAACGTCGGGGCCGGCGCGCTACGCGCACGATCGAACTGCCCCATATCCCTGGGCGCCATGAGCAAATGAGATCACTCTGTGGAATTGAGAATCCAACCATGCCTCCTTTGAGCCGAGACTGGGGCATTTCGCCTGCTGGCGTGAGATCACATGGAGACCGGCACTTGCCTGCTCTTGCCGAATCACTTTGACGACGTGGTGATGCGGCTGAAGAAAACGTCGACCTTGTACTTTGCCAGTGGCTTGCTCATCGCGGTCGTTGCGACCAGGCCATTCTGCAGGCGCGCTATGCCCTCGTAGTCGCCAACGAAGCAGCAGGGCCGGGCCTTGCTGCCCGCCGCGAGCAGATTGAATTGCCCAGCGATGGGCTGATGGCTCCAGGTCCGACCCTGATCCCGAGAGTTGGCCAAGATCACCTGCGTCGGCCAGAATCCGCCGCTGCTCGCGGCGGAGGCCTTGTAGTACGTGACGCCCACCGTGCCGTCGCCGGCAACCTCGACCGTGGGCAGTGCCGATTGACCACGGACCCCGAGGTAATGGCTGCTCCAGGTGCGCCCACCGTTCTGTGACCGCGCCACCACGATCCGCGAGGACATGGCGCCGGGCTGCGACCAGGTGGCGTATACATCGCCGTTCGGCGCGATGGTTTCCGCCGGGAACGTGTCATAGATGTTCATGCCCTGTCCTGTGACTGGATCATGGACGTCTCGCCCGTCGGTGTGTCCGATCATGATCGGCTTGCTCCAGGTGCGGCCGCCGTCAACGGACCGCAGCGCCAACTCCTGCGTTGGGAGCGAGCGAACCGCATTCGGATCGGGATTCGGATCGCTGCCGACGAGCGCGAACACATTGAGCAGAGAACCGTCGCGGTTCACCAGGATCTTGCCCCTGGAAGGCCAACTGTCCGAGGTCTTCGGGTCGTAGAGGACCCGCGGCTTCGACCAAGTGCGCCCGCCGTCTGTTGTGATCGAGAGCATGCTCTGGCCGTGGGCGAAGTCGGGGCGCAGCCGCTTGACATAGTAAAAGTAGGCTCTCTTCGGCTGGCGAGGGTCCGGCGTCAAATTCGGAAGATCCCAAAAGTCACCTGTGACTGGCTGCACGACAGTTGGCACCGACCACGAGAAACCGCCGTCAACTGATCGACTGACCAACATGCTTGTCGAGGCGGACTCCACATCTGTTGGAGACGTGAAGTCGACCACGATCGCGGAAAAGTAGGCGATCCGCCCATCAGCCGAAAAGTAGACCCCGGGATCGCTGGCGACCTTTAATGCACCGCCGGTGCAGTAGGAGAGCCCGGGAACGAGTATGCGTGAGAACGAACGCCCGCCGTCGCGCGACGCCATCACGAGATCCGTGGCCCGACCATCCTGGATCCACGCCACCAAGACATTTTGGGGATCGCGCGGGTTCACCGCGACCGAAGTCTCCTGCGAAAACCCGGGATCGAACCCGGTGCCGCTGTTCGTGCAGGGCCCTCCCGTAAACGGACTCGCAAGCGAGATGTCAGCTGTGTGCACGGTTAGGGATCGAGCCGAGGCGGGCCCCGTCCCCACGGCGGCTGAGACCACCACGAACGCCAGTACCAACGCCACCAAAGTCGCAACCGCAAGCGCCACTGGACCTCGCCTGCGTGCCCCGCTCCGCATGGAAGACATCCTTCCAATCACGAGTTCTTGCTGTCAATCACCGCTGAACAGGTTCTTCGACGGCGATACTTGGCCATCATCGCGACGGACTGATCAGCCGCGCACAAATCGGGTTCGACAGCGGCGGCGGCATGGTAGCCCGACTCACCGCGGCAGGCTCAACGACGATCACTTCGAAGCCAACGAGCACCTGGAGCGAGCGGAATGAGGGATTGCAGTGACTTAGAGATGAACGGCGCAAACGGGCGGTGGCACAGAACTGGAACAGTGATTGGAGCGAATAGACCAGGTCTTGAACGTTGCAGCCGAGCTGTAGGACTATCTGCTCCAATCCTTGTTGCGGTGGCGTTTGAACTTGCCGCTGTACTCGGCTCCTCCAGGGCGCAAAGGGAACAGTGGCGATGTCGTCCCGAGAAGGGCGAGAATCCGGGGTCCGTTTCGCTGTTTTGCCATGTCCTGACTTCAGGGAATCAAGCACATGCAGAGCGTACGAACTGGCCCAAGGGGGTGCCCAGCACACCGGGACAGTGCCATCGCGCGGCACAGCGGGGGATACCGTGACGCTGTGGATCTTCCAGAGCTGTTGGTCGCTGGTGCTGCGGAATGGCGGACCTGGTTGAGTAGCAACCATTCCAAGTCGCAGGGAGTGTGGCTCGTCCTTGCCAAGAAGTGCACTACACACCGGACAACGCTCTCCTACGATGACGCACTCGACGAGGCGATCTGCTTTGGCTGGATCGATGGGCAGCTCGGGCGTCGCGACAGCGCAACGTTCCGGCGACGATTCACGCCCAGAAGTGCTCGGAGCCCTTGGTCTCAACGGAACGTCACCATCGCCGAGAGGTTGAGCATCTCAGGCCGAATGCATCGATCAGGGGAAGAGAGGAGGTTCGCCAGGCAAAGGCCGATGGTCGATGGAATTCCGCCTACGCCGGACAAGCCAGCATGGCAGTTCCAGCGGACCTGGCGAACGCCTTGACTGCCAATCCCCGTGCTCGCGCGACGTTTCGCAAGCTCACAAGTGCGACAGGTACTCCATCCTCTATCGAATCGGAAGCGCAAAGAAGATCGAGACCCGAGCGAGACGCATCGAGCAGTTTGTGGAGATGCTGGCCCGGGGCGAGACTCTCCACCCGCAAGGTCCACGATCGCCTCAGTAGTCGGTGAATCTGACAGAGCCGGCGCAAAGGGCGCCCCAGTCGCCGGACCAGTGCCACCTGCAGCACCAGGAAGACGCCTCCGGCCATTGACTTCGCGATCGGTAGGCGAGTCAGGCTCTCGATACGATCAGACGGAAATGGGGAGAGTGGAAACCCAATTCGCTCGGGTTGGCAATGACCGTGTTGCATACCAGGTCATTGGTGAAGGGCCGCGTACTCTGCTCTTCAATGCCGGCTCATTCAACAACGTCGACGTGTGGTGGGAAGAAGCCGGCATCGCTCGCCTCTTTCGAGCTCTGGCCGGGATCTGCCGGCTGATTCTGCTGGATCGCCGTGGATCGGGTGCCTCGGACCCCCTCCTCCCCGGCGCTCCAGCATGGGAGGCATGGATCGACGACTTTGAGGCGGTCATGGATGCAACGGAAACGCAACGCGTCACCCTGTTGGCGGCTCTCGACGCTGGCCCGACCGGCATTCTCATGGGTGCAACGCGACCGGAGCGACTCGATGCACTGGTTCTGGTCAATACGTGTGCGCGTTTGCTTCAAGCTCCCGACTACGAGGTAGGAGTGGCCGAACCGGCGTACCAGGCAGCTTTCGCGGCCTTTGATCAAGGCTGGGGCACAGTCGAGCTAGCGCGGATTGCCAATCCCGAACAGACCCGAGACGAGGCGTTTCTCAGCTGGTATGCGCGCTACCAACGCGCTTCTTGCACCAGAAGTGGGGTGCTTCGCTTCTTGGAGCAGTGGGCCAGCCTCGATGTCCGAGCGATGCTTCCACTCGTGTCGATACCCGTGGTCGTCATCAGCCGGAATCGAACCGCATTCGGGATCAACGGAATTGAGGCCGGCCGCTACATGGCGGACCGCATCCCGGGCGCACGGTTCATCGAGCTAGCGGGCGAAGGGGGCGTGCTCGGACCATCGGCGATCCAACTTCTCGCGCCGCTCGAAGAGTTGCTCGGTGGCGGGGTGGCGAGGCCGACCACAGACAGAGTGCTGGCAACCGTCGTCTTCACCGACATCGTTGATTCCACGGGACTCGCTGCGACCTTGGGCGATAGTCACTGGCGTCGCCTTCTCGATGCCTACGACGAAGTAGTCGAACACGAGACGGACAGCTTCGGAGGACGATTCGTCAAGTCAACTGGGGATGGCAGCCTGCTCACCTTCGGGAGCCCGACTGCGGCGCTCCGGGCTGCTCGCGCCATCGAGCTTGCCGTCCGCGAACAGGGGCTCTCCATTCGAGCTGGTGTCCACACTGGTGAAATCGAATTGCGGGGCGACGACATCGCCGGGATCGGGGTTCACATCGCACAACGCGTTTCCGCCTGCGCGAGTGCTGGCGAGGTCGTCGTCTCCTCTACGGTCAAAGATCTGTTGACCGGTTCGGATATCGACTTTGCCGATCGAGGCGAACATCACCTGAAGGGCGTTCCTCATACATGGCGCCTGTTCGCGGTTGCGAGCTGAACCCTCGAATTCCTGGCCACCATCCGATCGACCGGGCGAGGTCCGCCGGGTAAGCGGGCCCCTGGGTATTCCATACCGTCGGGATGAGCTTGCATTCCATCGAGCCACGAACTCGTCAATGAACGCTATTCCACTCACTGACCGTTATCACCCACTCCATACTTCGTCCGACCTCGGCGGGAGCGTCCACCTCGTCATCGATTGTTCTTCGCAGGCGAAAGCCCAAGGCGCGGGCCACTCCGGCACTGGGAAGGTTTGCTTCATCGCAGTGGATGTGGACCTCCTCCATCCCGGTCAGCTGAAACGCGGCGGTCGTCAGGGCACGGGCAGCGGCTGAGGCGATGCCGCGTCGGAGCCAGCTCGCCCTGACCCAATAACCGATTTCGATCCGACCAGGGCCCAGGCGAGGATGTAGACCAGCTCCACCGACCAATGTGGTTTCAGCGAGGTCCCAGATCGCGTAGTCGTAGTTGTCGCCACGCTCAAAGGCCTCAACCGAGTGGGTGATGAAGTCGCCGAGTCCTTGCTCCAAAGGCTCTACCCAGGCCCACGCCAGCCATGGACTCAGGTGATCAGTGCTGGTTGATACCGCCTCGAAGAGCGCCTGCAACTCGCTGCCTCGATACCTCTGCAACATGATTGGAGTGTCTTCGATTCTCTCGGGCGGTGCGCTGGGCATTGCTTCCGAGTCTGCCGTCTTGCGCCCTCGGGCGCCTGTCCCCGAACTCGGCCGGCTCGGGGGCATGGCTCTGGTTCTCCAAACGCCTTAGGTGATCAGTCCGTCCCGGGTGGATCCCAGCCGATCGCGAGTCGGCGGTTCAGGCGTTGGGGTGAGCGGGCTGACGTTGTAGCGCAGTTCCCCGGTCGACACGTCGATGTCGTAATACTCGACGCCCGCCTCCACCTGAGGGTCGTCCGCGTCGAAGGCGACGGCGATCTTGTTCGCGGCGTTGCGGACGATATCGAGGGTCAGCTCAGTTGCGGCGGTAGGACCCAGAGCGTCCGCGACCTGCTTGCCGAGCCCGGGTGGCCAATGGATCGGCTGCCACACGAAGGCATCCACGACCTGGAGGGCCAGGGCCTGGGCGTCGCGGATACCACCCGGATCCCTCTCATCGAACAGTTCACTGCCGCCGGCCAGATCGATGGCACTGACGCTCCGGCGGGACTGGCAGAGCCGGCAGTCGTGTGCTCTCGCCCCACGGAGCCTGACCAGTTCGGAGGTAACCGGATCGAGAGCTGGCAGTTTGGCCACCTCGCGGAGAAATCTTTCGTGGGCCACCCAGGGATCGGTCTCGGCAGAAGTCGGGATCGGACGCCATTCTTCGCCGAACATCTCACGCCAGGCAGCATCGGCGCGAATCATCATGTCCTCCGTCCATAGCGCCAGGACGAAGGCTGGGGCACCGGCACCGAGTTCGGCCAGCCCGGCTGCTCGAACATCAGTGGTCATGGATGCCACATCGACGACCATCTGTTCGGCGAAGGCCATCGCGTCAGATCTCGGAACCGCAGGAACAGTCGGATCGAGGCTGGCGCGAGCGATGGCACGGGCCAGCTCCGTCAGTTCGGTCGGCGTGGTCGAGGCGACTGCGGCGATCAATTCGTCCCATGCCGTGAAGGCCACGGGTGCCTGATCTCGGGCGATCACAGGTCGACCCTACCGGTCATGTGACGCGTCACAAAGCCCTCACAGGCTTGCCCAGACGGATGCAACCGTCCCGGATCGCCGGGACGAGGCGCCACTTCCGGCCGTAGAGTCTCCGCATGACCATTGATAACCAAGAGGAACTCGATGCTCTGATCCGTGCAGGTCGGGTCGTCGCCGAAGCCCGCCAGGCGATGGTGGACGCTGTCTCTCCGGGAACCACTACAGGTGAACTCGATGCGGTGGGCAGAGACGTGTTCCGCCGCCACGGAGCCCGGTCAGCTCCGCGTGTCACCTACCGATTTCCCGGCTCAACGTGCATCAGCGTGAACGACGAAGCTGCCCACGGCATCCCCTCCCTGACGCGCCAACTCCACGCCGGCGATCTCGTGAATCTCGACGTCTCGGCGGAACTGGATGGCTACTTCTCCGATACCGGGATAAGCGTGGCTGTGGGCGAGGTGGCACCAGTTGCCGCCAGGCTGTTGGAGGCCACCAAGCTTGCCCAGCACGACGCCATGGAAGCAGCTCAACCAGGAGCTCGTCTGCGTGACCTGGGTCGAGCCGTCCAACGCCGAGCGCGCCGTCACGGGTTTCGGGTCATCAAGAACCTCACTGGTCACGGTATCGGGAGGGGACTCCATGAGCCCCCCTCGGTCCCGAGTGTCGATGACGGCCAGAGAATGATTCTTCGCGAGGGATTGGTGCTGGCTATCGAGCCCTTCTTGTCGGTCTCTGCCGATCACGTCGTCGACGACGAGGACGGATGGACTTTGCGCACCGCTGACGGGAGTTTGGTTGCTCAGTTCGAGCACTCGATTGTGGTCACACGGGAAGGCCCCTTGGTTCTGACTGCCTAAGGGTGTCCCACGTCGCCAGGCACCGTTGGTCAGTCCCCCTTGTTCAGTCGAAGCTCGGCCGGTCCTTGCGCGTGCGCTTGAGCTCGTAGAAGCCCTCGGTACCGGTGCACAGCAGCACGCCATCCCAGAGGCGGCCGGCCGCCTCTCCCTTGGGCGCCGGCGTCACCACCGGGCCGAAGATGGCCTGGCCGTTGTAGTGGATGACCGGGGTGCCGACCTCGTACCCCACCGGGTCCATGCCGGCGCGGTGCGAGGCCTCGAGCGCGTCGTCGAACTCCTCGGACGTGGCCGCGTCGGCCAGCGACGCCGGCAGGCCGAGCTCGTCGAGTGCCTCGGGCACGATCTTGGGACGCTCGTTCTCGTCGCGGCCGCGGCCTTGCACGTGGATCCGGGTCCCGAGGGCGGTGTAGAGCGGCAGCAGGATGTCGCTGCCCTTCAGCTGCTCGGCCGCGATACAGACCCGCACCGGCCCCTTGGCCAGCGACATGCGCGCCCGATACTCGTCGGAGAGGCCCTCGCGGTCCGCGTTGAGGATGGCCAGCGACATCACGTGCCACTCGGTGGTGATGTCGCGCACCTGTTCGACCTCGAGCATCCAGCGCGAGGTGATCCAGGCCCACGGGCACAGCGGATCGAACCAGAAGTCAGCGGTGTCTTTCACGGGATACCTCCGTCGACGCGTAGGACCGCGCCCGTCACGAAAGACGAGGCGTCGGTTGCCAGGAACATCGCAGCACCCACGATTTCGGGCGGCTCGCCGGCCCGGCCCAACGCGTGGTGCGGCATGCCGCCCTGCAGGATCTTGGGGTCCCACGCCTTCGAGATGTCGGTGAGGAACGGCCCCGCCATGATGCAGTTGACCCGCACCGTCGGCCCGAAGGCCTTGGCGAAGCCCTCGGTGAGCGCGTTCAAACCTGCCTTGGCCGCGTCGTACGGCAGCATGTGCGGCGCCGGTCGGATGGACCCCGTGCTCGAGACGTTGATGATGGATCCACCATATGGGCCGTCCGCCATCCTCGTGCCGACGAGCGCGGTGAGGCGGAACGGGCCCTTGAGGTTGACCCCGAGTGTCTTGTCCCAGAGCTCTTCGGTCGCCGACGTCAGGTCCGGATAGAGCGGCGACATACCGGCGTTGTTCACCAGCACGTCGACCCGTCCGAAGGCGCCGTAGGCCTGCTCGACCAGGCCGTCGAGTTCGTCCCAGTGGCCGACGTGGCACGCCACCGGGAGCGCGCGGCGGCCCATGGCCTCGACCTCGCTGGCGACCTCCGTACAGCTGTCGATCTTGCGGCTGGCGACCACCACGTCGGCGCCCGCGGCGGCGAAGGCGAGCACCATCTCGCGCCCGAGCCCGCGGCTCCCGCCCGTCACGAGGGCCACCCTGCCCGCCAGCGCGCCGTCCTCTGTCATGTCGCCTCCCGTCGCCTCTAGAGCGGCTTCAACAGCTCGGCCACCAAATGGGTAACCGCCTTGCCCATCGGGATGTGCAGCGACTCGTTGGGTCCGTGCGCGTTGGAGTGCGGGCCCAACACGCCGGTCGCCACGAACTGGGTCGCCGGGAAGCCCCGCTGCAGGTCGGCCAGGAATGGGATCGAGCCACCTTCACCCACCGCGCCCGGGGCACGCCCGAATTGTTCCCTGGAAACCCGGGCCAGCGTGGCCGCGATGTCGTCGTCGAGCGGCGGGGCCACCCAGCCCTGCGCCACGCCCTCGACGTCGATGGTGACGTGCGCCCCCTCGTCGGTCCGGATGGCCGAGATGAGCGCGTCGCACGCCGCCTGCGCGTCCACGTCGGGCGGCAGGCGCAGCGAGAGCTTGAGCGTCGTCGACGGCCGCAGCACGTTGCCGCCGTCGCGTGGTTTGGGCAAACCGTCGGCCGCCGTGACCTCGAGCGCAGCGCCCCACGTCCGTGCGGCCAGCCGCGCCAGTGGGTCGGCGCCGAGCAGGTGCAGCCCGTCGACCACCGGCGCCGCGCTGTCGGGGAACTCCGCCGCCAACGCCTCGAGGTTGGCCCGGTGCGCGTCGGGCATCCCCGCCCCCACGAGTTCGGGCAGGAGGATGCGGCCGTCGACCTCGTCTTCGATCCCGGACAGGATGCGACGCAAGATGCGGAACGACGACGGCACCACACCGCCGCCCTGCCCGCTGTGGATGCCCTCGGTCAACACGTCGACCTTCACGGCGACGACGAGGTTGCCGCGCAGCGACGTCGTCAGCCAGAGCCGGTCGTAGCTCAGCCCGCCCGAATCGAGGCAGACGACGAGCCGCGGCGTCCCGATGCGCGCCGCCAGGTGCTCGAGGTAAGCCGCGAGGTCGGGGCTGCCGCTTTCCTCGCTCGCCTCGATGAGGATGAGCACGCGGCCGTGCCCGCCGCCCGCTTCCAGCAGACCCGTCACGGCGGCGAACGTCGAGTAGCCGTCGTCGGCCGTGCCCCGCCCGTACAGCAAGTCGCCCTCGCGCACCGGTTCGTAGGGCGAGAGCCCGGCGCGCCATTCGCCGAGCGGCGGCTGCTTGTCCATGTGGCCGTAGATGACGATCGGGTCGCCGGTGCCGCCGTTGTCGACGAGCAGCACCGGGGTGCGCCCGGGGAGCTGGATGATCTCGGTCGCCAACGCACCGTCCTGGTCGCGCACCCAGTCGCGCAGGAGCTCGGCCGCCGCCGCGATCGCCCCGCGCTCGGCCCAGTCGGGGTCGAAGGCGGGGGAGAGGCAGGGGATGCGGGTGAACTCGGACAGCGCCGGGAGGATCCGTTCCTCCCAGGCGGCGTCGATGGCGTCGGTCATGCGCCGATCAGGCCCCTGGGGTCTCGGTGATCTCCGCCAGGCGTCCGAGCGTCTTGGTCATGGCCTCCGCCGTCTGCTTGCCCACCGGTCCGGCCTGCAGCATGAGGCGCTGCTTGTCGTGGGTGATGTCCCAGGTCTCACGGACCCGGGTCCCGCCGTCGGCCCCTTCGAGCTCGTAGCGCCAGATGCGCCCGCCGATGAGGCGCCCAAACGGCCCCGACAAGACGGTCTGCCAGGCGATCCGCTTGTCCTGCTCGTACTCGATCACCTTGTTCGTCATGGAGTACGGCACGCCCAGCTTCATCGACATGCCGAAGGTGGATCCGAGGGCCAGGTGCTCGGTCGTTCCCGGCTTGAGGTGCTTCACCGATCCGGAGCCGTCGATCTCGGGATGGCGCGATGCATCGGCGACGATGGCGAAGATGTCGGCGGCGGGCGCCTTGATGACCCGTTCCACGCTGACGACTTTGTCTCCCACGCTGCGACCTCCGGTTCGGCCCGCTCGATCAGCGGCCGGCTCAAGGCGACGACACTAGGGCGTGCGGCGCCCTCAGAGCGCGTGCGCCACGAGGTCGCTCAGCTGCACCCACTCGAGCGTGGCGGCGTGGGTCGACGCCAGGACGACCGGCGGGGCCGCCCCGGCCTCAAAGGCCTCCTGCCAGCGTGGCGCGCACAGGCACCACTGGTCGCCGGGCTGCAGCCCGCCGAAGCCGAATTCCGGGTGCGGCGTCGAAAGGTCGTTACCGACCGTGGCCGAGAAGGTGAGGAACTCGGCCGTGACCCTCGTGCAGACGGTGTGGACGCCGAGGTCCTCGGCGCCGGTGTTGCAGCAGCCGTCGCGGTAGAAGCCGGTGAGCGGGTCGTAGTTGCAGGGCTGGAGATCCTCGCCCAGGACGTTCTGTGCCATGGCCCATTTGACCACGCCGCCGTCGGGCGTCGTCTTACGCGCCTCCGAGCGGATCGCCCTCGTAGCGGTCCACCCACGCGAAGGAGCCGACGGGAGCGCGCTTCAACCGGCGTGCCGCCGCCACCGGGTGGCCCAGCACGACGAGCGCCGCCGCGACGACGCTCTCGGGGATGCCGAAGACGGCACGCAGCTCGGCCTCGCGGCGCACGGCAACGGTCGTCATCACCCCGGCGAGGCCCTCGGCGCGGGCGGCCAGCAGCAGGTTCCAGACAAAGGGGTAGATGGAGGCGCCACCGACGAGCGTGTAGCGCGGGAGGTCGCGGTCGACCGTCGCCAGGGCGCCGAGGTCGGCCAGGACGAGCAGGAGTGCGGGCGCGGTATCGAGCTTCTCGGCGAACGCGGGCGCGGCGGCGCCCGCGGCGGCGAATTGGCCGGCGTTGGTCAGGGCGGCTGCTTCTTCCTCGCGGTCGGTGAGCGGCGACCACGGCGTCAGGCCCGCGGCGGCGAGGGCGAGGTAGTCGTACCAGCCGGAGAGGTAGAGGTCACGCAGGGCCGTCCGGGCCTTGGGGTCCTTGACGACGATGACGCGCCAGCCCTGGCGGTTGCCGCCGCTCGGAGCGAAGCGCGCCGTCTCGAGCAGGCGGGCAAGGACAGCGTCTGGTACCGGCTCGTCTCGAAACTCGCGCACGGCCCCGGTGCTGCGCAGCGTGGTGACGAGGTCGAGGTCCATGAGTTGCCCACGGTAGTGGTCACTGGTTATGTCTGGGGGGTGACGGCGCATGCGGGCACCCAGGCTCTCGAGCGGGTGCGGGCGCTGGCCCGCTGGCCGCTCGTGGTGTCGCCCATGGCGGGCGGGCCCTCGACGGTGGAACTTGTGGTGGCAGCGTCGCAGGCGGGCGCGCTGGCTTTCCTGGCCGGCGGGTACAAGACGGCGGAGGAACTGCGAGCCGACATGGCGGCCGTCGCTGCGGCCAGGGTGGGCGCGTTCGGCGTCAACCTGTTTGTGCCGGGCCGGCCCACCGAGGTGCCCGACCGCCTCGAGACGTATCTCGCGTCGTTGCGGCCGCTGGCCGAGTCGTTCGGGGCCGACCTCGGGCCGGCATCGTGGGACGACGACGACTACCCGCGCAAGCTCGAGCACGTGCTGGCCCAGCCCCCGGCGGTCGTGAGCTTCACCTTTGGCATGCCCGAGCCCGAAGTCGTGCGGGCGTTGCAGCGGGCGGGCGCCCTCGTCGTGGTGACCGTGACGACGCCCGAGGAGGCGAACCTCGCGCTGGGCGTCGCTCCCGACGCCCTCTGCCTGCAGGGCGCCGAGGCTGGTGCTCACCGGGGCAGCTTGCGCAACGAGGACCGCCCGGACGCGGACCGGCCGCTCTGCGCGCTCCTGGCGGCGGTCCGCCGACGCACGTTGGTGCCGCTCGTGGCGGCGGGCGGGGTGGCCGGCCCCGAGGACGTGGTCGACTTGCTGGCCCGGGGCGCGGCCCTCGTCCAGGCGGGCACGGCCTTCCTCCGTTGCCCCGAGTCCGGGGCGTCGCCGGCCGCAAAGGACGCGCTGGCCGCCGCACACGCGGTGACGGCGGTCACCCGCGCTTTCAGCGGTCGGCGGGCCCGGGCGCTCGTCAATGCCATGGTGCGCGAGCACCCCGACGCCCCGCCCGCCTATCCCGAGATCAACAACGCAACGCGGCCGCTGCGTGCTGCCGCCGCCCGGGCCGGTGACTCCGGCCACATGAGTGTCTACGCCGGCACCGGTTTCCGGGCGGCCGAGCCTCGCCCGGCCGCCGAGGTGGTCGAGCGGCTGGTGTCAGGATGGCGCCGGTGACGAACCGCCGGCAGTCGAAGACGATCGAGTTCACGCCGCCCGAGAACGATGGCGTGGCCGCCGAGCTGGCGTCGTTGCGCGACGCCGGCGACGGCTGGATCAACCTGTTGCCCGGGATTGTCGAGGGAACGGTGGAGGTCGACCCGCCCACGGGGCTCTTCGCCTTCTTCGGCACGCGGCAGGCGCCCGTGACGATGGCGACCGTGATGCCGGCGCGCCAGGAGCACCGCCACGTCGAGGGCATGTCGGTCGGCCTGATGCACCCGACGGGCGGCCACGCGATCGCCCGGCTGGCCGAGACGGGTGTGACGGTGCCCGCCGGATGGGTGGTGCGCCAGGACCACGTGCGGCGCGGGCTGGTGCTGCGTACGTCGCCCGATGCCGCGCCGGCCGACATCGTGAGCTGGGGTGTGCGGGCGGGCGCCGCCTTGTGCATGGCCGACATGACGGGGCAGTGGCAGGCCGTCGTGTACCTGCCGTAGGAGGGTCGAGGTCCGATGGCGATGGGGGAGCGGCGCGACGACGCGGCGCTGGCGGAGGGTTTGGCCCGCTGGGTGGCCGCGCACTCAGAGGGGGTGCCCGGCGGCGCGGGCGGCCCGCTCACGATCGCCCGGCTCGAGCACGCCGAGGGTGGCATGGCCAACGAGACCGTGCTCGTCGACTTCGGTCCCGGCCACGACGGGATGGTGGTCCGCCTCCCGCCACTCGATTCCACTTTCCCCGACTACGACCTCGGGCCGCAGGCGGCGGTGCAGAACGCCGTGGCTGCGGCGGGCGTGCCCGCGCCCGCGCCGACCGTCTTCGAGACCGACCCCTCGTGGATCGGCGCACCCTTCCTTGCCATGCCGCGCGTGCACGGTGACATCGCGGGGTCGGCGCCGGTCTTCGACCCCTACGTGCGCGACGCCGGGCTGGCGCGCCAGCGGGTGATGCACGAGGGGCTCGTTGACGCGGTGGTTGCCGTGCACGCTGTGCCGTGGCACACGGCAAGACTGGAGGGGGTGCTGGCGGGCCCACGGCTCGGCGACGCGCTCGACCGCTGGGCCGCCTACGTCGAATGGTCGTCGCAGGGCGAACCGCTGGCCGCGCTGGTCGAGGCGCTCGACTGGTGCCGCCGCTACCGTCCGCCCGAGCGTGAGGCCGTTTTGTTGTGGGGCGACGTGCGCCTGGGCAACCTCGTCTTCGACGCGGCGTGCAACGTGGTCGCGGTCCTCGACTGGGATCTCGCCGCGCTGGGCCCGCGCGAGATGGACCTCGGCTGGCACTTCGGGCTCGAGTTCATGATGGAGGAGCTCTTCGGCCAGCGGGTCGCCGGCTTCTCCTCGCGGACCGAGACGCTCGAGCGCTACGAGCGGCGCGCCGGGTGCGAGGTGCACGACCTCGCCTGGCACGAGGTCTTCGCGCTAGCCCGGGCCCTCGCCATCAACGACCGCCACCAGCGCATCACCGGTGACCCGCGCCGGCGCGACAACCCGATGGGCAACATCCTGCGGGCCCGGCTCGAAGCGGCCGCCGCGGGCAGCTGAGGCTGGCGCGCCGACCGGTCCGGCCGAGCGGAGGTTCTGAGAAAGTTGGCTTGCGCCGGAGCTCGGCTGCGTGGATCAGGTGAATACCGAGCTGCGCCGCACCCAGGTGGCGTACTGACCGCCCAGAGGAACCTTCCGCAGGTGTCGATCAAGGGAGCGGCCGGTCGCTCCTCCCAGCGGCGAGAAGAGGTAGTGGCGGTACTCAGGCTCCACAACAGCTGATTTCTTCAGCAACTCGACCGTCTCACGCGGCGGGAGGAGCACCGCATCGTGGTCGAGCTCACAGGCGTTCACCGCGTGACGAGTCAATGGGTTGTAAGGATTGTGCTCGAACACCGCAACGACACCTCCATGCCGGGTGACGCGCACCATTTCACTGACTACCGTGCATCGCTGTGACACGGGGACGTGGTGTAGCACGCATATCGCAACCACGACATCAAATGTCCCGTCGTCGAACGGAAGCCGCTCTCCGTCGTACCAAGAGAATTGAGCCTCTGGAACGTTCCGCTGGGCCTTGATCAGCATCTCCATCGAGACGTCGACTCCGTGGAGGCTTCGAACGCACGGGGCGATCACCTGATCGGTCGTCCCTGTGCCGCAGCCGACGTCGAGCAGCGACAGTCCCTTCAGCGGACCTAGTCCCTGACCAACGATCTCCTCGAGGATCTCGACTTTGCGGCGAGCGTAAAAGGCGGAGTTCCTGCCCGTAAAGGACACCGACCGGTCCACGTCGTTTTCGTAGCCATTGGCGTACCGGTCGAATTCGACGTCGGGGCCGTATTCCTCTAGGGCCTCTATGGCAACCCGGCTCATGCTTCCCCCTCACGGCCAAAGCAACTGAACGCAGTGGTCCGAGAGTCCAGTCTTGACTGCCGAAGCAGCGCACTCCATGGGCCATATGGACTAGGCCCATGCTGAGTGCGGCCGTTGCCGACCTCGAAATAGGCCTTTTGGCCCATGACGTCGGGCCGTTGAGTTCTTACATTCGAAACGGCTGCGAGCGCGGGACGGGTGGAGGCCGCGCCAGTGCGGAGCCGAAGGGGGAAGACTGCCAGTGGATCGCTGCACAGTGCACGCGCCCGTGGCACCGCGGTGCGCCTTCGTCCCGCTCGTTCGGCGCGGGATCCGCCGATGAGCACCGTCCAAGAGCACCCGTCGACCACGACGGACGGTCAGCCAATGGCCGGGCCGCTGCGTGCTACGGACGAGGCGTCGTCGCAGGCGGCAACGACACCGGAACAGAGTGGCCACAGTCATCGTGTCGCGGTCTCCGTGCCGATCGTCCAGCAGCTCTTCGGGAGGTGGCGCCGGCATCCCCTTGCCCGCCCGTGCACGTCGTACATCCTCTCCAGGGTCGCGGTCCTCTTCGCGGCCTTGGGGGCGAAGTGGTTCGCCCCGAAGCTGCACCTGCTCAATGCGTTGACCGCAGGATGGGACGGAAAGTGGTACCAGCTGATCGCACAACACGGATACCCGGGTCGCATCGTGAACGAGGGTCACGGGAGCCGTTGGGCGTTCTTCCCCGCCTGGCCGCTCACCATCCGGGCGACGGTCGGGGCGACACATCTGTCCTACTCCCAGGCCACGTTTCTCCTCTCTTTCGCCCTGGGGCTCACTTCGGCTATCGCTGTGTGGCTTGCGGTGCGAGAGGTTTTCGGACAGGTCGTCGCAGACCGGGCCGTGCTGCTTTACGTCTTCTTCCCTGCTTCGTTCGTCCTGAGCCTGGGATACTCCGAAGGCCTCTTCATCACGGCCTGCGGCGTCTGTCTCTACGCTCTGTCCCGGCGCTCCTGGCTTACAGCCGCGCTGGCGGCAGTCGTGGGCGGGTTGACGAGGGACTTCGGGGTCGTCCTCGTCGCGTGTGTTGTCCTCGCGGCGGGGCACGCCTTCCTCGAGTCCCGCAGGGCGCGTCCTCTCGTCGCCATCGTTGTGGCGCCGCTCGGACTTCTCGTCTGGCTTTGGTACTCGTGGTCAACCGTCGGTACCCCGTTCGCCTTCCTCCAGGCTGAGCGGTTTTGGGGGAATGGCCACTTCGTGTGGTTCAGGACGCCGTTTTTGGCCGTCATCGACATGTTCACCGGCTCCCATGCGCTCGAACAGGGTCAGGTGGTCATGTGCGCCCTCGGTGTGGCATTCGCGTTTCTGGGGATCATCCTGCTCGCGAGGGCGCATGACAAAGGTGTCTCGATCCCGTCATCCTGGTGGGTCTTTACCATCCTCAGCACGTTGGCCCTGATGAGCTCGTACGAGCCCGACAGCGTCCTGCGCTACTCCATGGTCGTGCTCACCGCCTACGCGGCCTACGCCTGGCGCATGCGTCCGGAATGGGAGGGCCCGGTCGTGGGCCTGTTGGGCATGGGACAAGGGATGTTCATGGTCGTCGCGCTGCTGGGGAGCCAATACCCGCACTCGGCGGCGCTCTGGCCCTGACGACCCGGCAGATTTGCCGCCGCCACTCCGCAACCGTCCTCGTTTCGCCTGCGCACCTTGCGTGGCGAAACGAAGCTCGCATTGGACGTCATCCCTCAAGGGGACCCTTGTCTACGCCGCACGCAGTCCGGTGATCTTCGCCATCTTTACGATGTTCGACTTCCCTGCCCCTTCGACGCTCGAGAGACGTCGCCAGGCGTCGATCTTCCTTGACACCTTGAACATGATCCCGTACTTGCTGCGGATCTTCCGGTCGTCGAACTAACCGGGTCGAACGAAACGCTCCGAATCCGAGATACCTGCACAGCGCCCCTCTGCAGGGCGATGCGCACAACTTCCAATGGCTCCTGAACGTTGGCGCGCGCCGTGTTTAGGGGATGAATGACGGCGTCAGGGGATGGAGGACGCCGGAGAGGTAAACGACGGTCAGCGCCGCCTGCCCGCCGGCGAACCCGACGAGGAGCACAGTGCGGGTGGCCGAGCGCGCCTTCCAAGCGATCCCAACGAAAAGCGGGAACACGACCATCGTGTAGCGCGGGATGCTGTCGATGAAGTACGCGCTGAGCGCAATGGCCACTGTGCCGGCCGTGTAGATCCACCACGACACAGGCACGCGTCGCACGCGGGACACGGCGATCAGGCAAACCACGCCCACGTAGACGAACACAACGGCGGCCGTGCAAAACGCCGCCCTGGCGAGGGTCAGCCCGTGCGCGCTCATCGTGATGAGGGTCGCCAGCGCGCGAACTGGCGCAGCGAACCAGACGAAGTGCTGTCCCTGCCAGAACCGTTCTGAGGTCACGAAGGCAAACGGGGTGCCCACCATGGCCCAGCTGTAGGACATGAACGCCACCATCCCGAGGGGCGCGATCGCCGCGGCGAGGAGCGGCCGAAGGCGTCGCTCCTGCCGCGCGGCCAGCAGAGCGACGACCACGACGCAGATGACAACCACGGCTCCCATGTTGCGCGTGAGCCCGGCCACGCACGCCAACAGCGCTGCGGTGATCCACCAGCGGCGTTGCAAGGCGTAGAGGGCGCCCGCCGCTGCAGTGATGAAGAGTCCCTCGGTGTAGGCGAATGACAAGATGCACGAGAGCGGGAAGAAGACGAACAACAGCGTCGCCCGGTCGGCCACCGAGGCGCCGAAGGTCTCGCGCACGACGAGCCACACAGTCAACGTTGCGGTGAGCCCGAACACGAAGCCCGCCAGAACGGCAGCGTCGGGCAGACTCAAGCGCGATACCTCCGCCACGCCGCGGATCACGGCGGGAAAGGCCGGGAAGAAGGCCCAACGACTCCCCAGCCCCTCTTGATACATCCGCTGGGGGTACCCGTGTTGAGCGATCAACAGGTACCACCGGCCGTCCCAGACGGAGCCCAGGGAGCGGACGACGTTGAGGGAGGGGTAGAGCAGGCCCGCCACCAGGGCAGCACCCAGGACCAGGAGGCGGGAGGCGAGGTAGTAGCGGACCGGCCGTAGCAGGGGCTGCCAACGGAGGAGCGCAGGCTCGGCCTCGGGCGAGCCTGCCGCCGGCTCCGCCGGCTCAGCCGCTGCCGGTGCTGCCGTTGCTGTTGGTGCCGGTGTGACCTCGCTGAGGTCGGTGGTCACGCCGCGACCGGCCGAGGCGGTGACGGGCGAAAGGCCCATCCGCGCAGGAGTGAGAAACGCACGAGCGAGGCAACCCCGTTGGCCAACGTGACGGCGACGAGCGCGGCGGAGAGCGAACCGGCGCCGAGCATGGCTGAGACCAACAGGGCTGCGGTCGTGCCGCTCAGGCTGACGGCGTACAACACGCCGGCGGTGGCGAGAAAGTGCGGGCGGCGGGTCCGGGCGACGTCGCCCCGGTTTTGTCCCTTGGCGAGCGAGCGGTGCAACGCGGTGTTGACCAGCGTGCAGAACGCCAGCGCGAGCGCGTTGGAGGCCAGGGGTCCGAACTGCTTGAAGCCGAACGCGAACAGACAGAGATAGCTGAGGGTGCTCAGCATCCCGACGCCGGCATAGGACAGCAGCTGCTCGGCCGTGGCCTCTTCGGGGCGGAGGCGTTCCGTCCGGCGCAGCCGATGCGCCCGGTGTAGCGCGTGACCATGCGAGAGGCGCCACAGCCCCTTGAGGTCATCCCGGGCCGTCGACAGGATCTGAACCCGTGAGTCGGGGTCGTCCACCCACTCGACGGGGATCTCGCTGACCCGCATCCCGAGGCGTTCCGCCGTCACGAGGAGCTCGGTGTCGAAGAACCAGGCGTCGTCCTCCACCAGGGGGAGGAGCTTCAGCGCACACTCGCGGCGCAGCGCCTTGAACCCGCACTGGAAGTCGCTGATCCGGCTCCGCTGGGACATGCGCACGAGAAGGCTATAAGCCCGCGAGATCAACTCCCGCTTGGCCCCGCGCACGACCCGCGCCCCGCGGGCGAGGCGGGTGCCGACCGCGACGTCACCGTGACCCGACAGGACCGAGGCGACCAACGGCATGAGGCCGGTGAGGGAAGTGGAAAGGTCGACGTCCATGTAGGCGACGACCTCTGCGGTGCTGGCCTCCCAGGCCTGGCGCAACGCGTAGCCGCGACCCTTGCGATCCAGGGTGATCGCCTGCACACCGTCGAGGGAGGCGGCGAGCCGGCGGGCGACGATCGCGGTGCCGTCGGTGCTGCCGTTGTCAACGATCGTGACGAGCGAAGTGAAAGGCAGGGACTGGTCCAGGAACTCGCACAGCGTGGCGATGCGCTCGGACAATTGGTGCGCTTCGTTGTAGACGGGCACCACGACCTCGACTTGGACGGCCTCCTGGCGCGTTGGCTCGGAAGAGAAGCGACGATGCGTGCGCGCTCCCCGGCGTGCGGTGTGCGCCAGCACGGACGGTGCCGAAACCTCCATTCGACCGACTCCCCCTCACAGTCGGGCCGCCGGCCACAGAAACGCGCGCGGCCTGCTGTTCCCCAGAAGCAGGGTAAGGCAGCGGACTCGCCGGATGCATGGGCCAAAAGGACCAGATTGGGCCGGCCGTCCCCCCGGCAGATACCGAGCCGCGAGTGCTCAGTCGCCGTCGAGGAGCGAGAAGCCCATGACGCCGGCTTTGGCGACGTCGTAGCAGAGCGTGTCGTAGGGCTCGACGAGGCCGTAGGTGACTTCGCCGTCGCAGGTGACGCGGCAGTGGTGCTGATCCTGTCCGGCGAGGCGACGGCGCACGTCTGGGTCGTTGACGTCGAAGGTCTCGTGGTGCACGACGACCTCATTGCCCTCAGCCACCGTCATGCCATGCCAGAGGTCACCGTCGGGCGTGCCGCCGTTGGGCCCGCCGTACATGCCGCAGCGCAGGAACGCGATCTGGTTCCCGAGACGCTCGAACTCCATCGTCTTGGCGGAGCCGTCCGCGAAGTGCAGGTCGACCTCGCCGCCCAGCAGCAGGTGCGTGTTGGATTCGAAGCGCATGCGATGCACGCGCTTGGTGAGCGTACCGCTGCGCTTGCGGGCGTCGCCGAGGTTGTACAGCACATGGTCCCCCCAGATGCCGAAGTCCGCGAACTCGACCCACTCGCCGCTGTGCGGGTGCTGCATGCCCATGTAGCGCCCGGGACCGCCGACACCGTCGCGAGTCCCCCAGTGATGGTCTCGGGTGCCGAGGTGGGTGTCGGTGCCGAGCTCGTGGCGCTCGCCGTGGGCCTCGACCCAGCCCTCCTGGCGGCCGAAGCCGTCGTAGCCGGCGATCGGGCTCATGGCGCGGCCCCCGACGATGATGCCGGCGCCGAGTTGGCGGAAGACGGGCCGTTTCGTATCGAGCCAGTCGATCTCGTAGGAGATCGGGAGGTCCGCGCCGGGTTCGAGCCGGAGGCACCAGTGCCGGAACGGCTCGACCACCTCGAAGCTGAAGGGCCCGATCCGCATGTCCATGCGGTCGTTACGCAGCTTCTGGTGGGCCCGCACGGTCGTGTGGCGGCCGCGCAAGTTCACGATGGCAAAGGCTTCCGCCGTACCCAGGTTCGGGTAGAAGGCAAGCCCGATGACGACGAGCAGCTCGCCCACCTTGTCCTCGCACGTGAACCAGACTCGCTCGTAGGCCTGGGCGTCGGGCGTCCACATCACGCGGACGGGATAGGGCGAGTTGTGGACGAGAAACTCGTCGAGCCCCGACAGCGGAGCGTGCTCGGCGCCGGCGGGGTAGGGCGAAGATCCGGACGGGTCGGTCATGAGGCCTGGGGAGCGCCGTAGATCGACTTGTACTCGAGGTAGCCCTCGAGCCCGACCGGGCCGTACTCGCGCCCGATGCCGCTGTGCTTGTAGCCGCCGAAGGGCGACCACAGGTCGGGGCCGAACCCGTTGATGCCGACCATGCCGGTCCGGATGCGCCGGGCGATGTCGGCGGCGTGGACGCGGTCCTTGGACCACACGGACCCGGCCAAGCCGAAGGGGGAGGCGTTGGCCAGACGCACAGCGTCCTCTTCGTCGTCATAGGGGATCACGCAGACGACCGGCCCGAAGACCTCCTCGCGTGCCACGGTCATTTCGTTGTGCACGTCCGCCAGCAGAGTCGGTGCGACGTACCAGCCGGGCACGTCCGCGGCGCCGGCCGGGCGCGCCGTGCCACCGGCGACGGTCCGGGCGCCTTCGCTCTCGGCCTGGCGCAGGTAATCGAGGACCCGCTCCTGCTGGCGGCGCGCCACGAGGGGACCGACGTAGGTGGTCGGATCGGACGGGTCGCCGACCACGATCTCCTCGACCATGGCGGCCAGCGCATCCACCATCTCGCCGTAGTGCTCGCGGGGCGCGAGGACGCGTGTCTGGGCCACGCAGGCCTGCCCGCTGTTGAGGAACGACGCGAACTTCAGCCCCTCGGCCGTGCGGCCGGGGTCCGCGTCGGCCAGCACGACGGCGGCGGATTTTCCTCCGAGCTCCAGGCTGCATCGGGCCAGCCGTTCCCCGCAGAGGCCGGCGATGCGGCGGCCGACGGCGCTGCTGCCGGTGAAAGCGACCTTGTCCACGTCGGGGTGGCGCACCAGGTGCTCACCCGCCTCACGCCCGCCGACGAGGATGCTGACGACACCTGGCGGGAGCCCGGCCTCGTGAATGATCTCGGCGAGGAGGAGCGCGTCGAGCGGCGACTCGGCCGCGGCCTTCAAGACGATGGTGCAGCCGGCGAGGAGGGCCGGCGCCAACTTCGGCATGATCACGAGCTGGGGCACATTCCACGGCGTAATGGCGCCGACGACGCCGACCGGCTCGCGGCGGACCAGTGCGCCGGCGTTGTGGCCGGACCCGGGTTGTTCCCATTCGATGGTGTCGGCCGCATCGAGGAAGGTGGCCAACATGGCCGCCCCACCGGGGCCCTGGGCCAGCTCAGCGAACCAGCGGGGCGAGCCCATCTCGGCGATGACGGTCTCGGTCATCTGCCCGATTCGCGCCCTGTAGGCGTCGAGGATGCGCCGGACCGCGGCGGCGCGCTCTTGGGGCGGGAGGTGCGGCCACGGCGACCGATCGAACGCTCGGCGGGCCAGGGCCACGGCGCGGTCGACGTCGATCTCGCTGGCGCAGGGGGTGAAGCCGATGACCTCTGCGCTGTGGGGGGAGGTGACCTCGACCCGCTCGCTCGTGGCGGCCGGGAGCCACTCCCCGCCGAAGTAGAGGCTGTCGTACTCGGTCCGTACTGCGCTGGTCACGGCGACTCCTTGTGGCGGTGCAGCACAGTACGCTCGCACCGTGGTAGCCGACCAGCGCGTTGATCCGCGGGACGCCGCGTTCTTCGCTCGAGGGGACTACTACGAGATCCTGGCGACGCTGCGGGCGGAGGACCCGGTGCACGAGTGCGGGCCGGGCTTCTGGGCGGTGTCGCGCTACGAGGACATCCGGGACCTCAGCCGCGACCCCGCGCACTTCTGCTCGGGCCAGGGGGCCCTCGTCAACGACCCCATCCGGGCTTCGGGGACGCCGATGCTCAGCCGCTCGATCCTGCACATGGACCCGCCCGAGCATGCCGTCTTCCGCAAGCTGGTGAACCGCCAGTTCACGCCGCGCGCGCTGTCGGGGCTCGAGGAGTCGATCCGCAAGAGCGCCTCGAGTCTGCTCGACGCCGCCGACGCCGGTTCGGAGATCGACTTCGTGGCCGAGCTGGCCGCGCCCTTCCCGCTGTCGGTGATTGCCGAACTGCTCGGGATCGACGAAGCGGATCGCTCGGACTTTCGCCGGTGGTCGGATGCGGCGATTGAGTCACCGGACCTTCCGCCCGAAAAGACGATGGTCGCGCTCGGCGAGCTCTCCGCTTTCATCATGGAGCACATCCGGGTCAAGCGGGACCGGCCGGGCCCGGACCTGGTCTCACTTCTTGTCGGCAGCGAGGTCGACGGCATGCCGCTTAGCAAAGAGGAGTTGTTCATGTTCCTCCTCACGCTGCTGGTCGCGGGCAACGAGACGACGCGCACGCTGGTGTCGGGGAGCGCAATCGTGCTGTCCGAACACCCGGATCAGCGCGCCGCCCTGGTCGCCGGCCCATCGTTGCTCCCAGGCGCGGTGGAGGAGTGCCTGCGCTGGGTGACACCCGTCCACGCCTTCTGCCGGACCGCGACCGAGGACACCGTGGTCGCAGGTACGCAGGTGCTGTCGGGTGACTACCTCTGCATGCTCTATGCCTCGGCCAACCGGGACGAGCGTGTCTTCGGACCGGATGCGGCGCAGTTCGACGTCCGCCGCCAGGTGATCCCGGTCCACCTCGCGTTCGGCTTCGGCGAGCACGTCTGCCTCGGTGCCAGCCTGGCCCGGCTCGAGGCGAGGGTGTTCTTCGAGGAATTGTTGGTGCGCTTTCCGGAGTACGCGGTCAGCGGGCCCGTCGAGCGGGTGCTCTCCACGACCGTGAGCGGGATCCGGTCGTTGCCGGTGGTGCTGGCGCCGTAGGGCGCCCGCGCCGTCGCCGCAGGGCGCCGTGCCGAAGACGCGTTGGTCCTAGCCGTCCGACGTCTGGTTCGCCGCCAGCGACGCGACCGGGCCTGTCGTCTGGTGCCGGGTGGGCGCGGTGCCTTGGAGCACGGCTTCGCGGAGGTCGCCGAGTAGCGATTCGACCGCAGCGGGGTCTGCACTCAGGCGAAGGCGTCCGTCGTGGCGCTCGGAGTGGACGAGCCCGCTCTGGCGCAGCACCTTGACGTGCATGCTCACGGTGGGTTGGGCCAGCCGGAACAGGGTGGCCAGCTCGCCGACGCTGCTCGGAGCTGAAGCCAGAGAGTGCAGGATGGCGAGGCGGGTGGGGTCCGCGACGGCCTTGAGGCGTCGCGCCACCGATTCGGTCCGCGCCCGGGCCCCGGCATCGCCCGGCCCCACGCCGATTCCGATCAATACGAGGTCAGGGAAGTCGAGGTAGAGACTCGAACCAAAGAAGAGGCAAGGGATGAAGGCGATCGGCTTGCCCCCCGCGACGTCCGCAGAGATCTGAGGGAAGCGGTCCCGGAAGATGTCACAACCCGGAGTTACAAGTACATCGAGTGACATCCCCTTCTCGTACTGCGCGTAGAAATGCCGGCCGGCCTCCTCGATAATCGGCAGCGACTGTTGCCACATCTCGTTGACGGGTGCCCAGACTTCCTGGAGCAGAGCGAGGTACGAGCGCACCAGGGCGGGCGACTCCTTGAGGCGACGGAAGCGGTCGGAAAAGATCACGAGATCCTCGGGGCTCTCCGACGCCACGTCGAGATCGCGTGGCACCGTGGCGATGGCCCGCTCGAGCGCCTCCCAGAGGACGTCGGGATCGGTGGCGTAGAGGGCACCCGAGTAGTGGGCAAGGATGTGCATCTCGGTGAACGACGTTTCGCCGCCAGCCTCATCCCAGAACGTGCGGACGCGTACGGCCAGGTCTTCGCGGTCGTCAAACACCATGGCCGCGCCGCCGCACATGCTGGCGGGCGGAGGGTTGGGGTTGACCTGCTCGAGATAACACGACCGCACCGAGGGGCTCGCTGCGGTCAGCAGGAGCCACGACAGATCGCTGGCGAGCGACGGTGCCGCAATGACTGACCGAGGAACCGCCGAGCTCTGTTGGCCGCTGAGAATAGGCATAGACCTATATTAAGATATTCTTGATTTGTTGTCAATCTTCCATTAGGCTGCTGTTGTCCAAAGAGGACGATGAGGCGTCTGCCCGGGAGCGGAATGAGGACAAGCGAGGTGCACTCATGATCCAGGCCCGGGGGGTCGAATTCCTGGTGGAACAGCATCGACAGGAGCTGTTGAGCCAAGCCGGCTCACGGTCGTCCCGCCGTCCCGCTCCGTCAGTGGGCCAGTCCAGCGCGACGCAGCGGTCGGCCGCCGGCATCCCGGTTACCGGCGGCCGAGCGATGCGCCGGGCCGTTGCTCCGCGCGTGGGGTCCTGGCTCATTGCCTTCGGCACCAGGCTCGGGGGGGCCACGATGCGCACGTCGAGCTGAGGTCCCACGGGCGGCCCCCGGACGTCAGACCCGCCGACCCGGCGTGGTCTCGTGGCTATGGCGTCACGCCATCGACAAGAGTGGCGCGGTGCCGGCCCCCCGCAACGTGCTCTTCATCACGCTCGACCAGTGGCGCGGTGACTGTCTCTCTGCGCTCGATCACCCGGTCCTCGAGACGCCGGCCCTGGACGCGCTCGCCTCCCGCGGCGTGTTGTTCGCCAACCACTGGGCCAACGCCGCGCCGTGTGGGCCGTCGCGCGCCTGCCTGTACACGGGGACGTACCTGCACCGAAATCGCTCCATCCTGAACGGCACCCCCCTCGACGCGCGGTTCACCAACGTCGCGTTGGTGGCGCGGGACCTGGGTTACGACCCGGTCCTCTTCGGGTACACGGACACTTCGGTCGATCCGCGGACGGTGCCGCCGGGAGACCCCCGGCTGTTCAGCTACGAGGGCGTCCTGCCGGGCTTCCGGGACCTCGTCGTGGATCCATGGGAACAGGGGAGCCCGGCGTGGGGTCGCTGGCTGGCGACGCACGGGGTGGAAGTTCCGCCCAATCCCCACGAACTGTACGAGCCGATCGAAGGGTTCCCCGGCGCCGACACGCACGGCTCGACGTGGGCGCCAGCGCGTTTCCCGCCGGAGCTCTCGCAAACGACCTTCATCCGCGGCGAGGTCGTCGACTGGCTGGAACACCACGGTGACGCGCCCTTCTTCGTCCACGCTTCCTTCATCCGCCCGCATCCGCCGCGGCGAAACCCGATCGGCTACCACGATCTGTACGCAGCCGAGTCCATTGGGCGATTCGCCGGCTGCGAGCGGCGAGAGGACGAGGCGGCCATCCACTCGCTTGCGGCGCTGGCCATGGGTATACCCGACGTCGGCGCTCCTGAGGACGAGCGGGAACGCCGACAGGTGCGAGCGACCTACTACGGCGCGCAGCGCGAGGTGGACGACGGCCTGGCGCCGCTCTTCGAGTACCTCGACGAGAGCGGACTGGCCGAATCCACCATGGTCGTTGTCACCAGCGACCACGGCGAGATGGGTGGTGACCACTGGCTGCTCGAAAAGCTCGGCTACTGGGACGAGAGCTACCACGTTCCATTGATCGTGGTGGACCCCCGGTCCGAGGCGGATCGAGGCCGCGGCGGCGTGGTCGATGCGGTGACCGAGTCGGTCGATGTGTTGCCAACGATTTGCGAATTCCTCGAAGCGGACGTGCCGCTGCAGGCGGACGGTTGGTCCCTGGCGCCGTTCCTCCGCGCGGAGCCCGCACCGGCGCACTGGCGCGACACGGCTCACTTCGAGTGGAGCTTCTCCGATCCGGCCAATCAGCTGGCGGAGACGGCATTGGGGATACCCATGAGCCACTGCGCCCTCGAGGTTGGGCGCGGCCCCCGCTACAAGTACGTACAGTTCGCGGCGGCGTCGGACCTGTTGCCCCCTCTGCTCTTCGATCTGTCCGAGGATCCGGGCCAGACCCGCAACTTGTTGGCGGAGGGACGGGGCGGACACGAAGTGGCCTGGCAATGCGCGCAGGAGCTCGTGCGGTGGCACATGCGCACGGCCGAGCGGACGCTGAGCGGCAGCTTGCTGCACGCCGAGCGGGGCTTCGTCGAGACCCGCGATACCTGGCGCTAGTTCGGGCCGCGGCCGCCGGTCCTCACTCGGGCGGTGTGAAATGCTGACCCCTGCTCACCAGGAGGAGGCAAGGACGTGCCTGACATGCAGGGAAGGATGATCGTCGTTACGGGCGGCAATTCCGGTATCGGCCTCGAGACGGCGCAGGCGCTGGCGGGGATGGGGGCACGAGTGATCGTGACGGCCCGGAATGCCGACAAGGGCCGAGCGGCCGTGGCGCGAATGGTGGAGCGCCTCGACGGCCAGCCCCAGGTCCAGCTCGTCGTGTTCGACCTGTCCGACCTGTCGTCGGTGCGGCGGGGAGCCGAGGAGATCCTGGAGCAAGCGCCCCGGCTCGACGTGCTGATCAACAACGCCGGCGTCGTGCTGACCGAGCGGCACGTGACCGTCGACGGGTACGAGGCGACGTTTGCCACCAATCACCTGGGGCCGTTTCTGCTGACCAATCTGTTGCTCGATCGCCTTCGGGAGTCCGCGCCATCGCGCATTGTCAACGTCGCGTCGACCGCGCACAACGCGGCGCGCAAAGGAATCCCGTTCGACGATCTGCAGTCGAGCCGCCGCTACCGCGGCATGCGGGTCTACGGCGAATCGAAGCTGGCCAACATCTTGTTCACCCTGGAGTTGTCACGCCGGCTTGCCGGCAGTGGTGTCACAGCGACCGCACTGCACCCCGGGACGGTGCGCACCGGGTACGGGGCCGATGGCGACGCGCGGGGCCTGCTGGCTTTCGGGCTCAAAATCAGCCGGCCCTTTTTCCTCTCACCGGAGAAGGGCGCGCGCACGTCGATCTATCTCGCGTCGTCCCCCGAAGTTGCGGGGGTCACGGGGCAGTACTTCGTCAAGTGCAAGCCGGCCAAGCCCCGCCGTTGGGCGCAGGATCCCGAAGCCGCCCAGCGCCTCTGGCAGGTGAGCGAAGAGCTGGTCGGCCTTGCCGAACCGGCTCAGGGCTGAGCGGTGCGGGTTCTCGTCACGGGTGCGGCCCGGGCCATCGGCCGCGCCACGGTGGAGGTGCTGGCGCAGCGGGGGCACGAGGTGGTGGCCACGGCGCGAGAGGTGGCCCAGTTGGAAGGTGTGCCGGCCAAGTTGGTCCTGCCGCTCGACGTCCGCGACACCGAGTCGGTGCGCGCTGCGGTGGCACAGGCCGGCGAGTTGGATGCGGTGGTCAACAATGCCGCGTTGACCGGCTACGGTCCCCTCGAGACCTATCCGCTGGAGCGCTTTGCTCAGGTCCTTGACGTCAACACTCTCGGCCCACTCCGAGTTGCCCAGGCGGTCCTGGCCAGCTGGCGGGAGCGCGGCCACGGCGTACTGGTGAACATCAGCTCGGTCCAGGGCAGGATCGGGACGCCGCTGGAAGGGCCGTACGCCGCGTCGAAGCACGCGCTCGAGGCGATGTCCGAGTCGATGCACTTCGAACTCGGCCACTTCGGGATCCGCGTCGTAATCGTCGAACCGGGGTACATCGCGCCCGGCATGAAGCACGACGACGCCGATCATCTCGGCCCCGCGGCGTACGCCGAGCTGCGCGCACAGTGGGGAAGCACCATGAGCACGCTGGTCGGCCCCGAGGGACGCCCGGGGCCCGAGACCGTCGCGTTGGCGGTGGCCGATGCGATCGATGACCCCGATACGCCGCTCCGGGTCGAGGTCGGCAAGGACGCCGCGATGGTGCTCGAGCTCCGACGGAACCTGCGCGACGACGAGTTCGAGGCGACGATGCGCGAGGCTCTCGAGCTGACCTGGTGACGGGGCGCCTGAGCGAACGGAACGAGGTGCCGTGGAGAAGCTGATGTACCTCATGTGGCCCGACGCGGCACGCAGCCGGTCCGAGGTCGCCGAGACCGTGCTGGGGGACGTGGCCACGGCGTTGCTCGACCTCGGCCCCCTTCGGCTGAGTATGGACGTGCGCGACTCCGAGAGCGACATCCCGGCGCCCGTCCCCACCCCAGAAGGCGAATGGCCCGCCGACGCGGTGGTCTCGTTGTGGCTGGACGCCGTCGATCGCCGCGCACCGTACGAAGAGGTGCTGGCAGCTGCGTCGGCCCGGCTTGCCGGGTATTCGGTGGTGGAGTCGTTGTACCGCGACTACGGGGGCAACCAGTGGTCGGTGCCGCGGTACTGGCCCGATGGCGTTCGGTCGCCGGGCGTCCTCACCGTCGCCATGCTCGAACAGCACCCCGACCAGTCGCTAGAGGAGTGGATGGCGCGCTGGCACGCCCGTATCTCGCCCATCACCGAGGCGATCCAGCCGCGTATGCGGTACGTGCGCAATGCGGTGTTTCGTCCCCTCACCAAAGGCGCTCCGCCGTTTCGGGGCATCGTGGAGGAGTCGTGGCCATCGCTGGAGCACGTGACCGACCCGATGCTGTTCTACTGCGCAGAGGGAGATCCCGACCGCATGAACGCCCATGTCACCCAGATGATCGAGGAGATCAGCGCTTTCGTCGACCTGAGTACGCTGCGCAGTGTCACCATGAGCGAATGGATTCTGAAGTCGTGACGCCGACCTGGAGCCGAGAAGAGCTGGAGCAGGCGCACCAGCACTACACGGAGACCGCAAACCGCTGCGCCGCAAGCGGAGAATGGCGCGACTGGGCGAACCTGTTCACCGACGACGCCGTCTACTTGGAACACACGTTCGGCACCTTTCGCGGTCCCGACGAGATCTACGCTTGGATCGCCCCCCTCATGGCGGAATGGCCGAACCGGGCGATGAACTCATTCCCCCACTCGTGGTGCGTCTGCGACGAGGAGCGTGGGTGGTGGATCTGCCGGATTGAGAACCGGATGGAAGACCCGGGCGACGGCTCGGTACACCAGGCCCACAACGTCACGGTGCTGCACTATGCCGGCGACATGCAGTTCTCCTACGAGGAGGACGCCTACAACCCCGCCGCGTTCGGGCCGATGATCGAAGGCTGGCTGAAGGCGTTTACGGCGAACGGTGGCGACCCGGCCTCGCGAGGGTCGGAATCTGCGCGGCGACCTTAGGGCATGGCTCTGAGTTGACGACCAGCGTCGACGGGCTCAGCTTCCGGCGCCGGCACCGACGAGTACGCCGTCACCCAGGAGCGGCGTCCGCGACGAGTCGTCGTCGGGACCGGGACGGAACCACGGCAGGCGGGGCCGATCGGGACGGGGGCCGGCGAATTGGCCGAGCGGCATGATGGCAATGGCCAGCAGCAGCGTCACAACGAGCATGTCCGTGAGCACGAATGTGTGGAGCAACCGCATGTAGACGTTGTGGACCGAGGTCAGCCCGGCAAAGGCCCAGAAGGTGCTGATGACGATCAACGCGGTGCGAAGGCGCCCCGCCGCCGCGGGCGCCGAGACGACGACCCCCCACGTGACGTACCAGGCCCAGACGATGGGGCCGAGCAGCGCCAGCACGAGCAATGTCAGGCCCAGGCAGCGCACGACGCCGTCTTCGGGCGCGCGGCGCAAGAGCCGATAGCCGACATAGACCGCGACCAGGAGCCCGAGAATGCTGAAGACCGGGTGGAAGTCCGATGTCGACAGCGGCACCTGGACAATGTGACTCAAGATGGAGGCGCCCCGGGCCAGAACGTTGATCGGCGTCACCCCGGTGAACGCCGCGTCCGCCGTCGTCGTGGTCCGGATCCACCCCCACCCGGTCCCGGTTACGAGCGCGGTGATCTCCATCGTCGCCAACGCAATCAGCCCCGCAAGCGCGGTGCGTCCAATGCGCCGTCGCGTCGACGCGCCGGGACCCGCCCAGACCCAGCCGAGGAAGAGCACGCCCAGCGCGGCTGGTGACTTCACCCCCGCCGCGAGTGCGCAGATGATCACCCCCGGCACCGTGCCGACCCGTTTCGCCACGGCGAGGCCGGCCATCAGCATCCCGACCATCAACGCGTCGTTATGGTCACCGGCCAGCAACGAGAGCAAGACGAGGGGAGATCCCGCCCCGAGAAGGACGGCGTGGGCAGGGTCGCGTTTGGCCCAACGGGCGAGGGTGGGCGTCGCGGCCACCATGAAGGCGATGCCGGCGACCTCGAGAAGACGGAGCAAGACCAGATCGGACAGGAAATTGTGGCCGGAGGCCTGGTCGACGACGCCGTCGATCTCGAGGAAGGTTGGTCCGTACGGCGACTCGTTGCCCGCCCAGAAAGGGTCGCCGAAGTTGTTGAAGGGCGTCGAGCCGAGGACGTTGGGCCCGTAGTCGTACGGGTTGATTTGGTGGCTCACCATTTCGCCCTGCGCCGCGTAGGTGTAGACGTCGCGACTGAACAGCGGCGGCGCCAGCAGGAGCGGCACGGCCCAGACGACGACGACGAGCACGACGCGCCGAACGGGGAAGCCCTGGTTGTTCTTCAGATAGCGCAGGAACCCGAGCCAGGCTCGCGTCAACAGGATCAGCCCTCCGAAGACGAGCGCGAGCGCCGCGACAGGGGGCAGCGTCTGGTTGGTGCCGATCCAGCCGAGGGGCCCGCCCGGCATGCCGAAAAACCAGGCGCCGGGCAAGTGGGTCTCGAAGGACTGGCCGCCGAGCAGCGCGCCCACGACGATGGCGGTGGTGCCGAGTGCTCCGAGCAACGCCGTGCGCGCCAACCCGAAGCGGACCACCGGTCGCACGGGCGCGTCGACAGCGGCGTCGTCAGTGAGAGCCAAGGTGTCTGGGGTAGCGCTCGGGGGCACGAGCTCCATCGGGGATTCCTTACATGCGTTCCCGGCAGAGGGTTCTGCGGGAACAAAAATCTTCATCGAACTGCAGTCATTTTGTCACAGCTGTAGCCGATTTTGCGGACCCGAAACCTTCCTTAACAGGATTCTCAGGAGCTTCCCAGGATACAGGGGAAAACTGCTTCTGTCACGTATGTGAAATCTGGCTGTCACGGAAACGGAAGGTGTCAGATGCGAATTCTGGTCCTCGGTGGTGACGGGTATCTGGGGTGGCCAACGGTGCTGCATCTGTCCCGGGCCGGCCACGACGTCGGCGTGGCGGACAATTTCGCCCGGCGGGGCTATGACCTCGAAATGGGGGTCGACTCGCTCGTGCCGATCGCGTCGCTGCACCGGCGGGTGGACTGCTGGGAGGACGTCTCGGGCACCCGGCTCGATACCTTCATTGGCGACCTGACCGACGAGGCCTTCGTCTACGACATGGTGGGTCGCTTCCATCCGGATGCGATCGTGCACTTCGCCGAGCAGCGCAGTGCGCCTTACTCCATGGTGGACCGCAAACACTGCGTCTACACCCAGGTCAACAACGTGGTCGGGACGCTGAACCTGCTCTACGCCATCGCCGAAGTAGACCCGTCGATCCACCTGGTGAAACTCGGGACGATGGGGGAGTACGGCACGCCCAATATCGACATCGAAGAGGGTTACATCGAGATCACCCATCGAGGGCGGACCGACACCCTGCCGTTCCCCAAGCAGCCCGGGAGCTTCTACCACCTGTCCAAGGTTCACGACAGCCACAACATCGCCTTCTGTTGCCGGGCCTGGGGTCTCCGTTCCACCGATCTCAACCAGGGCGTGGTCTACGGGCAGACGACCCCCGAGACCACGTTGCACCCCGAACTGACCACGCGCTTCGACTACGACGCGGTGTTCGGCACCGTGCTCAACCGCTTCGTGATTCAGGCCGCCGCGGGCGAACCACTGACGGTCTATGGCAAGGGTGGCCAGACCCGCGGCTTCCTCGACATCCGGGACACGCTCGCCTGCATCGATCTTGCCATCCGCCACCCGGCCAAGGCCGGTGAGTTCCGGGTCTTCAACCAGTTCACCGAATCCTTCTCGGTCAGCCAACTGGCCCAAAAGGTCTCGGACGCCGCCGGCGGGGCGGAGGTCGTCCACCTCGATGACCCCCGCGTCGAAGCCCAGGAGCACTATTACCGGGCCGCCCATACCAAGCTGCTCGATCTCGGTTTGCTGCCCTACTTGCTGGGTGACGAGCTGTTGGACGACATGCTGTCGATCGCGGACACCCACATCGGCCGCCTCGAGCGCGCCGCCCTGGAGCCAAAGGTGCAGTGGCGCTCGACCTCGAGCAGCATCACGCGGACGGGGCGTTCGAAACCCGAAGAATCGTCCGCCGAACGACCCGTCTGAGGGGAGTCTCAGCGAGAGGGGCTAGCGTCGCCGGGTTGCGACACGCCGAGTCCCGGTGGAGGTCGCACTCCCAGAGACTCCCGGAAAGCAGCCCGTCGATAGTGGACCGACTCCGAGCACACATCGGACCCCTGTGGCCCTACGCGTTGCTCGTTGCCATCCCCCTGTTCGGGTTCGTGCTGCCGGACCTGATCTCGGGTCGCCTCGTCATCACCGGGGACAACCTGCAGCAGAACTATCCGCTGCACGTATTGGTGGGTTCGATGCTCCGCCACGGCGAGCTGCCCTTTTGGAACCAATACATCTTCAGCGGCACGCCGCTCATGGCGGACTTCAACGCCGGCGCGTTCTACCCTCTCGTGGGCCTGTTCGTGGCCCTCCCGGATCGGGCGGCCTGGATCGCCACCGAGGTCGCACTCTTCTCCGCGATCGCCATCGGGATGTACGTCTTCTTGCGGGCGCTCAAGCTCTCGACGGTCGCCTGCCTCCTCGGCGCCGTGACCTTCGCGTTTGCGGGCCCGGTCCTGAGCCAGGTCAACCACGTGGACATGACCGAGGGCTTCGTTGCCATCCCCTGGATGCTCCTAGCCCTCCATCACATTGTGCGCGACGGGCGGTGGCGGTGGGCGATCCTGCTCGGAATCGCCTACGCCACGGTAATCCTGGGCGGAGCACCCGAGGCGATGCTCGACGAGGCCCTCCTCGTCGTCGGATTCGCCGTCATGTCGGCGGGACTCAGCCGAGAGCGTTGGTGGAGGGTGCTCACCCGGTGTGCCACCGGCGCGGCGCTCGCCCTGTCGCTGGCGGCAATCCAGTGGCTGCCTGGCCTCGAGGCGATTCGCAACTCGCAGCGGGGTGCCGGGGTCTTCGCTGCCGCCGGGAGCTATCCGACGCCGTTCAGCATCTTTGCGTTGGTGCCGTATCTCGACGGCGGCTACGGACACCTCGGGGAATCCCAGTTCTTCAGCCACTACAACCTGCCCGAGGTCGGCTTCTATCTGGGCGTGCTCCCGCTCATCGCGCTCATCACGCTGCTCCACCCGCGTTGGCCGAGCCGACTTGCACCGCGTGACCGACTCACGTGGTATGCCGTGGGGGTCTTCGGGTACCTGCTGGCGCTGGGCTCGAATACGCCGCTGGAGCGTTTGTTCAACCGGATCCCCCTCTACGGCCATCAGCGACTACAGAGCCGCAACATGATCATCGTGGCTACCGCGGTCTCGGTCCTGTTCGCGGGGTGGCTCGACCGGACCGACGTGCCCAAGGTCGATGTCCGTTGGCGACGGTACGACCGGATGATGGCTTTGGTGCCGCTCGCGCTCGTAGCGGTTCTGGCCGTGTGGGCGCTGACGGCGACCGGATCGCTCGTGCACGTCTTCGCCGGTGTCTGGGCCAGCCCGGGGGCGACCCACACCGTGCGAGAGGCGACGATCATCGCCCTTGGCTTCGCGGCCGTCGCGGCCGCCCTCGTCTGGCTTCGTCCCCGGCTCACCGGAATGCAGTGGGCGGCAGCAGCGGCCGCATTCGTGGCGGTCGACCTGGGATTGATGGCGCTGACGAGCCAGCTGGACCAAGCTCCAGCGAACGACCTGGTCAGCGGGACGACGCCCATTCAGAGGTTGATGGCGGCTCATCTCTCGGGAGGAGGCCGGTTCATCAACTACGACCCGCAGACGTATTCGAGCTACCCGGGGAGCGCGCAGGGCGTCCCCGACCTCAACATCATTCCCGGGCTGCCGTCGGTCTCGGGCTACGCCTCGATCGTGAACAGCAACTACGAGTCGGTGACCCACACGCACGAGCAGGACGACCTGGACATCGGCCAACTCGGTTCTGGCACGCTCGATCGGCTCGACCTCCAAGAGGTCGTCACGGTGCCGGAGTACTTCATCGTGCCGCTCGCCTCGGCTCCCCGCTCATTGTCGGGGGTGCAGCAGGTGTCCGAGGGATTTGGCTCGGATCCCGTCTTGGTCCGCGGCTACGGGGCGGACTTCAACGAGACCGCCTATCCCTTCTACCCCGGACCCCGGCCCGCGCTGCACTCCGGTCAAAGCGAGTCGTGGTTCTTGGGCGAGTCGCTCGAGCCGGACTCGGCCACCATCCTGTTCACGCACGCCAGCACCTCGGACGCGCTCGTCCGCTTCGGCGTCCTTACGGCGGATGGCTCGACGCATTGGGGGGCGACGGTGCCCGTAGCGGTCGGCGCCGACGGGGTGACCGAGCCTCTGCCGCGTGCCGACGCCATTGGCCTCTCCGTCCAGGTGGTCGGATCGCTGCCGGCGCACCAGGCGGTCATTTCGGTGAGCGACCATTCGTACGAACTGGCGGGTTCGCTCTCGGGGGCCATCGTGCCCGGTCCGTGGCACCAAGCCGGAACCTCGCAGGGCTACTCGGTCTACACCTTTGCCAAGCCGCCGAAGCCCGTGTCGGCAGCCACGGGTACCGGACGACCCCTTGTGGTCACCGTGCTCTCCAGCACGACGAAGTCAGAGGAGATAAAGGTCGACGCCCCGTCACCGTCGACGGTGATCCGTTCGGTCGCCTGGGACTCGGGCTGGCTGGCGAGCGTGTCGGTCAACGGGGGAGCGGCGCACGCGGTTTCGGTCAACTCGTTCGATCTGGTACAGCAGGTCCGCATCCCGGCCGGCCACGATGTCGTGACGTTCCGCTATCGGCCGCCTCATCTGGTTCTGGCCAGTGTGCTGAGCGTCGGTGCGGTCGCGGTGTTGGTGATTCTCCTCGGCGGTTGGCTGGTGCTCCGCCGGCGTCGGCGTCCGGTGTCGGACGCCCCGTTGGCGCAGGCGCACGAACCGGAGGCGGTTCCGGTCTGAGTTTGGACTCGACGCCCACCCGAGAGCCTGACCAGGCTGGCGTCAGCAGTAGGGGTGTGCCAGGGTCAGAAGGAACTCGCCCTCCTCCGCCCCCCACATCTCTTCGATCACGAACCCGGCTCGGTCGAGCTCGGCCTCGACGCGGGCGGGGGTGAATTTTGAGCTGATCTCGGTCAGGACGTCCTCGCCCTCCTCGAAGCGGACGTTGATGCCGGCCTCGGTCAGGAAGACCTCGCAGGCCTCCTCCGCCCGCAGCCGCATCTCGATCCACTGCTCGTCCTCGTTCCAGAGCGCCACATGGCGGAATCGATCGGGATCGAAGTTGCCGCCGAGCTGCTGGTTGAGGACGTGGAGCACGTTCCGGTTGAACGCGGCGGTCACGCCGGCGGCGTCGTCGTAGGCGGAGACCAGCCTGGCTCGGTCCTTGACCAGGTCCGTGCCGAGCAGGAGCGAATCGTCACTGGACATCGTGCAATTGAGATCGAAGAGAAAGCGATCCCTTTGGGCCGGGTCGAGGTTCCCAATTGTGCCGCCGAGAAACGCGACCATCCGTCGGCCGTCGCTGGGGATCTCTGCCAGGTGGTGGTGGAAGTCGCCGATCACCAGATGGATGTCGAGCGTGGTGAATTCCGCGGACAGTGTGTCGGCGGCACTGCGGAGGAACTCGTCGCTGACGTCGAAGGGCACGTAGCGCGTCAAGGTGCCCGCTTCTTCGAGGGCGGAGAGGAGCACGCGGGTCTTGTCGCAGGCGCCCGCGCCCAGCTCGACGAGCGTGTCGGCCTTGGCGAGCCCGGCGATGTCCGGAGCGTAGGCCTCGAGCAGCGCGCGCTCGGCCCGCGTGGGGTAGTACTCGGCCAGTTGGGTGATCTCCTCGAACAAGCGGCTGCCGCGCTCGTCGTAGAACCACACAGGTGGGATCGACTTCTGGACGCCCTGGAGCCCTAAAAGCGCATCCACCCGCATCTGGGTGCGAACATCCTCGGGCGAGAGGTGCACGTCAATCGTGTAGGACATGGCTCAGGGATCCTGGGCGAGCCGGACGCCAGCGAAGGCCCAGCGCGCTCCGGGCGGGAAGAAATTGCGATACGTGGCGCGGGTGTGCCCCCCGGGGGTGGCGCAGCAGCCACCGCGCAAGACGTACTGGCTCACCATGAACTTCCCGTTGTATTCGCCCACCGCGCCGGCCGCGGCGCGGAAACCGGGATACGGCGAGTAAGCGCTCGACGTCCATTCCCACGTGTCGCCGTAGATGGCATTTGACGTCACCGCGGGCCGAGGGTGCGGCGCGCCACGCTCGAGGAAATCCTCGCGCAGGAAGTTGTCGCCCTCACCGTGGGTCGCCGCGATGATCTCCCACTCTGACTCAGTGGGCAGCCGCTTGCCGGTCCAGTGGGCGAACGCATCCGCTTCGTAGTAGCTCACGTGGCACACCGGTTCGTCTGGATCGACTGGCCGGACCCCGGCGAGAGTGAACTGGAGCCACTGGTCGGGATGGTCGGGATCGCGGGACCAGTACAGGGGCGCCTCCAGGCCGTGGTTGTTGACGACCGCCCATCCGTCCGAGAGCCAGAACTCTGGCCGTCGGTATCCGTCGTCTTCCATGAAGGAGAGCCACTCACCGCACGTGACCGGCCGGTCGGCCAGCCCGAACGGGGTGAGATGCACCGTATGGACCGGAAACTCGTTGTCGAAGCCGAACCCAACGCCCCGGTGGCCTATCTCCACGGGCCCTCCGCCGTGCTCGAGCCAGCCGGCCTTCGGGGGGTGGACTTGAGCGCCGGGAAGTGCTCCCGTGAGATAGGCCGGAGACAACGGGTTCCGCGAGAGGACGTGTTTGATGTCCATCAGCAGGAGCTCCTGATGCTGCTGTTCGTGGTGGAGCCCGAGCGTGATGAGCTCGACCAAACCGGGTTGGCCGGGCTCACGCAGCAACGCCTCCATCTGACCGTCGACATAGGCCCGATACCGCGCGATCTCGTCGATGCCGGGCCGCGAGAGCAGCCCGCGCTCGGGCCGCGGATGCCGGGCGCCCACGGCCTCGTAGTACGAGTTGAAGATGTACGCGTATGCATCATTGAACGCGCGGTAACCACTCGCGTACTCGCCAAGGAGAAATGTCTCGAAGAACCAGGTGACGTGAGCCCGGTGCCATTTGGTCGGGCTGACGTCCGGCATCGTTTGGACCGTCTGATCTTCGGCGCTGAGCACGGAGGCCAATCGTTCCGTGGTCGCCCGGACGCGGACGTAGTCCTCCAAGAGGTCGGACGGCGAAGCAGAACCGATCATCGTCATGGGATCCGTCCCTTCGCCACCCCACCCGGGAGCGGTCGCACATGTAGCTGCACGGTCGCGAATCACCCTACCCAGATGTAGTGACAATCAGGCGCGCGTCACGCCTTTTCGGCGACGACCAGGTGGTACCGGCCACGGCCGTTCCGATAGGTCTGCCCGTACGGGTTCGGCCGGAGGCCTGAGGCGATTCATGCGAGACCCAGGTGGCCTACTGTCCGGTCAATGCAGGCACCGGCGTTGTCACGCGAGGAGGTCGATGCGTACCTGGGGGCGGTGGACTGGCTGCGGAGCATCCTGCTTCGCAGCGAGGTGGCAGCGTCGTGGGGGGAGCCCGGCGCGCTTCTGCACTACAGCGTCGGCGGTGTTGCCGCCCACGCTGTCCACGGCGTGGTCTGGTTGGAACAGGTACTCAAGGACGCAGAGCCGCTCGGCTTACGGAGCGTAGCGGTAGGGGAATTCTTCGGCCTCAATCGGGTAGAGGGCGTCGACGACGACGATCCGTTCGCGGCGTCGCTGCGGTCCGCCGCGGAGTCCTTCGCTCAAACGGGCGCGCCGCTCGTCGCGGCGGCGTGTACGGCTGCGCGCGACGAGCTGGTCGGTCTGCTCGTCGCGGCCTCGGCGGCACGGGCCGTTCCGGTGATCCGGGTGGCCGGTGGACAGGTGCCACTCTCCGAGTATCTCCGTACGAGGATCCTCGAAGTGGTCGTACACGGTGACGACGTCGTGAGCAGCGTGCCCGGACTCCATGTGCCGGACCCACCGCCAGCGGCAATGGGGGTCAGTCTGGAGGTCTGTCTCGAACTGGCCCGCGCCCGCGTGGGCGACTTGGCCTCCCTTCGCGCGTTTACGCGGACCGAGCGGGCGCTCCCCGACGCACTCCGGGTGCTGTGAGTTCATGGACACGGACGCGGCCTTCGCCGTGGGGCGGCGGTGTCGAACAGCGGGCCGCCGCATCGCTGCTAGGCGAGGACCTTGCGCCTGAAGTTCTTGAGGCCGAGCGTGAGGAAAATCACGCTGAACGCGATGATCGCGGGATAGATCACATAGAGGTGCATGTGCGCAGCGTCCGTAAAGGCGGCTCGCATTCCGTCGTTGATGTAGATGAGTGGATTGATCAACACGATGATCTGCAGCCAGTGAACAGGCCCGGCCTTGATCGGCGCCAACCGCGTCCACTGGTAGTAGGTGCCACCGAGGAACGTGATGGGCAGCACGATGAAGCCGAACATGAGGCCGAGGTTGCGCGGCTCGAACGACGTGCCGAGCAGGAGCCCGAGCGACGCCATGCAGACACACGACAGCGGGACCAGAGTGACGATGAGCAGCCAGTGCAGGTTGATGTGGGCCTCGACCCCGGCGGCGTGGACGACGGAGGCGATCGGCAGCACGATCGCCGCCGAGATCAGCCCCTGCGCGCCGCCCGAGATCACCTTTGAGATTGCGACCAACCAGATCGGGCAGGGCGCCTGCACGCGGTCCTCGATTTCTCGCGTGAAGCCGAACTCCTGTGCCAGCTGCATGGCAACGGCCTGAATGCCCTGGAACATGATGGCCAGCCCGACCACGCCCGGAACGAGGACGGTGGCGAAGGCGGACTCCGCCCCCGGGACCCCACTGGCCCCGCCGATGCCCTGGCCGATCTTCGGGAAGACGTAGAGGAAGACGAAACACAGGAGGAACGGCTGCACCAGTGTCCGCACCGTGAACTCGATCTTGTGTTTCCAGAGGACCACCAGGTCGCGCAGGATCAGCGCCCGGAGCGAAGTCCAACTCGCCGCGGTGGCCGAGCGGGTGGGCGTCAGGTCGACGTGGTGCGTGCCGGGTGACCCAAAGGTGGCTGGGGTCATCTCTGGTGTCGTCGTTGCAGCCATCAGTCGCGCAGGTCCTTCCCGGTGAGCCCGATGAACACCGTCTCGAGGGTGGGTTCGGCGACCGAGAGGTCGGCCAGCGAGAACCCGGCGGCCTCTGCGGCCTCGACCACCCGGGGGACGATGCGATCGGAGCCGCTGATCTGCAGCTCGACACCTTCATCCACGGGGCGCGTCCGCGTCAGGCCTGCGAGCCGACTTTCGAGGGCGGCGGCCAGTTCGGTCGGGTCGCCCGCCGCCTTGACGGTCACGATGGTGTCGGCCCCGACGCTGCGTTTGAGCTCGCTGGGTGTGTCCAGGGCAAGGATCTTGCCGTGGTCCATGATGGCCACCCGATTACACAGCTTGTCGGCTTCCTCCATGTAGTGGGTCGTCAACATGATCGTTTGCCCCTCGGCGTTCAGCCCACCGAGGAGATCCCAAAGGGCCAAGCGACCCTGCGGGTCGAGGCCGGCCGTCGGCTCATCGAGGAAGAGAACGGCCGGCCGGTGAAAGATCGCCCGGGCCACCATCAGTCGTTGTGCCATGCCCCCGGAGAGGGCGTAGACCGATGCCTTGCCGAAGCGGGTCAGCTGGAACCGCTCCAACAGTTCGTCGGCGATGTGGCGGCACTCCTTCGCACCCATCCCGAACAGGCGGCCGTGGAAATAGAGGTTCTCCCACGGCGTGAGCTGGCGGTCGAGCGTGTTCTGCTGGGACACGACGCCGATGAGCTGTTTGACCACGGTCGGCTGTCGGACGACATCGATGCCGCCCACCAGCGCGCGGCCACCCGTGGGGATGACGCGCGTGGTGAGCACACCGATGGTGGTGGTCTTACCGGCGCCGTTCGGACCGAGCAGCCCGAAGACCTCGCCGGTGTTCACCCGGAGGTTCAGCCCGTCGACCGCGCGGAAATCTGTCCCGGCGTACGTCTTGGTGAGATCGACCGTTTCAATGATCGGCCCCGTCCCGGAAGCTGCGCCATCGATCGGGGTGGCGGTTGCGGTGGTCGTCATGGCTCTGCCAGCAGAGTACCGGTCCGCTCTCTTAGTCCTCAGCGAGGATCTGGTAGAGGTCCTTGCGCGCTTTTTGGATGATGGAAATTCCTCGATCGATCTGCGCTGGTTCGCCGGCTCCGGCGAGTTGCTTGGCGGCGCTGGCCAGCTGTTCGATCGCCTCGCGCAGCGTTCGGATCTTGTCGTCGGCCTCGCCCGCCGCCTGCCAAGGCTGCTCGCTCTTCTCTGCCTCGGCGCGGCCCGAATCGGTGAGCGCGTAGGTGCGGCTGCCTTCGACCTCGGACGACTGCACCAAGCCTTCGTCCTCGAGCATCTGGAGGTGCGGATAGACCGACCCCGGGCTCGGCCGCCAGAGGCCGCCGCTCATCTCTTCGAGGCGGCGCATGACTTCGTAGCCGTGCGCCGGCTCCTGGCGCAGCGCAAGGAGGATGGCGGTACGGATGGCACCTCGGCGCATGCGGCGCCCGCCGCCCCAACCACCTCGTCCGCCGCCCCGGCGGATTCCGGGGCCGCGCATGGCGTGCGCAAAGAAATGCTCGTGCAGCTGTTCGTGGTCGTGCTCTGGGCCCTGGTGGTGGTCATGGCCGCGATCGTGATCGTGTGGATGTGGCATGTGGTGTTCCTCCTGGTCGGAAAGGTCGACGGGTGATCCCGCTATGTAACGTACCATAATGATATATCGCAATATACCAGCCGATGAGCGCATTGCAAGCGAAGCAGTCGAAGGCCTGGATCGGGGAAGGCCAATCAGTGCCCATACTGAGGTCGGAACGGACAGGCGGCGCAGGGGACGACATGGGATTATTCAGCTCGCACAGGTCACAGATGGTCACCCCGGAGAAGGCGCTGCCTGGGCGGGGTGCGTCCATGTCCGTCACCGAGCCGCATCTGGTGCTCGGAACCAAGTTGACCCCGCCGTTTCCGGACGGGCTCGAGCGGGCGGCGTTCGCCATGGGGTGCTTCTGGGGCGCCGAGCGGAAGTTCTGGTCCCTGCCGGGCGTGTACACGACCGCCGTCGGTTACGCGGGCGGGATCACGCCCAACCCCACGTACCACGAGGTCTGTAAAGGCCGAACGGGTCACGCCGAAGCTGTCCTGGTGGTGTACGACCCAGCAGGCATCTCCTACAAGCAGCTGTTGCGCGTGTTCTTCGAGGGTCATGACCCGACGCTGGGCATGCGACAGGGGAACGACGTCGGGACGCAGTACCGCTCCGCCATCTACACGACGACGCCCGAGCAGGCGGCCATTGCGCAAGACGTTGCGGCACGTTTCGCCACGTCGCTGCACGATGCCGGCTATGGCGACGTCACCACAGAGATCAGGCAGGCCGGCGAGTTCTATTACGCCGAGCCCTACCACCAGCAGTACCTCGAGGTGAACCCCAATGGTTATTGCGGGCTCGGCGACACTGGCGTCTCGTGCCCTGTCGGGCCGGCGGAGACCGGGTGAACCAACCGGAAGACGGACTCACCGGGGGCCGACAACGAGAGCGGCGGGCTGCCGTGCCAGCCATATTCGCCCAGACGCCCTTCTTGTCGTGGCTCGGCCTGGTGGTCGAGCGCTGCGAGCCGGACGACGTCGCCACCCGGTTGCCGTTCCGGGTCGAACTCAGCAACGACGGCGCCACGTAGCACGGAGGTGTCGTCGGCACCGTGATCGACACGACCGGAGCCCTCGCCGCGCGGTCCAACCACGACTTTGATCGCGACGTGCGCGCCTCCACGGTCTCCATGGCGCTCCAGTACGTCGCCGCCGGCTCGGGAGAGCACCTCAACTGTTCGGCGCGCACCGTCCGCCGAGCCCGGGAGCTGATCTTCACCGAGATCACCGCCGCCGACGAGACCGGCAGGGTGCTGGCGCACGGCTTGCAGATGTACCGCATCGCCTGAGTGATTGCCTTCTCCCGCTAGCGCAGACGGATGACGTTCCCCGTTACGAGCGCCGCGGCATCGGAGGCCAGGTAGGCGATCACCTCGGCCACCTGCTTCGGCGTAGCAACGCGCCGGCCGGCGGTGCGTGCTGCCGAGGCCGTCTGCGGGTTGATCCACCCGGTGTCGGTGATCGGAGGATGGACGACGTTGGCCGTGACGCCGAAGCGCCCGAGTTCGGTCGCCGCGCTCAATGTGAAGTTCACCTGGGCCGCCTTCGCAGCGCCGTAGGAGACCTCCTCAGGAAGGCCGTTTCCCTCGCCCGACGTCAGCCCCACGATGCGGCCCCATTGCCCGTGCCTCGCCATATGCCGACGGGCGAACTCGGCAATCAGCAAGGCCGCAGCCCGCGCGTCGACCGAGAACACTTGGTCCAACGAGCGGGCCGTCACGGGATTCTGGGCCCGGCCGAAACGGTCCGTCGCCTCCGACAAGAACGTGTCACCCACCCACCCCGATGCGTTGTTTACCACGATCTGCACCGGACCGAGCTGCTGCTCGGCGGTGTCGAAGAGGCGCGGAATCGACTCTGCGTCCGACAGGTCGACCTCCATCGCAACGGCCCGGCCGCCGGCCGCACGGATCGACTCCACCACGAAGTCGGCCCGGGCCATGCGGGTCGCCCGGTAGGCCGCGGGGAGCGAAGGATCCTCGAGGCCGCCTAACCGCTCGCTGCGGAAGTACGCGCACAGGACCGCCGTGCCCCGCGCCGCCAGCGCCTTAGCGGTCGCGGCGCCGATGCCGTGATTCGCGCCGGTGACCAGCGCAACCCGGCGCTCTCCCGCGCCCGTCTCGCGCGGTCCGCTCGTTGCCGTGGTCACGCTCCGTCGAGCGGGGCGCTCAGCGCAGCGCGGCCATGCGGTCGAGCACGGCCTCTGCTTCCGTCACGAAACGATGCACCAGCTCGCCTGCGGGGACCAGCTCGGAGATCCCGCCGACCCCCTGGCCGGCGGGATAGCACTCCTTTTCCACGTCGACGCCTTCGCTGAAGGAGTCGCCGCCCAGGTGCATGGCGCCGTTGCCGTAGGCCGCTGCGAGCTGCTCGGGGAACTTCTTCAGCTCCTGGGGGTGAGCCTCGTAGTAGTCGGTGTAGTTGTTGCGCACGACGCGCATCGTCTTGCCCGAGTAGGCGCGGCTCACGGTGGTCTGGTCCTCGCGGCTGGCGAGCAGCGTCTCCTTGTAGCCCAGGACGCCACGAGCTTCGGGCGTCGCAATGAAACGCGTTCCGATCCAGACGCCGTCCGCGCCGAGCGCGAGCGCGGCGGCGAGCCCGCGGCCGTCGAAGATGCCACCGGCGGCGACGACGGGGACCCGTGCGCCGACGGCATCGACGATCTGGGGAACCAAGGGGAACGACGCCACCTGGCCGGTGTGGCCGCCCGCCTCGGTGCCCTGGGCCACGACGAGGTCACATCCCGCCTCCACGGCGCGCACAGCGTGCTCGACCTTGCCGCACATGCTCACGACCACCAGGTCGTGCACGTGGCAAAGGTCGACCACTTCGGTCGGCACGCCCAGGCCGGCGACGAAGGCCGAGGCCCCGCCCTCGATGACCATCTTGACTTGCTCGCTCATGCCACCTGGCATGGCGGTGAGCAGGTCGACGCCGAAGGGCTTGTCGGTGGCTTCGCGCACCGCCGCCATTTCCGTCACCATCGTCTCGTTGCCCATGGTGGAGGCGCCGAGGCAGCCAAACCCGCCCGCCGCCGAGACGGCCGCTGCGAGCGCTGAGTAGGAGACGCCTCCCATACCGGCCAGCATCACGGGGTGTTCGATCCCGAGTAGTTCGGTGAGGCGGGTACGCATGAATCGTGACCTTCCTGGGCTGTCGGTGCGACCGCGTGCCGCATCCGCCGCGGCGACCGTAGCGCGGGTGGCGCGGGGGCCCAGATGGGCCGGCCGAATTGGTCGCCGCCGTGACGGCTCCGGCGGGACCGGGGCGGCGAGCGGCCCATAATTGCATTTCGACCATGGGCGTTCCTACTCTGAGCCAATCGTGGGAGATGTCGGAGAGGCTGGTGTGAGCGTCGACACGGCACCTCCCGTGGGCGAGCGCATTACCGGTCGCCGGCTCTGGCTGATCCTCGGCGCCCTGCTCCTGGGCATGTTGTTGGCGGCGCTCGACCAGACGATCGTCTCGACGGCGCTGCCGACGATCGTGGGTGACCTGCACGGTGGCTCGCACCTGGCGTGGGTGGTCACGGCGTACCTGCTCGCATCGACGGTGTCCACCCCGCTGTGGGGCAAGCTCGGCGACCAATACGGGCGCAAGACCTTCTTCCAGGCTTCGATCGTCATCTTCGTCATCGGCTCGGCGTTGTGCGGCCTGAGTCACACCATGACCGAGCTCATCGCGTTCCGTGCACTGCAGGGACTCGGTGGCGGCGGCCTCATGGTCGGCGCGCAGACGATCATCGGCGACGTCGTCTCGCCGCGCGATCGAGGGCGCTACATGGGGTTGTTCGGCGCCATGTTCGCCGTGGCGACCGTCATCGGGCCGCTTATCGGCGGCTTGTGCGTGACCTACCTGTCATGGCGCTGGGTCTTCTACATCAACCTGCCGCTCGGGATCCTGGCCCTCTTCGTGACGGGTGCCGTCTTGCCGGGGCATCTGCGCAAGGTGCGACACACGATCGACTACGCGGGCACCCTGTTGCTGGCCGGGTCGGCAACGTCGCTGATCATCTTCGCCAGCTTGGGCGGGATCTCGTGGGCGTGGGTGTCCGCGCCCAGCATCTTCACTGCGGTGTTCGGTGTCGTGCTTGCTATCGCCTTCCTCTTCGCCGAACGCGCCGCCTCGGAGCCGGTCATCCCGCTGCACCTGTTCACCGTGCGCGTGTTCAACGCGGCCAGTGCCATCGGGTTCGTGATGGGCTTCGCCATGTTCGGCGCCCTCACGTTCCTCCCGCTCTTCCTGCAGAACGTCAAGGGCGTCAGCCCGACGGTGTCGGGCCTGCGGATTCTGCCGCTCATGCTCGGAATGCTCGGCGCCTCGGTGATCTCGGGACGACTGGTGACGCGCTGGGGCCGCTACCGTATCTTTCCCATCCTCGGCTCGGCCCTCCTGACGCTGGGCGCCTACCTGCTGTCCTTCATCGACGCCTCGATGAACAGCTGGCTGCTCGCCTCTTACATGTTCGTCTTCGGAGTCGGCATGGGCCTCATCATGCAGGTGCTCGTCGTGGCGGTGCAGAACGCCGTGTCCTACAACGAGCTTGGCGTGGCGACGAGCTCGGCCACCTTCTTCCGCATGATCGGCGGGTCTTTCGGCACGGCGGTGTTCGGCGCGATCTACGCCATCGTGTTCAACCACACGTTCGCGCCGACCCTGGCCAAAGTGCCCGCGGCGGTGCTCAGGTCGTTCAACCCGCAGGCGCTCGATCCGGCGCTACTGAACAAGCTGAAGTCGACGGCGGCGGGGCTCGCGTTCTTCGACAAGTACATCGGCGCCGTGACGCATTCGGTGCAAACGGTGTTCCTCGTTGCCGTGCCCATTTCGTTCTTCGCGTTCTTGTTGAGCTTCCTGTTGCCCGAGGTGCCGTTACGCCGCACGGTGGAGACGGTCGACACGGGCGAGGTCCACGGGGCGATGCAGGCGCGTTCGTCGCTCCAGGAGATCGAACTGGCGCTGCAACGGATGTCGGCCCGGGAGAACCGCGCCGAGCTCTACGAGACCCTGGCCCAGCGCGCCGGGGTCAACCTGCCGCCGCGGGCGGTGTGGCTGCTCTACCGGCTGGCCGATCGGCCCGCCTGCACGGTCGACGAGGTGGCCGAGCATCTGCACGTCGATCCGTCGGTGATCGAGCCGGGGGTGGAGGGCCTGGTGTCGGCCGGGATGATCGAGGAGCATCGCCGCGGCGCGGAGTGCGACCTGCACCTGACGGCCGCCGGCTCGCTCGCCCTCGGACGTCTGACCGAAGCGCGGCGGAACGGTCTGACGGACCTGCTCGAGGGATGGAATCCCGAGGAGCATCCAGAAGTGATCGAGCTGGTGAAGCAGCTGGCGCACTCGTTGTTGGCCGACGACGCGCGGTTGGTGGCCGATGCCATGCCGCGGGAGACGGCCGGCGCCAGTGCCGGTGGCGGTGCCGGTGGTCCGGGCGCCTCGGGCGGACCGACGGACTAAGCGGCTCGGAACGCGGCCCGCCGTGCGTCGTGGGCCTCTTGAGGGGCGCCGATCGCATCGAGGCGGATGAGCGCGGCCCCCCCGGGCGGGGACTGGAGTCAGACGAGCACGGCGCGCGGGGCAATGCCCTCGTCGATGCGGCGATGGAACCGCGGGTCGCGGGTGTCGAAGACACCGCCACCGAGTCACGACATGGGTCTTGGTGCTCCCCCCGTCGATCGCCAACACGGCCGGCTCAACGGGCAAGGGGCCGGACACGCACGGATGTTACGTTTCGGCCTGTGGGGATCTGGGGTGGCCGGCGGCCCGCTGGTGGTTCACGCGCTCGTGCCGAGCGTTCCGTCGGGACGGAGTCCTCGTGAGCGACGTCGACGAGGTCCTCGCGCGACAGCCGGCCCGGGTCGGCAAGGACCGCCGGAAGCTCCCGAGCTGGCGCTGGGAGGAGCTCCGCACGACCCTCTGGGTCGTCCCGAGCATCATCGTCGTCGTCTCGGCGCTGCTGTTTGTGGTCACGTTCGAGATCGACGTGTCCGCCTTCCACCACCCGGACATCCTGCCGACCTGGATTCGCACCGGCGGCGCCGACGCCGAGCGCCAGGTGCTGATCGCCATCGCGGCGGCCGTCATCACGGTGGTGGGCGTGGTGTTCTCCATCACCATCCTCGCCCTCACTCTGGCGTCACAACAGTTCGGGCCGCGCATGATGCGCAACTTCGTGCGCGACATCGGGAACCAGGTGACCCTCGGCATCTTCGTCGGCACCTTCGTGTACTCGGTGCTGGTGCTCGGCTCCATCAACAGCCTCAACCCACGCTTCGTCCCGTATTTGTCGACGTCGATCGCCGAGGCGCTACTCCTCGTGGACCTCGGCGTCCTCATCTACTTCATCCATCACATCGCGAAGTCGATTCAGCTCCCCGAGGTGATCGCCAGTATTGCGGCCGACCTCATGTCGTCGATCGACGCCGAGTTTCCCGAGCGGGTGGGGGAGCTGCCGATCGAGCCTCCGCAACAGCACAGCGGCAAGAGCGTGCCCGAACTGCTCAAGCTGATTGAGGAGCGCGGCGCCGCCGTCCCCTCGCAGGTGAGCGGTTACATCCAGTACGTCGGCTACTCGCAGCTCATCGCCATCGCCACCCGGACCGACTCGTTCATCCGCTTGGAGCACCGGCCGGGGCACTTCCTGGCCACGGGGCGACCACTCGCCATGGTCTGGCCGCGCAGCGCGGCACCCGAAGTGGCGCTCGCGCTGGGCAAGGCGCACGTGACCGGGCCGCACCGCACGCTGGTGCAAGACCCGGTCTTCGCAATCGACCAGCTCGTCGAGATCGCCATTCGTGCCCTGTCTTCCGTCGTGAACGACACCTTCACGACGCTTACTTGCATCGACTGGTTGTCCGCGGGATTGGGACGCGTGTCTGGCCGCGTCCTCGACGAGGGCGTCTACCGGGACTCGGCCGGCCGGGTCCGCCTGATCGAGTTCGATCCTTCGTACGCCCGGATGGTGAACCGCGCCTTCGACAAGATCCGCCAGTCGGCGGGGGGCATGCCAGCGGTGCTGATCCGACTGATCGACTCGTTGGGGTCGATCATGCTCGACACAACGTCTGCCGAGCAGCGGACGGTGTTGCGTCGGCAGGCAGACATGGTGCTGCGCCTGGCTGAAGCGACCGTGGCCGAGGAGAACGACCTCGAGGAGATCCGGTTTCGCTACCGCCGGATCCCCGGAGAGGATGCCTTCACCGGGAAGTCGTATACCTGGTCGCAGATCGATCGGGCCTAACGGGTCGCAGCCTGTGCGTTACCCGCCGGCGTTGTCGGTCGCAGACGTGGTGGTCGACGAGGGGGCTGCTGTCGTGGTGGTCGCGTGCGTGCTGGCTCGGGTCGACGTGGTCGTGGCGGGCGTCGTCGAAGTGGTCGTGGCGCTGCCCGTGTTGCCCGCCGGTGAGCTCGTAGTCGTCGTGGTCGGCGGCGCTGCAGGAGCCACGAAGGGGGTCGTCTCACCGCTCATTGTGGCGACGCTCGTCGACGGCGTGACGGCGAGGTTGGTGCAGCTGCGGGCCGAGTTCCAGCTCTGGATCGCCGTGGTCGCGGGCTGCCCGGTGAGTGGTTGCGGCAGGCCGGACAAGATGGTGGCCGGGCGGAACACTGCGCTGGTGACGTGCCGTCCTTCGGCCGTGATGATGAGCGCGCCGCTGTTGGTCTCGGGCGGCGCGTCGTCGTAGAAGGCGAAGTTCCCGAGGCCGTAGTCCACATACGAGCTCCCGAGATAACCGGCGCCGGAGAGCACGTGGGCGTCGCTGCCCACCACGATGTCGGCGCCCGCCTTGACCAGTTGCTGCGCGAGTGGCTCCTGCTGGGGGTTGGGGCAGGTCTGGGTCTCGGTGCCCCAGTGCACGTAGACGATCACCGTGTCCGCGGTCTTGCGCACCTGTTGGACCTCGCGTACCAACTGGGTCGGGTCGATGGCCGAGGCGACGCCGGGTTGGGTCGCCGAAGCGGTCCAGGTGCTCACGAGGTTGTCCGCGATGACCTGAGTCGCCGTGATGATGGCGATCCGTTGGCCGTTGATGGTCACGCGGTAGGGCGTAAAGGCCTGGGCCGCGGTGTTGCCGATGCCGATGATCGGATAGCTGTCCTGGTTGGCGATGGTCAGGTTCTGGGAGAGGCCCTGAGGCCCGCAGTCGAAGCCGTGGTCGTTGGCCTCGGTGGCGAGCGAGATCGAGGCGCTCTTAAGCGCCGGGATGGCGGAGGCCGGTGCGTCGAAGATGTACGGCTTGTTCTGCGGCTCCGGACACGTGCCGTCGGTCACCGCAGTCTCGAGGTTCACCATCGACACCTGGGCGCCGGAGAAGAGCTGGGGGATGGTGGTGCCGAGGGCGGTCGACGGGTTCTGGGCCAGCTTCTCGCCCACCACGCCGGCGAAGTGGACGTCACCGCCGAAGCCGAACGTCACGGCATGCCCGCTGCCCTTCCAGTCCGGGTTGAGCGGCGAGTGGGAGGGGAAGTGTTGGTCGGCCAGCGTGTTGTGCGCGGAGGTGGTGGAGGTGGAGGACGAAGAAGCGGGCGGTTTGCCAGAGCCGCCCGAGATGAAGGCGAAGTAGATGATCACCAGGAGGAGGACCACGCCGCCGATGGTGAATTGCTGGCGCCGGCGCCTGACCCTGCGTGAAACCACTTCGGCACTATGTCACACGGCCTGCCCCGGCAGCCCGGCAGGTGGGTCCGTGACCAGCCCTTTTACGGTCAGGGTCGGGTGCGAGCCGTGCCTTACGCGGCCCAGAGGGAGTCCCAGTTGGCGGCGAGCGAAGCGACGAGTCCGGCGCAGGCGGCGGAGATCATGTCTCGGCAGTCGTCGAAGACGGTCTGGTCGCCGTAATAGGGGTCGGGTACGTCGGCCGCCGCGCCGGCGGCGGGGTCGAACGAGCGGAGGAGCACGAGGCGGTCCGGATCAGCGCCGAGCCCGCGCAGCGTCTGCTGGTGCCGGCGGTCGAGCGCCACCATGAGATCGGTCTGCCCGAGCTCGCGCGTGGCGAATTGATGGGCGACGTGGCGTTCGCGTGGATAGCCACCCAGGGTGAGCGAGACCGCGGCGCAGGGGTGCATCGGCTCGCCCTCGTGCCAGGGCCCGGTACCCGCACTGGCGACCACCACGTGGTCGCCGAGTGTCGTGCCGTCGCCGAGGACGGTCGATTGAGCCAGGGACCGCGTGATGACCTCGGCCATGGGGGAGCGACAGATGTTGCCGGTGCAGACGAAGACGATGCGGTAAGGCCGATCCCCGATGGGGCCCGGGAGCACGACGCGGCCCGCTGCCGGGGCGCTCACGCGGGCGTGTACTCGTCGCGAAGGGATTTCTTGACGATCTTGCCGGTGCCCGCCCGTGGCCAGTCGGTGCGGACCTCGACCTGCTCGGGGATCTTCTGGGTCATGAGCCCGGCGTCGCGGCAAAACGCGACCACCTCGGCCAGCTCGAGGTCGTCGACGTTGTCGGCCAGCTGCACGACGGCGCACACCCGTTCGCCGCGTTCGGGGTCGGGCAGACCGATGACGGCCACCTCCACCACCTTGGGGTGGGTGTAGAGGAGATCCTCGATCTCCTTGGCGCTGATGTTCTCGCCCTTGCGCACGATCACGTCCTTCAGCCTTCCCGTCAAGGTCAGGTGGCCGTCGGTCCTGAGCTTGCCCAGGTCGCCGGTGCGGAAGTAGCCGTCCCCGTCGAAGGCCTCCTTCGTCAGCGCCGGGTCGGTATAGCCGTGGAACACCATCGGCCCCTTGACCCGAATCTCGCCCTCCTCGCCGGCGCCCGCCGGTGCGCCGTCCAGCCGGACGATGCGCACGTCCGCCCCCTCGACCGGTTTGCCGTCCGTGTTGGCCAGCTGCTCGTCGGTGTCGTGCGGCGAGCCGTTGGAGATCATCGGCACCTCGGTCATGCCGTAGCCGTGCACGACACCACGCCCGCCGATTTCCTGGCGCACCTCGTAGTGGACCTCGGGTGGCTTGGCGGCGCCGCCGCCGGACATAAGGCGGAGCGTGGGGAGGATCGGGTCGTCGGGCGCCTTGCGCTGCTCGGCGAGGTAGGCGACGTAGAAGGCCGTGCTGCCGCCGACCATCGTCGCCCCGTGCTTGCGGAAGATGGGCAGCACGTCGGGCGCGGAGAACGCCTCGACGAGGACGGCGGGGAAACCGAAGGAGAGCATCGTCACCAGATAGTCCGGTCCGGCAATGTGCGCGAAGGGGAAGGCGATGGAGCCGACGTCGTCGGGTCCCATGTCGAGGGCGCGGGCGAGGCCCCAACCGCCGGCGATGAGCGTCTGGTCGGTGTGCTGGACGCCCTTGGGGTCGGCCGTGGAGCCGGACGTGTAGTAGATCCAGCGGATCGGGGCGTCCTCGGGTGCGGCCCCGGGCGGTGGTGGGGGCAGTACGGCAGGGTCGGCCTCCGGCAGGCCGGCGTCGACGGTGAGGATGGTCGGCCGCGTCGGCGCGTCGGCCAGGGCACGGTCGGCGATGGCAGCGAAGTCGGTGCCGCGCCAGGTGCGGGGGATGATGAAAAGGGAGGCGCCGGTCTGGCGCAGCGCAAATCCGACCTCACGCTCGCGGTAGAGGTGGATGATCGGATTTTGCACGGCACCGAGGCGGGACAGCGCGAGGGAGAGCACCACCGTGTCGATGCGGGTCGGCAACTGCCACGAGACGACGGATCCGCTCGCGACGCCCATGCCGTGCAGGCCGGAGGCCACGCGCTCGGCCCGGTCGCGGAACTCGCCGAACGTGACGGTCGCACCGTCGGCGGCAATGAGCATCGGGTGGTCGGGCGACGCGGCGGCGCGCCGATCGACGAGCTCCCACAGGGTGCGGGCGCCGGTGAGTATCTCGTTGGTGCTTGCGGGCATCGCGCTCCTTTCCGGTCCATTCCATAGCAGCTCGCGCCAGGGTGCCCACAAGCCGGCGCGCGGCGCGGCAGAATGACGGCATGGTCAAGCGACCGGTGCACCGGGATCCCTTGGTCGAGCATGTCGCCGAGGAGGACGACAGGGGCGTCGACCGGCGGCATCAAGCGGCCCTGATCGCGGTCGGGGTGGCCGCCGTGCTATTGGTCTGGTTCGCCTTGGCCAACCTGCGAGACGTCCGGATCGACTTCTGGGTCTTCAACCGCCAGGCGCCGTTGATCCTCGTCATCGTGATCTCGGGCCTGCTCGGCGCCCTGATCGCCGCACTGATCATGCGCCGCCGGACCAAGGACTAGGGCCCGACCCCTGGGCGCGCTCCCTGCCGTTGGCGCAGGAGAGCAGCGGCCCGGCCGCTGAGCCCGGGCCCCTGGGCCCGGTCGACGCGCTCATTCGGGGTCCGTTCCCGCGTCATCCGATCGGCGGACCGGCTCTAAGCTGACCGCTGGTGGAGACCACTGCTCGGGCAGGAACGAAGGGCGAGGCGCACGTTGTCCGCGCCCCCGGGGCGTGCAAACATGGGGCGCCGATGGATGTGGAGATCCCAAGGGGCTGGTGGTAGTGCCGCTTTCCGACCACGAACAGAAGATCCTGGCTGAGCTCGAGGAGTCTCTGGTCAAGCAGGATCCCGAGTTCGCCGAACGGGTGCGGTCGGAGACCGTCTATCGGCACGCGGGCCGTTACTGCAAGTGGGCGGCCGTCACCTTCGTGCTCGGCGTCGTGATCCTCGTCGCGTTCTACTCCAAGTCCGTCGTGGCCGGTTTCGTCGGTGTCGTCATCATGTTCGCCTCCGCGGTGTGGTTCGAGCGGAACCTGCGGCGCATGGGCCGGGCGGGGTGGCATGACCTCACGCGGTCGAAGGACGGGGAACCGAGGACTGGTGCCGCATCGAGCGGGATCGAGGGCGCCGTGACCGGCGCACGCGACTGGTTCCGCACCCGCTTCCACCGGCGCGAGGGCTGAACCGAAGTCTTCGGGCTGTTCGTCGTCGCGTCGCCGGTCGATCGTTGCCCATCGTGAGATTTTTGCCGCGTCGATGCGGCGCGCCCCTTGGCGAGGCGATCGTGATGGTCACGGCTGTGTCAGGTGCCTGAGATGTCTGACGTGGCTGAGCTGGCGTTGGCCGTGGACATCGGTGGGACGAAGATGGCCGCTGCGTTGGTCGGCCTTGACGGGTCGCTGCTCGAGCGGGAGGCGGTCCCGACCAGGAACGGGCCGGCCGAGCCGGGCAACGACGAGCTCTTGTGGGGCGACCTGGCCGAGCTGGTCGAGCGGAGCACGGCGGCCGCAGGGTCCGGTGACCGATTGGTCGTGTGTGGGGTCGGCTGCGGGGGACCGATGAGCCCCGGGGGCTCGGAGGTGTCGCCACTGAACATCCCGTCGTGGCGTGGGTTCCCGTTGCGGGCTCGGCTGGCCGAGCTGACGGGCCTCCCGACCTTCGTCGACAACGACGCCAAGGCGTTGGCCGTGGGCGAGGGCTGGACTGGCGCGGCGGCTGGACGCGCGGACTACTTGGGCATGGTCGTGTCGACCGGAGTCGGCGGAGGCATTGTGCTGAATGGCCGCCTCCTCGACGGCCGGTTGGGGAACGCCGGGCATGTCGGGCATGTGATCGTGGAGCCCGACGGGCGTGCCTGCCGCTGCGGTGGCCGCGGGTGCCTCGAAGCGGAGGCGTCGGGCACCGCCATCGCCGCGATCACCGGGCAGTCGCCGCGTCTGGCGGGCCCCGACGTCGTGACGCACGTCGGGACCTTGGTCGGGCGCGCCATCGCCTCGGTGGTGAACCTCTTGGACCTCCCGCTCGCTGTCGTCAGCGGTTCGGTCGCGCTCGGGTTCGGAGCACCTTTCTTTCGCGCCGCCCAGGCCGAGATGGACCTTCGTTGCAAGCTCGAGTTCGCCCGAGAGGCGCGGGTCGTGCCCGGCGGGCTCGGGGATGCAGGCCCGCTGATCGGCGCGGCCCGGGTCGGCCTGCACGGCCTCGGGCGCGCCGGGTGAGCGGGGTGAGCGGCCGCTGGGGGCGGGACGGCCTGGTCGTGATGCGGGCCGTGGCGGCGCACCCGAGCCTCTGGTGGGCGGCGTTGGGAGCGCTCGGGCGGCTGGCGCGGCGCGGGTGGTGGCGCAGGGCGCCCTTCGTGCCGGTGCCGGGCGAGGCCTACTGGCGCTTCCGGCTCGTCACGGCCAATGGCGGCGACGGCGTTTCCGAGCCACTGCAGCCCGCCGTCGTCGTGGCGTACCTCCGGTGGTGTCAGAGGTCGCGGCCTCGCCGCGGATAGCCTCTCCAGGCATATGGAGCGGGTGCTCCTTCTCAATGCGACCTATGAGCCGCTGGCCCTCGTCTCAGATCGTCGTGCCGTGGTGCTCATGCTGTCTGGTCGAGCCGAGCCGGTCGCGATCCGAGATGGCTGCAAGGTGTTCCACTCGGCGCGCATGGAGGTCGAGGTTCCTTCCATCGTCCGCCTGAGCCACATGGTGCGAATCCCGCGCTGGGCCCGGACGCCCCCGGTGACCCGCCGTTCGGTGCTGCGTCGTGACGGCGGGCTCTGTGTCTACTGCTCCCAACCCGCCGACACGATCGATCACGTGATCCCGCGGAGCCGAGGCGGCACGCACGACTGGTTCAACGTGGTGGCGGCGTGCAAGCGGGACAACCTGGAGAAGGCCGATCTGTTGCTCTCGGAGCTGGGCTGGACGCTCCGGGTCAAGCCGGCCCCGCCGGACGGGCACCTGTGGCGGTTGCGGCACCTCTCGGACGTCGATCCGTTGTGGGAGCCGTATCTCGCCGCCGCCTCCTGACGCTTGGCACCTTCATCGGCCTCTTCGGCCGCGTCGTCTTCCCAACTGCTCTTCGACGTCGAGCCGTTCCGTTCGGAACCTCGGCGCGTCGTGATGGCGCGGGAAGTGGCGCATCCCACCCTCGTCCTCGGTAGCACGCAGCCCGCTGAGGTGGTCGCACCCCTGGCCCTGCGTGCCCGCTCGGCGGAGCTCGTGCGCCGGCGCGGCGGGGGCGGGGCGGTGTATCTCGAGCCGGGGAACCACCTGTGGCTGGACGCCTGGATCCCGCGGGACGACGATTTATGGGTGCACGACGTCTCGGTGGCGGCGGAATGGGCGGGCAGGTGGTGGGTTGGGGCGCTGGGAGGTTTGGGGGCGGAGCGCGCGAGCTTCTCGGTCCATACCGGCCGGTCGGTGCCCGGCCGGTATGGCGAGTTGGTGTGCTTCGCCGGGCGCGGACCGGGCGAGGTCTTCGACGGCCGCAGCAAGGTGGTGGGCCTTTCGCAGTGGCGCTGCCGTGAGGGTGCGCTGTTCTCGTCCTGCGCCTACGTCGCCTGGGAGCCGGGACCGCTCCTCGAAGTTCTCGAACTTGGAGGCGGATCCTTCGAGGACGAGCTGGCCGGGGAGCTGAGTGGCGCCGCCGTCGGGTTGGGCCAGCTGCTGCCGCCGTCGGTCGACCTCTCGTCGGTGCGGGCGCGGTTGGTCGGATCCTTTCCTGAGTTCGTGATGGGAGCGGGCGGGGCGTAGGCGAAAGAGGGCCGGCGGCTCGGTGGCCGCCGGCCTCCCTTTTTCCGGTCGGGTGGCAACACGGCCGCTTTCGGGTCGGCGTCACCGGCCCGTCCGGCCGCGTTGTCCTTTTGGCCTCGGGCGCGTTCGTTCCGCTCGGCTGGTCGCGGCTTCCTTCCTGGCCCGCTCCAAGCCCTGGTCACTGGGTGGGCGCGGCTCCGATTCGGCCTCGTTCAGAGGTGGCTCAACGCCGTCGGTGCGACGAAAGGGGTGGTTTTTGGGTTGCAGGGGGGGATGGTGGTTGCTTAGTGGAGGGAAGGGGCGTAGAGTGGCGCGAAATGGAGTGACAGGGCGTCAAAAGACGCAGGCCAGGGAGTGGCGTGGGAGAAGCGGCTGGTGCCAGCAGGTTTCGTCGGGAGGTACGAGCACTCGCTCGACACGAAGGGCAGGGTGATCCTGCCCGTGAAGTTCCGCGGACCATTCGAGCGAGGCGGCTACCTCACCCAGCACACCGAGGGGTGCGTGGCCCTGTGGACGCCCGCCGAATTCGAGCGACAGATGGAAGTGATGCAGGAGCGGGCGGACTCGGGACGGCCCGATCGGAACCGCATGCGGATCTGGGCGTCGAACTCGGCGGAGGTCGAGATCGACCGTCAGGGGCGCATGCCGATCCCCGTGCATCTGCGGACGTTCGCCCGGCTCGACACGGAAGTGCTGGTGCACGGCGCCATCGACCGGGTCGAGTTGTGGAACCCAGCGGAATGGGAGTCGCGAGTGCTGCCCGAGGAGAGCTGGCTCCTCGAGGACGACTGAACCTGGCGGCGCCGGACCCAGCCGCCACCGATTCGACAGCGAACGCCCAAACCACGGGAGGGAGCGACACAAGGAACCTCGAGATCTCACAGAGACGGACTGACGGGGGCATGACGCCCCGAGAGACGCACTGGACCATGTGCAGCTCCTCGACCGGCCAGTTGGAAGGCCACTCCACCCACTTCCACATCGGTCGTCTGGATCTCCACCTCCCCCTCGACCAACCGGCCGAGGAGCTGCAGATGGCCCACTCGTTCGAACACCTTCCTGTGCTGCGCGACGAGGTGGTGTCGCTGTTCGCTCCGGTGCCCCCTGGCGTGATCGTCGACGCGACGCTCGGCGGGGGCGGACACGCGGCGTCGCTGTTGGAGGCGTACCCCGAAGTGCGTGTCCTCGGCTTGGACCGGGACCCAGCCGCCCTCGAGGCAGCGGCCCGGCGACTTTCTACGTTCGGGGACCGGGTCACGTTGATCCGGTCCCCGTTCTCGGCCTTAGGTTCCGTCGTCGATGAGGCGGGGGCGGCGCCGCTGTCAGGCGTCCTCTTCGACCTCGGCGTCAGCTCACCCCAACTCGATCGGGCGGGCCGCGGTTTCTCGTACCGCGCCGACGGCCCGCTCGACATGCGGATGGATCCCGAGTCCGGCGTGACGGCGGCAGAGCTGGTCAACGGGCTGCCCGTGGACGCCCTGGCGCGGCTCTTCCGCGAGAACGGAGAGGGGCGGCTGTCCGGGCGGATCGCCCGCGCGGTCGTGCAGGCCCGGCCGTTGACCACCACGGGACAGCTCGCCGAAGTCGTGGCGGCCGCCGTGCCGCCCGCGGCGCGACGGAGGGGCCATCCGGCGCGCCGCGTCTTTCAGGCCCTGCGGATCGAGGTCAACGACGAGCAGAACGAGTTGCAGGCGGCACTCCCGGCCGCGCTCTCGGACCTGGCGGTGGGCGGGGTGCTCGCCGTCATCAGCTACCACTCGGGCGAAGACCGTTTCGTGAAGCAGACCTTCGCAGAGGCCGCGTCAGGTGGGTGCGTATGCCCGCCCGGGCTGCCCTGCGTGTGCGGTGCCGTCCCGCGTCACCGCCTGGTCTTCCGCGGCGCTCGCAAACCCGCTGCGTCCGAGGTGGCCACCAACCGACGGGCCGAGGCCGCACGCTTGCGCGCCATCGTCCGCACGGACGAGGACTGATGGCACCTCCTCCCGCCGCGACGGCCGCGCCCGCTCGGCGGCATGCCGGTGGCACGAGTCCCTCCCGGCGCTGGACGCCGCTGCGCGTCGTCCCCTCCCGGAAGGGGCAGCCCACACCCTCACGCCGGCTGCTGGGGAACCGGCGCCGGGTCCTCAACATCATGTCCGTCTCGATGATCGTCGCCGCCCTGCTGGCCGTCGTCGTCGCACAGGCGCTGCTGGCGAACGGACAGGTGCGTATGTCCACGTTGCAACATCAGCTCTCCCTCGAGCAGAGCACGCATCGCCAGGCTGAGCTCAGCGTGGCCGAACTCGAGACCCCCGCGCGGATCGTCGGCGTGGCGTCGAGCCAGCTCGGCATGCTGCGTCCGTCCAACCTGACCGAGCTGCCGTACGTCTCGCTTTCGGTCCCCGTGCCGACGCCGAACGTCACACCTGCGCCGGCCGCTCCGCCGGCAACGTCGAACACCTCCACGACGACCGCGACGACGACACCATGAGCAGCACGACGCGGCATGAGCCTCGGCGCGCGCGCGCCAGTTCCGGTGGGACCCCCGTTGCGGGCGCGACGCGAACCCAGCCCCGTCCGCGGCCCGCGGCGCGGCCCTCCGGGCGTCCAGTTCGCTCCACTCGGACGGCGGCGCAGCCCCATCCGCAACGTCAGTCCCGGCCACAGCGACACCGGCAGCCAACGCGGTCGGGCCGCCCCACCAGCCGCGGCTGGCTCGGCGCCACGTTCCAGCGACGCGTCCGGATCGTCCGGATGATCCTCCTGGCCGCGATGCTGCTCCTCGTGGCCCGCCTGGTGGATGTCCAGGTGCTGCACTCGGGCTCCTACCAAGCGGCGGCGCGCGGGGAGTCGGCCATCACCGTGTCGTTGCCGTCGGTGCGCGGCGGGATCTACGCCCGCGACGGGTCGCCGCTCGCACTCTCCGTGCCGACCGACGACGTCGTGGCAGACGACTTTCAGATCACCCACCCGGTGCAGACGGCCAATGCGTTGGCGCCGATGCTGCACGTGCCGGCAGCCACGCTTGCCGCGCAGCTGCACCAGCATTCGGGCTACGTGATCTTGGCCAAGCAGCTCCCCCAGTCCACCGGCGAGAGGATCACGGCCGACGCCTTGCCCGGGATCACTCTGTTGGCCGACTCCAAGCGCGAGGTCCCGAACGGCAACCTGGCCGCGCCGGTCGTCGGGTTCACCAACGCGGCCGGGAAGGGGGCGGCGGGGCTCGAATACGGCGACAACCGCCTGCTTGCGGGCGCCGACGGCAAGGAGACCCTCATGCAGTCGCCGGGCGGCGTGACGCTGCCGCAGTCGCCGGTGAGCAACCTGATCGCGACGACGCCCGGTTCCGGTTTGGAGCTCACGCTCGACAGCCAGCTCCAGTACGAGTCCGAGCAGGCGCTGGCGAAGGCCATCGAGTCGTCCAACGCCGTCAGCGGCACCGCCATCGTCATGGACGTCAAGACGGGCCAGATCCTGTCGATGGCGAACCTCGACGCCACCCACCCCGCTGCCCTGGGTGCTGCGACTACGACGGCGAATCCGCCCGGTGGCGTCGTGCCGATCGGCCCGCACGACGCGGTCGACGAGGCACCAAGCAACTTGGCGGTGACCCAGCTCTACGAGCCGGGCTCGGTGTTCAAGCTCGTGACGTTCTCCGCCGCGTTGCAGGAGGGGATCATCAACCCGAACTCTGTCTTCACCGTGCCGGACCAGCTGAAGCTCGATGGCTCCACCTTCCACGACGCCGAGCCCCACCCGACCGAGTCCCTCACCGCGACGCAGATCCTGGCGCAGTCCTCCAACATCGGTACGTCGGAGATCGCGCAGGGCGTGGGGGAGCAGCGGCTGCTGAACCAGGTGAACTCCCTCGGCTTCGGGCAGAACACCGGGCTCGACTTCCCGGGCGAGTCGCCTGGCTTGCTGGCGACGCCGGCGCAATGGGAGCCGACCGACTACGTGTCGCTTCCCATCGGCCAGGTGGACGCAGTCAATGCGTTGCAGGTCCTCGACGCCTACAACACCGTGGCCAACGGCGGCGTCTACGTCGCGCCAAAGCTCGTGCAAGCCACGATCAGCCCGTCCGGCACGATCACGAAGACAGCCGCTTCGGCGACCCACCAGGTCCTCTCCGCGTCGGTCAACTCCGAGGTCACCTCGATGCTCCAGCAGGTGGTCAACCAGGGCACGGGTACCAGCGCCGCCGTCCCCGGCTACACGGTCGCCGGCAAGACGGGGACCGCCCAGATCCCGACGCAGAACCAGGACTCCTACGTACCCGGCGCCTACATGGCTTCCTTCGTCGGGTTTGCTCCGGCGGCGAACCCCACCCTGTCGATCATCGTCGTGCTGAACCGGCCGACGCCCATCTTCGGCGGCACCGTGGCCGCACCGGTGTTCTCGCAGATCATGAGCTACGCGCTCCATCGTTACGACATCCCGACCACCCCCGGAGCCCAGAGCACCACGACGCCACCGGGCAGTACGGCCACCAAGGCCAGCGACCAGGCCCAGGACATCACGTGATCTGGTCGGACACGCCCATTGCGAGCGTGACGCAGGCACCCCCTCGGCATGCAACGCTGTCGGGTCGACGATGCGAACCGTGCCGATGAACCTCCTCTTCGACGACATCGAGGTGCTGGAAACGGTGGGCGATCCCTCCGCCGTCGAGGTCGGTGGCATCACCCACGACAGCCGCCGAGTCGTACCGGGTGACCTCTTCTGCTGTGTACCGGGCCTCGTGAGTGACGGGCACGTCTACGCAACCGAGGCGGTCGAGCGCGGTGCGATCGGCGTGCTGTGCGAGCACTTCATCCCCGAGTTGTTGCACCGTGACGTCACCCAGGCGCGCATCGCGCCCGGCACGATGCGTCCGGTGATGGCGCAACTGGCCGCGGCCTTCTACGGCTTTCCGGCGCGCGACCTCCTGATGGTCGGCGTCACCGGCACCAACGGCAAGACGACGGTCACTCAGCTGCTCGGGGATCTCCTCAGCGCGACCGGCCGTCCGACCAACGTCATGGGCACCCTGTCCGGCGCCCGGACCACACCCGAGGCCACCGAGGTCGAGCGCGTGCTGGCGGGCGTCCGCGACCGTCAGCAGTGGGACGGACTTCGCCACGCGGTGGCGATGGAGGTCTCGAGTCACGCGCTCGTGCAGTCGAGGGTCGACACGATCCACTTTGACGTGGCCGTCTTCACCAACCTGAGCCACGACCATCTCGATTACCACGGCACCATGGAGGAGTACTTCGAGGCCAAGGCCAAGCTCTTCACGTCCAATCACGCGCTCCGAGGTGTGGCAAATGCAGACGACCCTTGGGGCCGCCGGTTGCTGGAACGGGCCCGCATCCCGATGGTGGGCGTGCACCGCGCCGATGCCGGGGACATGGTCCTCCGCCCCGGTCACAGCGAGTTCACCTGGCGGGGCCACCGGGTCACGACGGTGCTGACCGGCGGGGTCAACGTGGACAACGCGCTCCTCGCGGCCGAGGCGGCGCTGGTGCTGGACCCCGATCTCCAGCCCGGCGAGATCGCCGCGGCCATGGCGCAGCTCCAGCCGGTCCCGGGCCGCCTCCAGGTCATCGCGGCCGCGCCGCCCCTGGAGGGAGCGCCGCAGCCGGTGGCGGCGACGGCGAAGAAGGCCGGCAAGGTCGCCCGCCCGCCCTTTACCGTTCTGGTCGACTACGCCCACACCCCCGCCGGCCTGGAGGTTGTGCTGGCCGAGGCGCGCCGGCTCGGCCCCGGGACGCCGGGTCGGGTGATCTCGGTCTTCGGGTGTGGCGGCAATCGTGACCGGGCCAAGCGGCCCGTGATGGGAGAGGTGGCCGCACGCGCCAGCGACCTCGCGTTCTTGACCTCGGACAACCCACGCGACGAGGACCCCGGTGCCATCATCGAAGAGGTGGTGGCGGGCGTGCCGGGTGGGAGGGAGAACCCTCGCCTCATCGTGGAAGCAGACCGGCGCATCGCCATCCGGCGTGCGCTCGATGCAGCCGGCCCGGCGGACGTCGTGGTGATCGCCGGGAAGGGCCACGAGGCCTACCAGGAGATCGCCGGGCGCCAGCTGCCCTTCGACGATGCCGTCGAGGCGCGGGACGCGCTGTCAGCTCGCTTCACCTCGGGTCCGAGCACCTGGTTGGCGGCGACGGATGGCCCGAACGCGCTTCGGGCCTCCGACGGCGTGCGCGCGGACGGCTGAGCGCACGTGCTCGGTCTCCTCGTCTCGGGCAGCGTCGCGCTGTGGTGTGCGATCATCACCACGCCCTTCCTCATCCGCTACTTCCGCAACCGCCAGATCGGCCAGCACATCCGCGAGGACGGGCCGGCCACGCACACCGCCAAGGCCGGAACGCCCACCATGGGCGGCATCGCCATCGTGGGCTCGCTGGTCTTCGGCTATGCCGTCGGGCACATCGGCACCGAGATTCGTTTCTCGCGTACCGGCTACCTGACGATCGGCGCGGTGGTGGCGTTCGGCCTCATCGGGTACATGGACGACTACATCAAGATCCACCACCGGCGCAGTCTCGGGCTCAACAAGCGGGCCAAATCGGGTGCGCAGCTCGTCTGTGCCCTCGCCTTCGCGATCCTGGCGGTGGATTGGGCGCACACGTCGACCGCGCTGTCCTTCACCCGGTCGGAGGCGATCGGGATCAACATGGGCTCGGTGCTCTGGGTGATCTTCGCCGTCCTTGTCATGGTCGGGTCGTCGAACGCGGTCAACATCACCGACGGGGTCGACGGGCTGGCGGCGGGCTCGGGGACGTTCTGTTTCGCCGTCCTGTCGATCATGGGCTACTGGATCTTCCGGCATTTCACCATCTACCACGTGCTCCCGGCGTCTGCGATCGATCTCTCCCTCGTCGCGGTCGCGCTCGCCGGCGCGTGCATCGGGTTCCTGTGGTGGAACGCCGCGCCCGCCAAGATCATCATGGGCGACACGGGATCGCTGGCCATCGGCGCAGGCCTTGCCGCGCTCTGCCTGCTGCTCAACCTCGAGCTCCTGCTGCTCGTCATCGGCGGGCTCTTCGTCATGGAAACGGTCTCGGTGATCATGCAGGTCATCAGCTTCCGCCTGTTCCACCGCCGCATCTTCCGGATGGCGCCGATCCACCACCACTTCGAACTGGCCGGCTGGCCCGAGACCACGGTGATCGTCCGCTTCTGGATCCTCGGCGGTCTGTTCTGCGCCTTGGGCCTCGGCATCTTCTACGGCGACTTCCTCACGGTGGCGAAGTTCACGTGACGCGTCGCCGCTCGTTCCGCCGCGCGACCGGTGGCGCCGACGGTGCCTTCATCCGCCACTTCGGGCACGCGGTGGGGGAGAATTGGCGGATGCATCGGGTGTCGGACCGAGCAGTTGGGCGCGCGCGCTCCAGGGGCGGAGTTCGAAGGCGGCGCGCATGAGCCCAGCGGGCGCATCCACGACGCGACGCCCGGCTGCGGCGACGCGGACCGCGCCGGTACGACGTTCCTCTGCGGCCGCACGCCGCAGCGGGGCCGCGGAGAGCCGGAAGCTGCAGATCGCCGGTCGCTCAGTCTCGGTCTCGACGCTCTTGCTCGTCGACGTCGCCTTGCTGTGCGTCATCGGCCTCGTCATGGTGGGGACGGCGTCGTCGGTCGTCTCCATCTCCACGTACGGCAGCCCCTGGGCGATCCTCATCCGCGAGGGCATGTGGATGGCGATCGGGGTCGTGGCCCTTGGCCTCGCCCTGCGCTTCGACTACCGCAAGTTGCGCCGTCTAAGCCCGCTGATCTTGGTGGCGACGTTCGGGCTGCTCTTCATCGTCCTCGTGCCGGGACTCGGCGTGCACGCGATGGGTTCGAGTCGCTGGATCGGCTTCGGTCAGTTCCGCCTGCAGCCGTCGGAGCTGATGAAGCTCGCCCTCACGTTGTTCGCGGCCGATTTCATCGCCCGCCGGCTCGACGAGGACGCCAGCGACCGCCGCATCATCGGCCCGGTGCTCCTCGTCGCAGGATTCGCCTGCGTGCTGATCCTGGTGCAGCCGGACATGGGCACCGCCATGGTCCTCGGCTGCATCACGCTGGCCCTCCTCTTCGTCTCGGGCGTGCGGCTCGGTCCGGTGATGAAGGTGATGGCCGCCTTGGCGGTGCTTGCCCTGATCGTCGCGGTCGCCTCTCCCTATCGCCGGACCCGGTTGCTGTCGTTCATGGACCCGTCGGCGCACGGCTCGAGCTCGGGCTATCAGGTCCTCCAATCGCTGATCGGCCTGGGATCCGGGCATCTCGTCGGCATGGGCCTTGGGGGCGGGCAGGCGCAGTGGGGGTACCTGCCGAACGCGCACACCGATTTCATATTCTCGGTCATCGGCGAGGAGCTCGGCATCGTGGGCGCCTTGTTCGTCCTCGCGCTGCTCGGCGCGTTCGTGTGGCTGGGGATCCGGGCGGCGACCGGTTCGGTCGACCGTTTCGGCGGGTTGCTGGCACTCGGACTCGTGGCATGGGTGGCAGCCGAGACGCTCATCAACGTCGGGGCCGTGGTGGGTGTGCTGCCGGTCACCGGGATCCCGTTGCCGTTCATCTCGTTCGGCGGATCCTCGCTGGTGATCACGATGGCGGCCGCAGGCGTGCTCGTCAACGTGGCCAGGCAGGGCGAAGGCACTACGGGCACGCTCCGGGCCGTCGGCGCCCGCCGGGGTCGGTGAGCGCCCGGCGCGGCACGGTGATCGCGGGCGGCGGGACGGGAGGCCACGTGGTCCCGTCGTTGCAGGTCGCTCGCGCCATGGTCGCCCGGGGCCACGATCCGAGCACGGTCGAACTCTTCGGCTCGCGACGCGGCCACGAAGCGACCACCTGGCCGTCGCTCGAGTTCCCCTTCACCCTGCTCCCGGGCCGGGGGATCCGTCGCAGCTTCCGGCCGGCTGCGCTGGTGGCGAACGCGGGCGCCGTGCTCGGCCTCGTGTGGGCGTGCCTGCGCGCCGTCGGCTCGTTCGCCCGTCGGCGGCCGCGCGTCGTCGTGATCGTCGGGGGCTACGCAAGCTTCCCCGCCGGCGTCGCCGCGCTGGCGACCAGGGTGCCGCTCGTCTCGGTCACCACCGACGCCGTCCCGGGGGCGGTCAACGGGCTCCTCGGTCGTTTCGCCGCCGCCAACGCGGTGGCTTTCGAGGGCACCGACCTGCCCCGGGCTCACCTCACGGGGACCCCGGTGCGCCCGGAGCTCTCCGAGCTGGACCGCTCGCCCGAGGGCCGGCGCGCCGGCCGGGCGGCCCTCGGCCTCCCGGCGTACCGCCAGACCGTCACCGCGATGGGTGGCTCGCTGGGTGCGCTCCGCATCAATCGAGCCGTGGCCGAGGTGGCGCGGTCGTGGGCTGATGACGCCGCGCGCGCGCTGTACCACGTGACGGGTCGACGGGACTACGGCCAATTCGAGCGGAAGGCCGACGGTGGTGCCGGAGCGGGTTCGGGGTCGGACGGCGGCCCCGGCTCGCGCTCTGGGTTGTGGTACGAGGTCGTCCCGTTCGAGGAGCGCATGCCGCAGCTCTACGCGGCGGCCGACGTCTGCGTGTCCCGGGCGGGCGCGATGTCGGTGGCCGAACTGCTCATCTCGGGCGTGCCGGCCATCTTGGTGCCGTTGCCCGGCGCGCCGCGCGACCACCAGACCCGCAACGCCGAAGCGCTCGTCGCGCTCGGCGCAGCGGTGCACGTTCCCGACCCCGAATGCGACGGCGAACGACTGGTCAAGGAGCTCGACACCCTGCTCTCGGACCCCGAGCGACTCGAGGCCATGGGCGAGGCGGCTCGTCGCCACGCGCACCCCGACGCGGCCGCCCGCATCGCCGAACTGGTCGATTCGCATGCCCGCTGACGCACCCGTCGACCTGCTCGAGCCCCGGCGTATCCACGTCGTCGGGATCGGCGGTGCCGGCATGAGCGCCATTGCCCTCGTGCTGCGCGCCATGGGCCACACGGTGTCGGGGTCCGACCTGAAGGACTCGCCCGTGGCGGAGCGGTTGCGCTCCCAAGGCATCACGGTCGCGGTCGGGCACCGGGCCGAGAACGTTGCGGGCGCGCAGGTCGTGACCTACTCGCCGGCCGTGGCGACCGACAACGTGGAGCTGGTGGCGGCGGGCGGGGCGGGCGCGCTTGTGACGCCCCGTTCCGAGATCCTGGCCGCCATCTGCGGCACGCGCCGCTGCCTCGCCGTCTCGGGGACGCACGGCAAGACCACGACCGCCTCGATGCTGTCGCTGATCCTCGTCGAGGCGGGGATGCACCCCTCCTTCGTCATCGGGGCAGACGTCAACGAGATCGGCACCAACGCCGTGTGGGACGGCGGCGAGTGGTTGGTGGTCGAGGCCGACGAGAGCTACGGCACCTTCATGGCGCTGCGGCCGGACCTGGCGGTCCTGACCAACGTGGAGCCGGACCACCTGGACTACTACGGCACCTTCGAGGCGCTGCGTAGCGCCTTCTCCGACTTCGTGCGCGCGGCGACCATCGGTGCGGTCGTGTGCTCGGACGACGCCGATGCCGCCGCCATCGGCCGTGCGCACGGGGCCACCTTGGTCGGAGAAGCCGCGGACTCGGATTACCTCATGGAGGAGGTGGAGTTGCTGCGCAGCTCCGTGTCCTTCCGTCTCCGAGGCCGCGACGGCGTGCTGGGCGCCCTGCGCATCGGCGTCCCGGGCCTGCACAACGCACGCAACGGCGCCGTGGCGGCGGTCGCGGCGCTCCGGGCCGGCGCACCCTTCGAGGCGGCCCAGTCGGCGCTCGCCCGCTTCGCCGGGGTGAGCCGGCGCTTCGAATTCCGCGGCGAGGCCAACGGGGTGACGTTCGTCGACGACTACGCGCACCTGCCCACCGAGGTGCGGGCGGCCCTGGCGACGGCGCGCAGTGGGGGCTGGTCCCGCATCGTGGCGGTGTTCCAGCCGCACCGCTTCTCGCGCACGGCGGCGCTGGCCGCCCAATTCGGGTCCGCCTTCGCCGATGCGGACGTCCTCGTGGTCACCGACGTGTACAGCGCGGGGGAGCGCGCGGTGCCCGGGGTGTCGGGCCGTCTGGTGGCCGACGCCGTAGCGGCGCAGGACCCCCGGCTGCCCGTGACCTACGCGCCGGGGTGGGAGGAGCTTCGCCAGACGGTGGCGTCGGTGCTGCGCCCCGGCGACCTGTGTCTCACGCTCGGGGCCGGCGACCTGACCGCGCTGCCCGACGACCTGCTCGACGGCCCCCAATGGTGAAGATCGCGCCGAGCGCTGCGCTGCGTGCGCTGGCGGCGGCGCTGGGCGAACGGGCGACGCTGATGAAGCCGCTGGGACCGCTGACCACCTACGGGGTCGGCGGGCCGACGGCGCTCTTTGTCGAGATCGACAGCCCAGCCGGCCTCGAGGCCGTCCGGGCCGCGCTGGCGGGCGGGACCGGCGGCGCGCCGCTCTTCGTGATCGGACGGGGCTCGAACCTGTTGGTGGCGGACGGCGGCTTCGACGGGATCGTCATCCGGCTGGGCGCCGGCTTCGCCGGGCTCGACGTGCGGGCCGCAGGCAGCGGGGCCGACGATGCTCCGCCGGTGGTGCGGGCGGGGGCGGCGTTGGCGCTGCCCAAGTTGGCGCGTGGGGTGGCCGACGCCGGGTGGTCCGGCCTGGCCTGGGCGGTAGGCGTGCCGGGCTCCGTCGGCGGGGCCGTGCGCATGAACGCCGGCGGCCACGGGTCGGACATGGCGTCGTGCCTCGTGCGCTACCGCTGGGTCGACCTGCTCGGGCCCGACGGTGGCACCGACGAGGTGGCCACGCTGGCGTACGGCTACCGCTCTTCGTCGCTGCAGGCATCGCAGCTCGTCGTGGCGGCCGACCTGCGGGTGGCCCCCGGGTCCACCGAGGCGGAGCAGGCGGAGGTGGCCTCGATCGTCCAGTGGCGCCGGGAGCACCAGCCGGGCGGGTCCAACGCCGGCTCTGTCTTCACCAACCCGCCGGGTGATTCGGCGGGGCGACTGATCGACGAGGCCGGGCTGAAGGGCTTCGGCATCGGGACGGCGCACGTCTCGGAGAAGCACGCCAACTTCATCCAGGCCGAGCGAGGGGGCCGGGCGGACGACGTCCGCGCCGTCATGGAACATGTTCGCGGGGTGGTCGCCGACCGCTGCGGGGTCACCCTCCGTACCGAGGTCCGCCTTCTCGGCTTTGGGGGCGGAGAGACTGGTGGCGTGTCCGACCACGAGCCCTCGTCGGCCGACGCATCCGACGCATCCGACACATCCGACGTCCGTCGCTCGGGAGGTGCGCGTTGACCCCGGTCGAGGCACCCGCACGTGGGAAGGGAGCCCGCCACAGCGGCGGCTCGGGTGGTGGGAACGGCAAAGGCGGGGGCACGCGCGGCGGCGGGGGCCGGGGCCGCATGGACCCGCGCATCTCGGCCCGGCGGACCGCGGTCGTCCGGGCGCAAGGCCGGCGCCGACTGCGCATCGTCATCATCGGGCTGGCGGGGAGCGCGGTGCTCGTCGGCGGATGGTTCCTCCTGCACTCCCCGCTCTTCTCCGCGAGCGCAGTGACGGTGACCGGCAACACCCACGAGTCCACCGCGCAGGTGATCGACCAAGCAGGGCTGGCGAGCCAACCTCCGCTGCTCGACGTGGACGCCGGCGCGGTGACGACGCGTCTCGAGCAGCTCCCGTGGGTGCGGTCCGCGTCGGTCAACGTCTCGTGGCCCGACGGCGTCCACATCGCAGTGGTCGAGGAGACGCCGCGGCTGGTCATGAGCACAGCGGGTGGGCAGTGGGCCACCGTAAGCGCCGACGGCCGGGTCCTCGATGTCTCGGCAACGCGGCCTCCAGGGCTCGTGTTGCTCACCGTGCCGCAGCCGCCGGGCGCCCCCGGCTCACTGCTGCCCGCCCGCGACGACGCCGGGCTCGACGTCGCCTCGACGTTGCCCGCATCCTTCTCGGCGCAGGTCACGGCCGTAACCGTGGAGCCGGCGGGGTGGGTGCAGCTGTCCATGACGACCCCGATCGCGGTCGACATCGGATCGGCCACTCTGCTGACGGCGAAGTACGAGGACGTTTCTTCGATTCTGGCCGGCGCCACCTTGCACAACGGGGATGTCATCGACGTCAGCGTCCCTGACGCCCCGACGGTGACGGGCCCGTGACGCCGGGTGACGGGGCGTGACGTAGGATGCTTGACCTGCCTGAACACCCCCCGTATGGTGGGGTCACGTTGCCGAACTGTGAACATCAACCTTCCCAAAAGGTTCAGGGATGGGTTCTCTGTCTCACGTCAACGGTGACGGTGGGCGGAACGTACCAGCGAGCTACCGGTCGGCCATCGACCCGAGGACGAGGGGAATCATGACGACCGTGCCTTCCCAGGGCAACTACCTGGCAGTC
>DASZLL010000107.1:0-18040 GCA_035552395.1 Acidimicrobiales bacterium
ACACGTGGTCCTTCGTCATAGCCCCTGCGGGGTGGGTGCGCCGCCCGCCAGGTGGCGAATTCCGGACCCGATTGCAGCACCGAGTACGCCGCCGATTCGGCCACCAGACCGTCGGCGAGGGAGCGCCGTTCGACTCCTCGAAGGAGCAGCGCGAGGGTGCGCGCGGCAACCGGGTGGGCGGCCAGGTTCTCCTCGACGCGCTCGAGAGCGGGGTCGCCTTCGGGGAGCGCGACGTCGCACAACTCGAGCCACGCCGGATCGACCGCACCGCGGGCCAACCCGACCACCACGAAGGGAAGACTGGCCCGACGATCAGCCAAGCCGTCGTCTGGTGCGCCGAGTCCCTCGTCGAGCAGGACCCGCACGGGGTCACTGCGCTCGGGCGGCACGACGCTCCGCAGCTCGGCCGACAGCGCCTGTGCGCTCAGGTGTTCGAGAATCGCGAGACGTTACCCTCCCTAAGTGGACGACTCCCTGGTGCGACGTTGGGCGGCGAGCGGTGCGATGGCGCTCACCGGGTTGCCCGACGAGCCACTCGGTCCGCCCGACGGCCTGGTCGATGGCGTCGAAGCGATGGCCGAGCCCTTCGACGACCTGGACGCACTCGCCCTGCTCGGCGAGCGGGCGGCGCACATGGGTCTGTGGCGACGGGGCGCGACCAGTTGTGGTGGCAGTTGTCGGCTCCTCCCGTCGCGAGAAGGGTTCGTGGCGGTGTCGTTGGCTCGGGCCGACGACTTTGACCTCGTGCCGGCCTGGCTCGAGTTGGACGAGACGCCGGCGACGGCACCCGCGAGCTGGTCCGCGATCGCCGACGCGGTGGCGAGCCGCGACGTCGAGGCGCTGATGGCACGGGCCGCGCTGCTGGGGTTGCCCGCAGCGCGAGTTGGCGAGGCGGCGGGGTCTCCGGGGGTCACCCGCATTCCCCTGGGACCGGGCGCCGCGCGTGATGTGACCGGCCTCGTCGTCGTGGACCTGTCGGCCCTCTGGGCCGGCCCGCTGTGCGGGGACCTGCTGGCGCGCGCCGGCGCTGCGGTGATCAAGGTGGAGTCCACGAAACGTCCCGACGGGGCTCGTCGCGGGCCGCGCGGATTTTTCGACCTTTTGAACGGGCGCAAGCGGTCGGTCGCGTTCGACCTGCGGAGTAACGAGGGGATCGGCGCGCTCCGTGCGCTCATCCGCCGGGCCGATGTCGTGCTCGAGGCGAGTCGGCCCCGCGCCCTCGAACAACTCGGCATCCGGGCGGCCGAGGAGGTGGGCGGCGGCGGGCCGCAGATCTGGGTGTCGATCACCGGGTACGGACGCCACGGAGAGGGAGCCGGGCGCGTCGCGTTCGGCGACGACGCGGCCGCGGGCGGCGGCCTGGTCGTTTGGCACGCGGGGACGGCCATGTTCTGTGCCGACGCCGTGGCCGACCCGATCACCGGGCTCGCCGCCGCCCGCGCGTGCCTCGACGCCCTCGCGGCCGGTGGGCGCTGGCTGCTCGACGTCTCGATGGCCAGGGTGTGCGCCGCGCTGGGCGGCCCGACCCTTCCCGCACCGGCTGGTCTCCCGGTGGCGCCGCCCCGGGCGCGCCCGACACAACGATCGGCCCCCGAGCTCGGTGCGGACACGACGCAGGTCCTGGCCGAGCTGGGACTTCGAATGTGAGGCCCAAGCGGGCGTCTGCTTGAATCAACGGCCGACACCAGATCACGGCGCGCCGCCGCACGCCTGCCCAGGGAGGGATCCAGTTGCCTGACATCATGCAGGGTGTTCGCATCCTCGAGGTGGCCGAACAGACCTTCGTCCCGGCCGCGTCGGCCGTTCTGGCGGACTGGGGCGCCGAGGTCATCAAGATCGAGCACCCGGAGCGGGGCGACGCCATGCGGGGCTTGGCTGCGAGCGGCGTCATGCCGTCGATGGGCGCGGTCCACGTGCTCTTGGAGCATTCGAATCGGGGGAAGAAGAGCATCGGGGTCGACGTCGCCACCCCCGAGGGACTCGACCTGATCAACCGGCTGGCTGCCACCTGCGACGTCTTTCTCACCAACAAGCTGCCCGCCGTGCGCAAGAAGCTCCGTATCGAGTGTGAGGACATCCGCGCCCACAACCCGAACATCATCTACGTGGCGGGAACCGGTGGCGGCGAGCGCGGGCCCGAGGCAGACCGGGGCGGCTACGACTTCTTGAGCTACTGGTGCCGCGCCGGCAGCGCCATGGGGTCCACCCCCACCGACGTCGACTACCTGGTGGGCCAGCCGGGCCCCGGCTACGGCGATTCCATCGGCGGCATGACGATCGCCGGGGGCATCCTCGGTGCACTCTTCCACCGCGAGCGCACCGGTGAAGCACTGACGGTCGACGTCTCGCTGCTGGGCGTCGGGATGTGGGCCATGAGCCCGGCCATCGCCCTGTCCCTCCAGCTGGACATGCCGTGGCGGCCCGGGCCGAGCAAGGGCAGTGGGGCCGGCCCGTCCAACCCCCTGGTGGGCACCTACCAGACCCAGGACGCCAAGTTCCTCGCCTTCACCTGTCTGCAGGGTTACAAATACTGGCCCAACGCGTGCAAGGTTCTCGGGCGAGAGGACCTCATCACCGACGAACGGTTCAACTCGCAAGAGCAGTTGACCGCCAACGCCAAGGAGGCGCGCGGCATCCTGACCGAGATCTTCCTGTCGGCGCCTCTCAGCGAGTGGCGCGCGCGCCTGGACTCCTTCGAGGGCCAGTGGGCCTTCGCCCAGGACAGCCTCGAGCTCACGACGGACCCCCAGGTCGAGGCCAACGGCTACCTCGGCGACACGGCGACGAGCGACGGCACGGAGTTCAAGCTCGTGACCACGCCGGTGCAATTCGCCGGCGAGCCCGCACCACCCAGGCGGGCGCCCGAATTCAACGAGCACTGCGATGAGATCCTCAGCTCCATCGGCTACGACACCGACGAGGTGATGCAGCTCAAGGTGTCGGGGGTCGTGGCGTAGGGGTTTACCCGACGCTGTCCGTCCAGACAATGCAACCCGTGAGCGACCCCGGCCAGAGCGCCGTCCTCTTCATTGAGTGCCAGCGCGGCGTGATCGGCGATCTCTCCGTGCTGCCGGCGTTGGCCGAGGCGGCCGGCCCGGCCCGCGCCGCGATGGGCCGGCTCGCCGCCGGTGCCCGAGCCGCCGGGGCGCGGGTGGTGCACCTGACCTACCTGCCGCTGGCGGGTGGGCGGACGGCCAGCCGCCGCGCGCCCCTCGTGCGCGCCACGTCCTCGACATCGGACTGGAGCGCAGACCACCCGGCCATGGAGGTGATCGCCGAGATCGGCGTCGGACCCGACGACCTGGTGCTGCCGCGGCACCAAGGGATCTCGCCGGTCCACCGGACCGAGGTGCTGGCCATGCTGCGCAACCTCGGGATCGACGAGGTGATCGTGGCCGGCGTGTCGACCAACCTGGCCGTCCTCCTCGTCGCGGTAGGAGCGGCCGACGAGAACTTCGGCGTCACCGTGGCCACCGACGCCTCCGTCGGCACGCCGGCGGCGCACCACGCGTCGGTGCTCAAGCACAGCCTGGCCTACGTCGCCCGCCTGGCCACCGTGGACGAACTGGTGGCCGAGTGGTCGGCTTAGTCCAGCCGATGCCGGGTCGTCCGCTGCGCTGACCCGCCGGGACGGGGAGGCGTCAGCCGCCGGGCCAGGCGATGGCCTTGGTCTCGAGGTACTGCTCGAAGCCCTCGATGCCGCACTGGCGCCCGATGCCGCTGGCCTTGTAGCCGCCGTAGGGCGAATCGGCGCCGTACCAGAGACCGCCGTTCACCCCGATGGAGCCGGTGCGGATGCGCCGGGCGATGGAAGTGGCGCGCTCTTCTGAGGCAGAGAAGACGCCACCCGAGAGGCCGTACGCGCTCTCGTTGGCGATCCTGACCGCGTCGTCGTCGTCCTCGTAGGGAATGACGCAGAGCACGGGGCCGAAGATCTCCTCCTGGGCGATCGTCATGGAGTTGTCGACGTCGACGAAGAGGGTGGGCTCGACGAAGTACCCCTTGGGGAGGTGGGCGGGGCGGCCCCCGCCGAAGACGAGCTTTGCGCCCTCCTCTTGGCCCTTGGCGATGTAGCCCAGGATCCGGTCGCGTTGCCTCGCGCTGACAACTGGGCCCATGAGGACGCCGTCGTCGGTCCCGGGGTCGCCGTAGGGCACCCCCGCCATGCCCGCGGTGATCAGCTCGACGCCCTCGTCATAACGCGAGCGAGGGAGCAGCATGCGGGTCTGCATGGCACAGCCCTGCCCGGCGTGGACGCAGACCATCGCGCCGCCCGGCACGATCGACGCGAAGTCGGCGTCGTCGCAGACGATCATGGCCGACTTGCCGCCCAGCTCGAGGAACACCCGCTTCAGCGTGGGCGCACCCTTCTCCATGATCCGCTTGCCCGTGGCCGTCGAGCCGGTGAACGAGATCAAGTCGACCTCAGGCGAGACCGTCAGCTCCTCGCCCACCAGGTGATCGGACGACGTGACGACGTTCACCACGCCGGCCGGGATGTCCGTTTTCTCGGCCACCAGGCGACCCAGTCGGGTGGCGTTCCACGGCGTGTCGGGCGCAGGCTTGATTATGACCGTGTTCCCCGTGGCCAGGATCGGTCCCAGTTTGTTGAGCGTGACCTCGACGGGGTAGTTCCACGGGATGATGGCGCCGATGACGCCGATCGGCTCCTTGTAGACGGCGCGCCGACTGGCCATCCCCATCATCTCGGAGTCGGGCAGCGTGCGCTCGAAGGGGAACTCGTCGATCATCTTGGCCGGCCACTTCAGCGCGTCGGTGAGCGGCCAGTCGACCTGGGCGGCGTACGTCATCATGCGCGGCGATCCCACCTCGGCGATGATCTCTTCGCGCAGCTCTTCGCGCTCGGAGTCGAGCGCATCGTGCAGCTGTTCGAGGCAGCGCTGGCGCAGGGCGCGGTTGGTCGACCAATCCGTCTGGTCGAAGGCCGTGCGGGCGGCCGTGATGGCGCGTCGCATGTCCTCGGCCGAGGCGTCGGCCACCTCGCCCAGCACCGCTTCGGTGGCCGGGTTGATGTTCTCGAAACGTTTGCCCGAGGCGGCCTCGACGAGCTCGCCCTCGATGAGCATGCGGACCTCTCCGGATCCACGCTGATTGGACATCTCGGCCCCCTGGTCTTGACGTGAGTGTTGCTGGGGAGAGTACGAACGGCCCTTGCGCGCGGTCAAGGCGGCAGGTGGGGAGTGGAAACGACGCTGGCCGCCGGGACCGGTCCGGCGCATCCGGGGCGGCGGCCATGCCCCGAGGGGGCGTCACCGCGAAGAAATCCAAAAGTTCGCCGTCGGCGTGTCGATTCTGCGGCGGGCCGTTCGACGCTTCTGTCAGAGTGAGGCGATCGGCGCCCCACCGAGACAAGGAGCACCACCATGCGATTCCTGGGTTACACCCTGGCCAACGAGGCCGAGACCCCCACCGAGCCGCCCCGTCCCGAGCTCTACGAGGAGATGGGCAAGTTCGTGCAGGAGGCCATCTCGGCCGGTGTCATCGTCGCTACCGGCGGCATCTCGCCGACGTCCGAGGGCGTCAAGATCAGCCTCAAGAACGGCGAGTTCAGCGTCGTCGACGGGCCGTTCGCCGAGGCGAAGGAGATTGTCGGCGGTTGGGCGCTCATGGAGTGCCGCGACATCGACGAGGCGGTCGAGTGGTCGAAGCGCTTCATCGGCGTGCTGGGCGAGGGCGAGGTGCGGGTCCGTCCCGTCTCGGGGCCCGAATAGGCCGTCTTCGCCAGACGGTGCGGTACCACGACGTGGTGGTTGAATCGGTGGCGTGTCGGCCACCGATTCGACTGCCGCGGTGGAGGCGGTCTTCCGCATCGAGTTCCCCCGGGTCGTGGCGGCGCTGGCCCGCGCGTGCGGAGGGGACCTCGGGCTGGCCGAGGAGCTGGCGCAGGACTCGTTGGTCGACGCGCTGCGCCAGTGGCCTTTGGAGGGCACGCCGCGCAACCCTGGCGCCTGGCTCACCGCCGTGGGCAAGCACAAGGCGATCGACCGGTTCCGGCGTGACCGCGTGCTGGCTTCGAAGTACATCGAGGTGGGGCGGTCTCTGGAGGTTGGGTCGTCGGGTGTTGGGGTTGGCGACGCTGACGACGGCAGCGGTGTGGTCGTTGGCGTTGGCGGCGACGGCGACGGCGACGGCACGTTCGACGATGAGATCGAGGACGACCGCCTCCGTTTGATCTTCGTGGCGTGCCACCCGGTGCTCTCGGTGCCGGCCCGGGTCGCCCTCACGTTGCGACTGGTCGGGGGGCTCACCGTGCCCGAGATCGCCCGGGCGTATCTGGAGCCCGAGGCGACCGTCGCCCAGCGCATCGGGCGCGCCAAGAAGACGATCGCCCAAGCGGGCGTGCCCTTCGAGGTCCCCGTCGGCGAGGACCGCGCGGCGCGGCTCGGCGCCGTGCTCGAAGTCATCTACCTCATCTACAACGAGGGCTATTCGGCGACCTCGGGCGAGGAGTGGCTGCGCCCCGAGCTCTGCGCCGAGGCGCTGCGGCTCGGGCGAGGGTTGGCCGCGCTGGCCCCCGACGAGGCCGAGGTGCACGGCCTGGTCGCGCTGATGGAGTTCCAGTCGTCACGCCTGCGGGCCCGCACGGCGTCGTCGGGTGCCCCGGTACTGCTGTTCGACCAGGACCGGCGTTCGTGGGACGCGCTGCATATCAACCGGGGCGAAGCGGCACTGGCGCAGGCGGAGTCGCTGGCATCGCCGCGCGGCCCCTACGCGCTCCAGGCAGCGATCGCTTCGTGCCACGCCCGCTCGTTCGGCCCGTCGGAAACCGATTGGGCGCGCCTGGTGGCGCTGTACACCGAGCTGGCGCGCACGGTGTCGTCGCCGGTGGTGGAACTGAACCGCGCCGTGGCGATCTCCTATGCGTCGGGGCCCGAGGCCGCCTTGCCTCACGTGGACATGCTCGTCGCCACCGGCGCGCTGGCGCACTACCACCTGCTCTTCAGCGTGCGGGCCGACCTGCTCGACCGGCTCGGTCGCTTCGGTGAGGCCGCCGAGGTGTGGTCGGTTGCCGCCGGCCTGGCCAGCAACGAGGCGGAGAGGGCGCTCCTCGAGGGTCGGGCCGCGGCCAGTGGGGCGCGGGCTCGCTGATCGGGGATCGGGCGGCTCGGTGGGCGCGTCACCTGCATGGTGCAAGGGCGTAAGTATGTAATCTCGTAACTATGAGTGACGAGATCGCAGCATTTATCGAGGCCAGCGTCCCGGACGGGTGGTTCAGCGGTTCCCCTTCGGTCGAGGTGGACGAGGAGGAGATCCTTGTCGTCGGGGTTCTGCCGGCGGGGCAGGGGGCCGACGCCTTCCGTGAGTCGAGCCGCCAGGAACGCATGGCCATCGCCCGGCAGGCCGAGGCGCGCTTCGGTCGCCCCGTCTCATGGGGCGTCGGGCACGACGGCGCCACCACCCTCTTCACCACGCACAACGCGCCCGTCATGACCCGCCTCCGCCTGCGCGAGCGGGCCGTGCTGGCCACGCTCATCGAGGCCGGGATCGCGCGCAGCCGCAGCGAGGCGCTCGCCTGGTGCGTGAAGTTGGTGGAGCGGCACCAGGCCGACTGGCTGGCCGAGCTGCGCGAGGCGTTGGCCGGCGTCGAGCAGGTGCGCGTGGGAGGACCGAGCGAGATATGACCGACCTCCTTGCCCCGACCGAGCCGTTGGAGCGAGAGGCGCTCGACGCCTACTCGGAGATCGTCGTCTCGGTCGCCGATCGCATCGTCCCCTCCGTCGCCTCGTTGCGCGTCGCCGCCCGCGGCCGCGAGGGCGCCGGCAGCGCGGTCGTCCTCGCCGCCGACGGCTACCTGCTGACCTCGGCGCACGTCGTCGCCGGCGCCGATCGGGGCACGGCCGTCTTCGCCGACTGGCACGAGGCGCCCTTCGAGCTGGTCGGGCGCGACCCGCTCTCGGACCTGGCCGTCTTGCGCGTCGCCGCCTCCGGGCTCGCCCAGGTCGAACTCGGGAACGCCGACGGCCTGCGGGTGGGCCAACTCGTCGTGGCGGTCGGCAACCCGCACGGCTTCGCCGGCTCGGTGACCGCCGGTGTCGTCAGCGCGCTCGGGCGCTCGTTGCCCTCGGGCGGACGGGTCGTCGAGAACGTGATCCAGACCGACGCGGCGCTGAACCCCGGGAATTCGGGCGGCGCGCTCGTGGACTCGCGGGCCCGGCTCGTCGGCGTCAACACCGCGCTGGCCGGGATGGGCCTTGGCCTGGCCGTGCCGGTCAACGCGACGACGCTCGACATCGTGGCGACGTTGCTGCGCGAGGGCCGCGTGCGGCGCGCCTATCTCGGGGTCGTCGGCGGTGGTCGGCCCTTGTCGCCCCGGCGGGCCGAGGAGCTCGGGCAGAAGAGCGGCGTGGGCGTGATCGAGGTGCCATCGGGCAGCCCGGCCGAACGGGCGGGCCTGCGGCCGACCGACACCATCTTGTCCGTGGACGGCACCGTGACGGAGGGAACCGGCGACCTGCAGCGCCTCATGAAGGCGGACGCCATCGGCCGCACGCACTCGCTCATGGTTTTGCGCGACGACCGCATCGTCACCATCGACGTGACGCCGGTCGAGCTGGCCGCGTAGCCCCCTTCGTCCCCACCCACCACGGCCGCAGCCGCAGGCGGACCGGGGGCAGGGTGCCATAGACGAGCACGGCCTGGCCGCGCGGGAGGCACCGCAGTTCTTCGGGCGGCAGCAGCCGGCGCGGGCCGGTCGTCGACGTCGTAGAGCGCCGCCCCGTCGGGTCACGCGTGACCGAGGGCTGGGTCACCTCCTCGTCGCCGACCAGGCGGCTGGCGTAGTCGAGCGTGTCCGGGTCCGCGATGCCGGGCAGGAAGAGCTTGGCCCGGTGGTTGTTGAGCACGGTCGGTGCCCGCGTCCCGTAGCGCCCGCGCACCTGGGCGAGGTCCTGCCAGATCGTCACCAGCTGGATGCCGTGGGACGCGCAGGTGGCGGCGAGCGCATCGAGCTCGGCCAACGGGGCGATGTGCGCCGCCTCGTCGAGGACGACGAGCAGCGGAGGATCGAGCGGCTGCGCGGCGCGGGTGGCGGTCTCGAACGCGTGGGTCAGTACCTGCGCGGTCAGTGCGGTGAAATAGCCGCGTAGCCGGCGCTGGTCGTGCGCCGGCGCGCACAGATACAAGGTGTCGGTGCCGCCCATCAGCTGCGCCGGTTCGAATCGGGCGGGGGTCATCGGCGTGGGCGACGGCGTTGACGTCCGGGAGCTGGCCGGCGTCGCGGTCCCGTGCGCGAAGGGTGCGAGCACCGTCTCGGCCGTTGTGTACACCGAGCTGCGCGTGCGATCGTCGCGGCACCACGTGGCGCGCGCCGCGTCGAGCGCCTCGGGCGCGCCGGACTGCTCCAACACGGCGGCCACCTCGCCGACCTCCTGGGTGTCCACCCAGCGCACGACGTCGGCCATTGTCCGCCGGTCCAGCGCGGCGGCGTAGAAGAGCGGCGCGAGGAGCTTGGCCGCGGTGGCGTACCAGAACTCACCGTCCCCCGTCGTCCCATCCGCCTTCGCCGCCTGGCACAAGTCGGTGCTGACCGCGCATGCCTGCCGCCAGTCACCGCAGCCTCCGAGGGGAGACCACTCGTCGCCTGCGACGCCGGTGCACCCGGTCGGGTCGATACGCCAGACGCGGCCGCGGCGCGCCCGTGCCGCCTGGGTGTCGCGCAACAGGTCGGTCTTCACGCTGGCGGCCAACACCGGCCCCGGCCAGCTCAAGATCGCCGGCACGGCCAGTGAGGTGGTCTTGCCGCTCTGGGTCGGGCCGACCACCACGAGCGATTGGCCCGGTTCGGCCGCGATCGCGGCGGCGGGCCCGATCGCGGCGGCGAGGCCGCCGGGGAGCACGCCGAGGAGGAGGCGGCCCGGTGGTGCCGGCGCGGCCCGCACCCGCAGCGCCCGCAGGTCGCCCCGGCGGGCCCAGCGGGCCCCGCGTCGAGGGGGGCCCGGGCGGCGGCCAGGCGCCCACCGTGCCAGGTCGCGCGACGAGATGCCGGCCAGCAGCACCGCCCCGACCGCCAAGGGCACCACCTCCGCGGTGAGGCCGGTCATGGCGCGGCACCCGTCATGGCCGCGTCGGTGTCGACGATGTGGCGCTCGAGCGCGCTGAGGCGGTGCTGCACCAGGAACGACCGCTGCCCGACCTTCCACAGAGCGATGCCGCGGCGCAACTGTGGCAGGAGGTCCGACTCGGTGTCCGAGAGCGAGAGCAGCTCCGAGGCCGCCTCGAGTTCGCCCGGTGACTGCGCGTAGACGACGCGTGTCTCAGAGTCGGCCAGCAGACCCTGGGCCAGCGCCACCTGCTCGGAGTCCGACGCACCGACGGAGCGGAGGTCCGACACGCGGTGGAGCACGGCGACGTTGGAGACGCCGAAGGCGCGCGAGAGCTTCCATGAGGACTGCAGCCAGCGGGCGACGCCGAGGTTGGACAAGATCGCCCAGGCCTCGTCGACCACCAGGAAGAACCGCCCGCCCGAGGTGGCGGGTGCGGGGCCGCCGTCGAGACCCGCGGTGCGGGCGAGGGCGGCCTGGAGCCAGGCCGTGGCGCACGCCATGAGCACGCCGAGCGCGGCCGAGGTGTAGAGCGCGGAGAGGTCGAGGACGACGAGGGGCGCCGAGAGATCGAGACCCGGTGTCGTCGGCCCGTCGAACATGCCGCAGAGGTCGCCGTGCACCAACCGGCGCAGCTCGAGCGCGACGTCGCGCCCGTCCTCGAGCAGGTCGCGCCGCTCGGTGCGCAACGAGCGCGCCGCCTCGGCGCTCGGGTCCAGCAGCGCCTCGACCACCTGGGGGACGGTCGGGTTCTCCAGGCCGGCCAGCGCCACCGTGTCACTCAGCGCGGCTGCCAGGGCAGCCCGCTCGCGTGGCGCCAGGCTCCGGCCCAGGCACGCGCTGGCCAGCGAGGCGAGGAGCTCCGTCCGGCGCCGTGCCGTGGCGTCGACGCCCTCGCGGCCCCCGGCCCCGGCCTCCGGCCCGCCATCGAGCGGGTTGAGACGGATGGTCCCGCCCGGCCGCAGTGCCACCGGGCGCACGCCCCAGGCGTCGGCCAGGTCGCCGTACTCGCCCTTGGGGTCGACGACCCAGGCGCGGCGGCCGAAGACGGCCTGGCGCCAGAGGAAGCTCTTGACGAACGCGCTCTTGCCGCGCCCGATCTGGCCGAAGACGACCATGTTGGGGTTGGACACCACCCCGGCCGCGTACAGCTCGAACGGGTCGAAGACGAAGGACCCGCCGAGCAGGTCGTCGCCGATGACCACGCCGCGCTGGCCCAGCCCCGCCTCGGCGATGAACGGGTAGGCGGCGCCCAGGTTGCGCGTCGTCACCTGGTGGGCCGGCAACCGCGGCATGCGTTCCCTCATGCCGGTGAACGGTCGGCCCCGTGGCCAGCCGCCTCCGTTACGTTGACGATCGGCCGGAGTAAATGGTCGCCAAGAAGGTGGAGCGCATATGAGCGAACCGGATCGTCCGCCCCAACCCCTCGTGGTGTCCCTCGCCCTGCTCACGGTGGTGAGCGGCATCGTCGATGCCGTGAGTTATCTCGGGCTCGGCCACGTCTTCACCGCCAACATGACGGGCAACGTCGTCCTGGTCGGCCTCGCCATCGCCGGTGCCCCCGGGTTCTCCCTTGCCGCCAACCTGTGCTCGCTGGGTTGCTTCGTGGGGGGCGCCATCGTCGGCGGGCGCCTCGCGCTCGCGGTGCAGCCGCGCCGTGAACTACTGGTTTGGGCCGTTGCCATCGAGGCGGGGTTCACGGCGGTCGCGGCGATCATCGGCGGAACGGTGGCGGTGGTCGGCGTCGGGTGGTCGCGCTACACCGTGATCGCCCTGCTGGCCTTCTCGATGGGCATGCGCATTGCGGTGGTGCGCCGCATGGCCGTCGCCGACATGAACACGACCGTCGTCACCATGACCCTCACGGGACTGGCGTCCGAATCGACGTTCGGTGGTGGTGCCAACCCCAACGCGGCACACCGTGCCGCCTCCGTGCTGAGCTTGTTCGGCGGTGCGCTGGTGGGGGCCGTCTTCGAGGTCCACGTGCATCCCGGCTGGGCCCTCGGCCTCGCCACTGGGCTCCTGATCGCGACGGCGGTCTACTTCGTCCGGGCTGCGCCGCTCGACATTGGGCTGGCGTCGTAGCTCGCTTCCCGCTCCGTTCCCGGCTGGCGTGACGTGAACCCCAGGCTCGCGTTGCTGCGCATTTCGCGACGCAGCGCGCAGCATTTCGCCTTACACACCCCCAACCTCCCGCGGCACCCTCTGCAGGGGCCTCGCTCTTGTAGGGGGGACGGCCGGGTCCGACGGCCGGACCGATTCGGGCGGCCGGACTCCGGGGGCGCAAATTACGGGCGGCCGGCGCGCTCAGACTGCCAGCCCGTCCTCCAGGTAGACCGTCTCGCCCGGACCCACCCCGAGTGCCTCGCCGACGCGTCGGCGCAACGGGCCGCTCAGTTTCTCGAGCGCGTCGGCCATCTCGGCGAGGCGGTACTCGGACAGCTCCTCCTCCTGCAAAGAGATACCCGCGAGCTCCTCGTCGCTCATGACGCCGCAATCGAAGAGGAATCGCATCCCGCCGGCGTCGGTGCGCCGTGGCCGCAGGAAGTCGACGGCGACGAGCCGGCCGCGCGTGACGTCGAGCCCGACCTCCTCGCGCACCTCGCGGCGGCACCCCTCCCACGGCGTCTCGCCGTTCGCCTCCATGATCCCGCCGGGAATCGTCCAGTGCTTCTTGTAGGTCGGGTTGACGATGAGCAGCCGCCCGGACCCGTCGAAGATCAGTCCCCCCGCCGAGGCCGGGATGCGGGGCAGCACGAAGTCGTCATGACCGTCGTCGGCGCCGGGCATGGCGGCCATGGTAGGGGCACGCTTCCCCGCAGGCTCAGCGCAACCCGCGGCACAGCGGCAGTGTGCACGTGTAGGCCGACGCCTGGTCGCCGTAGAGGCGGCGCAGGGCCAGCCGGCTCTGCCCGGCCGCGTGCTGCACGGCGTCGCACGCCGTGGCCAGGTCCTCGTGGTTCGCCGCCGAGATGGTCACGAAGCCCGAATAGCGGAACGACGCGTGGCCCTCGGCGAGCTCCGCCTCGCGCCGCGCCAGCACCTCGGACTCGCGGGCGTGGCGCGCCGTCGAGACGAAACCGCCGCGGCGGCGCAGCTCCGAATCCGCCAGGTCCGCAGTGCGCGAGGCCTCGACCTTGCGCACGGCGGCATCCGATCCGAGCGGCGCCATCACCACGGCGAGCGTCGAGCGGGCCGAGCCCAGAAGGAGCGGGGCCAAGAAGTCGCTCCGCACCTCGATACGCGGCCACTCGGCCACCCAGAACGTTGCGTGCACCATGCCGTCGACCCGCACCGTCGACCAACTCTCTTCCATCGCCATCGGCCAGGGGTCCTCCGCCGTTGCCCCGACCGTGTTGGCGGCGTCCGGCTCGTAGGTGCGCAACAGCTGGCAGGCCAGGTCCTCCGCGCCGAGGACGGCCTCCACCTGCACGTCGGCGTCGGCCAGCAGACGCACGAGCGAGCCCATTTCGCGGGCCAGCGCGGCGCAGCCCACCTCGACCGAGCGGGTCAGCCGCACCTGCAGCGCCAGCACCACGTCGTGCGCACAGGCGTGCGAGTCCATGTCGGCCAGGAGGGCGTCGTAGGACGCGGTGCAGGCGGACCCAGAGCCGGCAACGGACTCGGACGCCACGTATGCATGGACACCGCGCCCATCGTCGGGGAACGACGCCGCCACCCACTGCACCCGGTGCACCGGCGACCCCTCGCGGGCCAGCGAGGCGAGCACCGAGGCCCACGCCCCCACCCGGCGGTCCTGCTCGTCCGGCCCGAGAAGGGCGAAGCTGCGCCCGCGCAGCGACACTGCGGCAGTGAGCGTGCGCGCCGCCCGGTCGTGCACGACGCCCATGTCCTGCCAGCCCGCCCGCAACAGCCGCACGCCGCGTAGTGCGCCCATGGCGCGCCCGCGTCCGCTCGGCCCACTCGATCCACCCCGTCCGCCCGGCGCACGCGTCCGCCGCGCCGACCAGCAGACGACAACAGGCAGCCACTCGTCCCCGGTGCGGCCGGCCACCGGCACGGTGGCCATGGCACCAAAGAGCACGAGCACCCCGACCGACGTCGCCACCCCCGCCGCGTTGGGTTCTGCACGCAGCACGAGCACACCGAAGATCAGCCCGACCGCAACGGTGAGGATCTGACCCGGCCGCCAGCCCGCCAGCGAGCCGCCTCGTTCGCGGGGACCGAAGCGATAGCGCGCCCCGCCCGGCCCGCTCACTTGCCGGCCTCCTCTTCATCAGGCGGCCACACCGGACCGAGCCCAACCATCTTCGGGCCGTGCTCGTCGTAATCGATATAGAAGCGATGCTTCCCCGGCTCGACTGGGTGCATGAAGCCGCGCCCGGGGGGCACGCCCTCCCACTTCCACGCGTCGGCGGGCGTAGCCGGTCCCGTGGGGGGCCGTTCGGGCGGTCGCGGCCGCCGGGTTGGCGGGGCCGGGAGCTGCGTCGGCGCAAGCGGGCCGACCGTCGAGCCACCGGCGGCGGTGCCGGCCGTGCCGGCCGTCGCGCCGGCCGCCCCTGCGCTGTCCGATGGCGCGGCATCGTCGTCACCCCCGGTCCACCCGACGGTGGGTTTGGGACCTCGCGGCGGGAGCTCGAGGCCTTCCGCCATGGACTCGTCCCAAATCCGTTGCGAGTTCGGATCGCCCTTCCCCATCCCGTCGGCGCCGGGGATGATCCCACCGTTCTCGGGCGTCGCCTCGGTTTCGTCCCCGCCACCCTCTGACTCCGACGAAGATCCCGATCCCAAGGCGGACCCGCCGGCCGACCCCGAACTTGCGCCCCCGAGCGCACCCGCCGCGGCCTGGGCCATGTGCCGCGCGTCGCCGGCGGCCGTCAGCCCCGCGTGGAGCGCGTGGCGCGCCGCGGTGCGCACCGGCGCGGACGCGGTCGCGGTGCCGCGCTGGCGCAGGCCATCGAGATGCCCGACCGCGCCCGCCTCGATCGCCGGGATCAACCGCAGGATTGCGAAGGGGACGAAGGTCGCCATGACGAGCAACGCGCCGCCCGCCAGCACCGCGGAGAAGCCGCCGCTGTTCGGCCTTCCCGAGGCCCCCGACGCCACGGCGCCTGCGGCCAGGCTGAGGGTGGCGACGATGACGAACTTGGACAAGATGAGCGCGGCCAACGTCTCCACCAAGCGCCGGCACCAATGCGACACGGCCGGCCAGACGAGCGTCGCCATGGCGAGTGGGAGGAAGAGGGCGGCGACGTACACGGCGGCGGCGCGGATGAGCAGCTCGAGCCACAACACGAAGGCGGCCACGGCGATCAGAAGCGCAATCAGCAGCAGCACGAAGCTCGCGATGGACGGATCCGCCGCCGCCGCCACGAGCCCCTTGGTCACTGTCGAGAGCAGGGTGGCCACATCGGCCCCGCTCCCGCCCGCAATCGCGTCGCTCATGGTGTCGGTCGCCGAGAGAGACAGGATCACGATTTGGATTGCGACGACCGCCAGTAACAGCGCGAGCGGCAACTGCACGAGATACGTCCGCACCAGCTGCCCCGGGTTCTGGCGCAGCACCGCCTGCAGCGTCGACAGCAGGAGCATGGGCAGGATCACGACGCCGGCCAGCGCCGTCATCTGGCCGTAGTGGGTGCGGAACCAGGTAGCGCCGACGTCGATGCTCGTCGTCGAGACGAGGACGTCGCCGATCTGGCCGAGCAGCCACTCGGCGCCGCTCGCCACCCACTGGCTGATCCCGTTGAGGACCGACTCGAACCCCGACGTGGCGAGCGAGCCCCCGATGCTGCCGATCTGGCAGACCGGGTTGAGCACGTCGAGCCCCGTACAACCGGCGGCTTGCATGAGGACGGTGACCGAACCGATGTCAGAAGCGTTGACGAGGTGCCGCGCGACGTGCCGCGCTCAGTGCAGCGCCGTGCCGGTGTGGAAGAAGAAATTGATGATCGGCGGCGCCGCGCCGATCAAGAGCGCGGCCAACCCCGACACCAGCACGGCCCGGCGGCCCACCATTGTCTGCTGGAAGTTCTGCGAGTGCACCCCAAGCGCCCAGGCCGCCGCACCGACCAACAAGCCCGCCAACGCAGCGATCAGCGCCCAGGCGCCGAGGCCGTTGGTGAGCTCTTGGAGTGTCCCCCCGCCGGGTAACGCGTTCACACTCGGGTTGAGCGAGACATCGGCCAGGTGCCACACGACCATTGGGGTGCCCTCCGTCGCGATTGCGGGCTCCGGGCTGTCCGGAACCGCGTTCGGCGGAGAACGGTTCGGCCGCGCTGGCCGATTCCGCGCGAGCCAATTCCGCGATCTCTCGCCACGCGACAACGCAATCCTGCGTTGCAGTCCGAGCTGCCGGCGCCGCCGGCACGACCGGCCCGGTGGGAGCGGCGGTACGACCACGTGGCCGCCCGCCTAGATGCCCAGCACAGACCGCAGCTGCCCCCGCCGCCACCGGCCGGCGGTCCACTGACCGCGGGGCGGGTCGTTCGCTCCGCCCACTCCCGCCTGTCATATTGGGGGCGTTACCGATGAGCGCAATAGCTGAAGTCACCCTGAGCCAGACTCAGGAGATCATCTTCATCGCGGCGGCTGTCGCCGTCTGCGTGCTCGTCGGCGTGGTGGCGGCCCTGCTCGGCCGCCGAGCGCGGAGCAGGGCCATCAGCCAACGCCTGGCCGCCCTCGGCACCCGCCTCGGCCTCGATCCGCCCGAGGACGAGAACAACATCGAGACCTCCCTGGCCTACCTCGAGCAGGTGACGGGCGGCGCCGCCCAGGCCGTCACCGAGTCCAGCTCGGACGCCATCCGGCTGCGGCGCTCGCTCGACACGCTCACCCAGGGCGTCGTGCTCTGTGACGAGAACGGCACGGTGATCTATCGCAACGGCCGCGCCAATGCCTTGATGGTCAGCCGCCACGGTGACGCCCTCGCCGCCCAGGCGGTGACCGAGGTTCTCGAGGACGCCTGGCACGAGGGTTCCGCGGAACGCACGCTCGACCTCTACGGCCCGCCCCGCCGCACGCTGCAGGTGCGCGCCCGTCAGATCGACGACGGCCGCCGGCCCCTCGGCGTCATCGCGCTGATCGAGGACATCTCCGAGCGCCGTCGGCTCGAGGAGATCCGCCGCGACTTCGTGGCCAACGTCAGCCACGAGCTCAAGACGCCGATGGGGGCGCTCGGTCTGCTGGCCGAGACACTGGTGTCCGAGCCCGATCCCCAGGTCGCCCAGCGCCTGGCCGGGCGCATCCACAACGAGGCCTTCCGGGTGAGCCGCATCATCGACGACCTGCTCGACCTCTCGCGCATCGAGTCCGAGGAGGCTCCGCCTCGTGAGCCGGTGCTGGTCAACCTCGTCATGGCCGACGCCGTCGAGCGGGTGCGGGCCACCGCCGACCAGCGGGGCATCGAGATCGTGCTGCAGGAGCCGTCACCCGCCGTCGCCATCATGGGGGACCGTCGCCAGCTTGTCTCGGCCATGCACGCCCTCTTGGAGAACGCCATCACCTACTCCTACGACAACTCGAAGGTCGTGGTGACCGGCGCCGTCCAGCGCACCAACCCCAACCTCGATCACCCGTCGCTGGCCGCGCGTCGAGCGGCCGCCGAAGCGGCCGAAGCGACCGACGGGCGCGCGCCCGACGAGACGCCGGCCTCGGGCCAGGCCGCGGTGACGACGCACAAAGACGACGGGGCGGCGCCGGGACCCGGCGAGGACGGCCCGGTCGAGCCGGTGTTCACGCCTGAGATCCTCGAGCAGGACACGCGGCCCGACGAGGAATCCGGCCTCGCCCCACCCGCGACCGGCTCGACCGCGCCGCCGCCGGCGCCGCTCGCGGCGGGGGCGGGTCTCGAGGCGGAGAAGATCGACCCCGCCAGCACGGGCCCGATGGAGACCACCTCGGCCGGCTCCCCGAACTGGCGCATCGAAGAGCGCGACAACGTCCGGCTCTCGGTGCAGGACCACGGCGTCGGGATCCCCGCCCGCGACCTCGACCGCATCTTCGAGCGCTTCTACCGC
>DASZLL010000108.1:0-35016 GCA_035552395.1 Acidimicrobiales bacterium
CCGGCGACCCTCGGAAGTCATGACCCACGGACGCTCCCGCCACGGGGGACGATGGCGCACGTGCTGGCGGTGGCCGCATTCGAGCAGGGCGACCCAGTCCCCCACCTCGTCGCTCTCGAAGCCGACGATGGCACGGCGCACCTGATCAGTCTGCTCTGTCCGTGCCGATGTCCCGCACCGCCTGCCCTTCGGAACGCCGACCGCCATTGCTCGTTCGCACCATCCGTAGATCTATCGTGAGGCGATGATATCGTGACACGATGCGTCTGACGGATGCCGACTACGAGGACCTTCTGACGCTGCGGACCGGATTGCGACGCTTCCTCCGGTGGAGCGAACAGCAGGCCGAGGAGGCGGGGTTGACCCCCGCGCAGCACCAGCTGTTGCTCGCCATCCGCGGCCACGCACATCCCCGTGGGCCCACGATCGGCGAGCTGGCCGACTACCTCCTCCTGCGCCACCACAGCGCGGTCGGGCTGATCGACCGGGCGGATGCGGCCGGCCTGGTGGAGCGGGCGCGCGACCCGGACGACCACCGCCTGGTCCGGCTGCGGCTGACGGCGGCTGGCCGCAAGCGCCTCGAGGCGCTCTCGGCCCAACATCTCGAGGAGCTCCAACGCCTCGCGCTCAAGCTCCCGAGTGCATGGCGTGGACTGATGCCGAGCCAGCCGCTGCACGGGTTGTCGGGCCTCCAATAGGGCATCCGGACGGGCTCACGCCACGGGGTTACGGCCCGACCGGCCCCATTGCCACGTCGATGTCACGCCGTTGCAACCACTCGGTCGCAAGCTGTGCGGTGAGGAGTTCGCGAAGGAGACGCCGCCGGCGCTGACGCATTGCGTGTCAGCCCTCCACTCGACGGCCGTCGTGGAAGACCCGGGGCTCGGTCGACACCAATTCGGACCAGGGTGACAGGGACTTTCGCTTGTCCTGCGCGACACGCAGCGGGGTCTGGAGCAATCCGGGCCCCGCTCGCGCGCCCGGACCCGCTCAGACGGGCCGACCGCGCAGCCCTCGGTACTGGCGTACCAGTGCGGCCGTCGATGGGTCCTGCCCCGCCAGGTCGGGGGCGGTCGTACCGGTGAGGAGGGGCGCCAGCTCCTTGGCCATCACCTTGCCCAGCTCGACGCCCCACTGGTCGAACGAGTCGATCTCCCAGATCGTGCCCTCGACGAAGACCGTGTGCTCGTAGAGCGCAACCAGCTGGCCGAGGACCGAAGGCGTGACCTTGGGGGCCAGGATGGTGGAGCTCGGACGGTTGCCCGGCATCACCTTGTGCGGCACCACCGCGGCCGGCGTTCCCTCCGCCGCGATTTCCTCGGCCGTCTTCCCGAAAGCGAGCGCCTTCGTCTGGGCCAGGCAGTTCGCCATCAGCAGGTCCTGCTGGTCGCCGGTGTCGTGTGTGGCCTCGGCGAAGGCGATGAAGTCGGCCGGGATCAACTTCGTGCCCTGGTGGATCAACTGGTAGAACGCGTGCTGCCCGTTCGTCCCGGGCTCACCCCAGAAGATCTCGCCCGTCTGGCCCTCCACGGGCGTGCCGTCGAGCCGGACGGACTTCCCGTTCGACTCCATCGTCAGTTGCTGCAGGTAGGCCGGGAAGCGCGCCAGCCGATGGCTGTAGGGCAGGACGGCGTGCGTCTGGGCCCCGAAGAAGTTGTTGTACCAGACGTTGAGCATGCCCTGGATGGCCGGCAGGTTTTGCTCGAGCGGCGTGGTCCGGAAGTGCTCGTCCATGGCGTGGAAGCCGAAGAGCATCTCGCCGAAGGCCTGCCGCCCGATCGCCACCATCAGCGAGAAACCGATCGCCGAGTCGTACGAGTAGCGGCCGCCGACCCAATCCCAGAACTCCAACATGTTGTCGGTGTCGATGCCGAACTCGGCCACCGCCTTGGCGTTGGTCGACACCGCCACGAAATGCTTGGCCACGGCGTCCGTCCCCGCCGCCGAACCGAGCCCGGCCAGCAGCCAATCGCGCGCGGCCGCCGCGTTGGTCAGGGTTTCGAGTGTTGTGAAGGTCTTGGAGCTGACGACGAAGAGCGTCGTGGCCGGGTCGAGGTCGTGCGTGGCGGCGTAGAGGTCGATCGGGTCGACGTTCGACACGAAGCGGCTTGTCAGCCCGGGCTGGGCGTAGTCCGCCAGGGCCAGCGTCGCCATGGCCGGACCGAGATCCGACCCGCCGATGCCGATGTTGACCACCGCCGCGATCGGCTTACCCGTTGCGCCGGTCCACGAGCCGTTGCGGATGCGTTCGGAGAGCTCGCCCATCTGGCCGAGCACGCGCTGCACGTCGCCCGTCACGTCCTGCTCGTCGACGTGCAACTCGGTGCCCGGCGGCATGCGCAGCGCGACGTGCAAGACCGCCCGATCCTCGGTCGTGTTGATGTGCTCGCCCCGGAACATCGCGTCGCGGCGCTCCTCCACGCGGGCGACGCGTGCGAGTGCCATGAGGAGACGGAGCGTCTCGTCCGTCGCTCGCTGTTTGGAGTAGTCGAGCACCAAGTCCGCCCCGCCGGCCGTCATCCGCTCGGTGCGCTCCTCGTCGCCAGCAAAGAGATCACGCAGGTGCCGGTCGGCCATCTCGTCGTAGTGGGCGGCCAGCGCCTTCCACTCTGGTGTCGCGGTCAGGTCCATAGGGAGGAATCTACGGCGCGGCTGGAGCGGTCACAGCGGCCTGCTCACGCCTGCAGGAAATAGCGAATCGAGGGCAGGGCGGACTGGTCTTGGAGGAAGAAGATGTGGCCGCCATCGAACAGCTCGAGCTCGGCACCCGGAATCGCTCCGGCCAGAAACTCGCTGTTCGCCGGGGGTGCGATGCCGTCAAAGCGCCCGCCGCAGACCAGGGTGGGGCAGCCGATCTGCCCGAGCCGCCCCGCGGTGTCGTGCAGCCGGCGCGCTTCGAGCTGGAGTAACGGGCCATCGCCGGGGCGTTCGGCCGTGGGTCCCAGCTGCAGGCCGTCGGCGATCGTCGCCACGCGCTCGGGGTTGGCTTCACGCCAGGACGCGTCCCAGCGGGTGTCGAGCAGCGAGAGGCGCAGCTCGAGGGCTGCCTCCGGATCGAGCCCGACCAGCTCGTGCAGGGGATACGAGGCCCCACCGGCGCCGCCTGCCGAGGTGCAGGCGAGGACGAGCCGGCGTACCCGATCCGGATGACGGATCGCCAGCTCCTGAGCGACCATGCCGCCGAAGGACACTCCGAGCACCGCGACATCCGTCCAGCCGACGGCATCGAGCAGAGCCGCGGCATCATCGCCGTACTCCGCCATTGCGTACGGGCCCGCGGGCACGTCGGACTGACCGAGGCCGCGCTGGTCGTACTGCAGGACCTCGAAATCGGTGAAATGCGGCCCGTCGATCAGGCGGGGCGATCGGCGCAGGTCGGCGCCGGTCCCGCTGATGAAGAGCAACCGCTCCCCTGCGCCCGCCAGTTCGTAGTACAGCGAGATACCGTTGGCATTGCACCGGGGCACTTGGTGAGCGTACCGGTGACGGCATGGCCAAATGGGACAACCTTCGCCCCCGCGCTGAGGCGAAATGACGGGCTAACCGCAGCGGCCACGAATCGCACCTCTGTGCTTGCGTGCTGGGGTGCCCATCTCGAGGTCACTCCTCATGACGTCTGCTGCCGTTGCCATCGGGGCGTCCGAAATGTTCCTCGTGAGCGCGGGAGCCGGTGCGGACGGGGCCCAGGTCCCGAAGAGCACAGTGCAAACGCAGACGGCAAAGAATCGTCCATGCGACTCGGCACTTTGGTCGAGGCGTCACGGCAGGCAATCCAGTCGGGCAGTGTCTCCGTCTTCGATACCAAGACGGTCACGAACGCCGCTATCGCCGTTGACAAATTCAGCGGGCAGACACCCAGGGGTAATCGAGATGGCCACACCAATCACCTGCCTAATGTTGGCTCATGCTCATCATTGCCGGCAGCTTGATCGTTGATCCCTCCGACCGAGCTGCGTTTCTTGCCGCAAACGCTGATGTCGTTGGCCAAGCCCGTAAGGCGACGGGGTGCCATGACTTCGTACAGGCCGCCGATCCGCTTGACCCCAGCCGGATCAACATCTTCGAGCGCTGGGATAGAGAGGAGCACCTGCTCGCCTTCCGAGGCGAGGGGCAGCCAGAATCAGATTCGCCGCCGATCCAGTCGGCGGACGTCAAGCGGTACATCATCGCCGCGGTCGAAGAGCCCTGACTTATCCGGCGACGACTCGCTCCATCACGCGCAGTTTCCGAGGCGGCGCGCATCCTGAGATCATTATGGACATGACTAATGGGGCACCCTCGACTCTCACCATTTCGGGGGATACCCCGACAGCGACTGAATTGCGTACTGCCGTGCAGGGCGGTGACGTTGACGCGGTAAGGCGACTCCTATCGAACAACTCTGAGTTGGCCAGGGCGAGATTCGTGGCCCGAGGCGGGAGCGGGACCGTGCTCCATTTCGTCACAGACTGGCCTGGCTACTTCCCCAACGGGCCGGACGTGGTGCATCTCCTGATCGACACCGGCGCCGATCCCAATGCGACGACGACCGGCCCCGGAAAGCCCGAGACGCCCCTGCATTACGCCGCCAGCAGCGACGACGTCGATGTCGCGGCCGCACTCATTGACCGAGGCGCGGACCTCGAAACACCGGGCGGCTCCATTGGCGCTCCGCTCGACAACGCGATCGGCTATGCGTGTTGGCACGTCGCTCGGCTCTTGGCGACGCGGGGCGCCCACATCGAAAAGGTCTGGCATGCCGCTGCTCTCGGCGCGCTCGACACCCTCGAGACTCTCCTGGTGCCCGGGATCGACCGAGAAGAGATCTCAAAGGGCTTCTGGCACGCGTGCGGTGCTGGGCAGCGCCGTGCCGCAGAGCGCCTCCTGGATGCAGGTGCCGACCTTGCTTGGGTCCCCGATTATGCAGAAGGTACGGCTTTGGATGCCGCCACTGGTCTCGGGACACGACAAGAGAATGTGATCGGTTGGCTGCGATCGATTGGAGCACACTCAGCCAAGGCTGAGGAGGAACACTCGCAATAACACTGAGCGTGCGTCACTGCGGGGAGGAGGATGCAATGACCAAACATATGGGCCGGGTGACCAGCGATCTCACGATTTCAGCCGACGGGTACTCGGCCGGCCTGAACCAGAGCGAGGAACGTCGCTTCGGCGACGACGGCGACGACGGCGACGACGGCGACGACGGTTGGAGCGCCAAACTGCACGCCTGGATCTTCGACACGTCCGACGAGAACGCGGCTGAGATCGAGCAGTGGCGCACCCCAGGCGTTCATCATGAGGCGCAACATGTTCGGCCCCTTCGGTTGGGTCGGCAAGGCGGGCGAGCTAAAGCGTCTCGTTGTGTTTGATCAACTTGGGCCTCGGCGTCTCCCGATCGCTGGACCGGGAATGAGAGCAGACCGGCGTAGGGAACGCTTAATTCGTCTGGTGAGGCGCTTCGTGTTGAAGAGCGAGTCAGTCCTTGCGATGTCCAGCCAGGAGTTCAAGGGTTCGATCTTTGATCCCGCTGTAGCTGGCCCTCAGATCCTGGAGGACCTTGGCCCCAACGGAGTCCTCATCGCCAACCAGAGCGAGGTAACGACCGGGCACGACTGGTATCACGGGGGCAAGGCTCAGTCCGCAATCTGGGGCAGTCAGTCCGCTTCTGGCGTTACGAGGTCCACATGCAGGCGCGTGAGCTTCGACGATTTGATTCGCCACTCGTCGCTGACCTTTTCATACGACTCGTCGTAGTGCCCGCAGCCGTTGAGCCGCACACCGTTGGGCCAGATCACCAAGTCGTTCAGCGCCCAGATTCCGGTCGCCGTCGTCGGTGAGGTGAGGTCGAGCTCGGGCATATGGCCGTGATGCACGGTCACGGCTCCGCGCAACGTGTCCTGGAGAAACGCGACGAAATTGTCTGCGCCGCTGACGACGCTGCCGCCCGCTTCGCTGGTGTCGACGACGACATCGTCCGTGAAGACCTGGCGCATCCCTTCCCAGTCCTTTGTGTCCATGGTGCGGAAGTAGCGAGCTTTCAACTTCCGGATTGCTTCAAGGTCGTCCATGGCTTCCTTTCCGATTGGGCGCTCGCTGGGGTAAACGGGTTCGGACGCACCTCAGTAGGCCGGCTAGAGGATAAATGACTTCTCGCTCTGGCCGACGAGTCAACGGGATTTGCCATGTTCATCAGGTTCATGACCTCGTGGGCAAGGCGAAGGCGGCCACTGATCGACGAGACTTTCAGCTGTTGACCCCACACAACCGAGAGGAAGACCGCTGATGTCCATCGCCACGGCGTTCAGAGCACTGCGCTACGAGGCCAACGATCGCAAGGCCTACATCACGCTGAACCGGCCAGAGCGCCTCAACGCCATCGACCAATACATGCCTCGAGAGATCCACCAAGCCGTCGAGCTCGCCAATGACGACCCCGAGGTACACGTCATCATCCTGCGGGGCGAGGGCCGCTCCTTCTGCTCCGGCTACGACCTCAAGGCCTACGCAGAGGGCGGCGCCGGTACCCAGACTGCGGTGTGGGACCCCATCAAGGACTACCGGTTCATGAAGCGAAACACCGACGACTTCACCAGCTTGTTCCGCTCGCTCAAACCCACTATCTGCAAGGTCCAAGGGCACGCCGTCGCCGGCGGCAGCGACATCGCACTGTGCTGCGACCTCGTCGTCATGGCCGATGACGCCCGGATCGGCTACATGCCGGCCCGGGTCTGGGGCTGCCCCACGACCGCCATGTGGGTGTACCGCCTCGGCGCCGAGAAAGCCAAGCGCATGCTCCTCACGGGTGACACCCTCGACGGCCGTCAGGCCGCCGAGTGGGGCTTGGTGCTCGAGTCCGTTCCCGCCGACGAACTCGACGCCCGGGTCGAGGAGCTCGCTGACCGGATGGCCGGCGTGCCGATCAACCAGCTTGTCATGCAGAAGCTCATGATCAACCAGGTCTACGACAACATGGGCCTGCACGGCACGCAGATCCTCGCCACGGTCTTCGACGGCATCACCCGCCACTCACCCGAAGGCCGCTGGTTCCAACAGCTCGCCGCCGACGAGGGCTTCCACGCCGCCGTCGAGTGGCGCGACTCCGGCCGCTGGATCCCCGAGGGCGGCCGCACGCCAACGGACCCCGGCCCGCAAGCGGGTGACGCTGGCTCAGAGGACGCCCGGTGAGCGAGTCGGTCAGGACTGGGCTCGCTCGACTTCCCGGTTCAGGATCGCCAGTGCTTCTGCCTTGCCGATCCCGAGTTCACGCATGCGGCTCATGAAATCGTGCGCCGCCTTCGTCGCCAGCTCCCTTTTCGCTGTTGGTGCCCCGGCGACGAAGGTCCCGTGCCGGCCCCGCGTCTCGATGAGCCCGGCGAGCTCAAGCTGTCGATAGGCCTTGGCAACCGTGTTGACCGCCAAGTCGAGATCGGCGGCCAACTCCCGCACAGTGGGCAACCTGACGGACTGCTCGAGGCTCCCGCTCGCAATGGCAGCGACAAGTTGTCGACGCACCTGCTCGAACGGGGGCACCGGCGAGTCGGGATCGAGCGCCACCATATCCACGCTCAGTTTGTATCAAACGTTGGACTCGACAAGACCAACTCGTCGCCGACAATGGCGCCTGGGTGACCTACAGGCTCTCCCAGCCCGGGCTGGCCACTGGCGCCGCCACGGGGGCCTCGCCCGTCGCTTCCCCGCCTGCCTCGTTCCCATTCGGCAGATCACCGTCGGGTCGGGACGTGGCGACGAACGCCGTCGTGCGGAGCGGGATCTCCTTGATGAGCCAGCTCAAGACGAAGCCGACGACGACAAAGGGCACGGCGACCAAGAACGCCGTCTCGACCGAGTGGCTGAAGGCACTGACGACGTAGGCGCGCTGCGCGGCCGGGAGGTGGGCAATCTGGGCCGGGTTGGCGGTGACGGTCGAGCCGCTGACCAGCTTCAGCTCGGCCGCGGTGGCGTGCACTTTCAGCTCTGAGATCAGGCGATTGGCGAAGACGGCACCGAGGACTGCTACCCCGAACGCTCCCCCGATGGTTCGGAAGAACGTCGCGGTTGCCGTGGCCACTCCCAGCGCGGAGTAGGGCACTGCGTTCTGCACGGCGACGACGAGCACCTGCATGACAAGGCCGATGCCGAGCCCGGTGATGAACATGAAGACCGCGACCTCCGGGTAGGCCGTATGCGGTCCGAGCTGGGTGAGCGAGAGCAGGCCGAGGGCGAGGACACCCGTGCCCACGATCGGGAACACCTTGTAGCGCCCGGTGCGCGTCACGATCCGGCCGCTCATGATGAAGGTGATCAGCATCCCGCCGATCATCGGGAGGAGCTCGAGGCCCGAAAGGGTCGGTGACGCCCCGTGGACGATTTGGAGATACAGCGGCAAATAGATGATGGCCCCGAACATCGAGAAGCCGATGATGAACCCGACGCCCGAGGTAGCGGTGAAGGTCCGGTTCTTGAAGAGCCAGAGCGGGATGATCGGCTCCGAGGCCTTCGTCTCGATGAAGCAGAAGATGCCGAGCGTCACCAGGGCGACGAGCCCGGTGCCGATGATGACGGGCGAACCCCAGGCGTATTCGGAACCGGCCCAGGTCGTCAGCAAGATGATGCACGTCACGCCGACGGAGAGAAAGGCGGTGCCGGCCCAGTCGATCTTGTGCGGCACCCGCTTGACCGGGAGGTGGAGCACGGCGGCCACGACGAACAGGGCGACGATGCCGAGCGGCAGGTTGATGTAGAAGATCCAGCGCCAGGACAGGTGCTCAGTGAAGAAGCCGCCGAGCAGCGGGCCCGCCACGTTGGTGACGCCGAAGACGACCCCGAAGTAGCCCATGTATTTGCCCCGCTGCCGGGCCGACACGACGTCGCCCATGATGGCTTGGGCCCCGACCATCAGCCCGCCGGCCCCGATCCCCTGGATGGCGCGGAACGCGATGAGTTCGGCCATCGACTGGGAGAGCCCGGAGAGCATGGAGCCGGCCAGGAAGATCACGATTGCCAGCTGGAAGAGGGCCTTGCGGCCGAAGAGGTCGCCCAGCTTTCCCCACAGCGGCGTCGAGATGCAGGTGGTCAGGAGGTAGGCCGTCACCACCCAGGACAGGTGGTTGAGCCCGTGCAGGTCACCGGCGATGGTCGGGAGCGCCGTCGCCACGATGGTCTGGTCGAGGGCGGCCAGCGCCATCCCCAGCATGAGCGCGCCGAGGATCACCAGGATCCGGCGGTGTTCGGCGCTCGCGGCCTCTTCGTCGACCAATTCGACCGGGGCCGTCGCCAGCTCAGTCACGGGCGTCGTCCAGATTCCGCTCGAGGTCGTCCGCAAAGTGCGTGAGAAGGTCGGCCAGCTCGGACAGGTCGCCGCCGTCCCAATCTCCCAAGACCTCCTCGAGCCAGGCCCGACGCGCCTTGCGCACCCGCTCGATGGTCCGGCGACCGGCCGGCGTGAGGCGGATCCTCGAGGCGCGGCGGTCGTCGGGATCGGTCTGGCGAACGACCATCTCGTCGCGCTCGAGTTGCTGGACCTTGCGGGTGACCGTCGGGGTGTCGACCCCCAGGATCTCGGCGAGGTCGGTGACGCGGAGCGAGTCGCCCCTCGCCGCCAGCTTGAACAGCAGCGTGGCGCCGGCCCGGTCGAGCCGGACGCCCGCCAGGCGCAGGAGCCGCTCGTGGAGACGGACCTGGGTGATGGAGCGGGCGACGGTCTGCAGCGCGTCGTCGAACCGGTCGACCGGGCTGGACGCCGGGCCCGCCTTCGCGCCAGGCTCGATAGTTGCTTTCAGCACCTAAATATCGTAACAGCCCACTGCGGCCCGCCGGTTCAGCGGAGGGCCAGCTGGCCCGGCACCAGCGGCGCCGGCAGGGACGTCGTCCCCATGAGCGAGCGGTCGACCGCCGCTGCGCACGAACGACCCTCGGCGATGGCCCACACAATGAGGCTCTGGCCCCTGGTCTGGTCCCCGCAGACGAAGACGCCCTCGACGTTGGTGGCCCACTGCGCGTCCGCGGCCACGCTGCCGCGCGGCCCGACCTCGACGCCCAGTTCGTCGACGGCATTGCGGCGCTCGGTGCCTGAGAAGCCCATGGCCAGCAGGACCAGCTCACACTCGATCTCGAACTCGCTGTCGGGGACCACCTCGAACACGGGACGCCCGTCCTCGCTCCGCATCTCGACGGCGTGGCCGCGCAGCGCCCGCACGGAGCCCGAGCCGTCGTCGACGAACTCCGTCGTCGTCACCGAGTAGAGGCGCTCGCCGCCCTCCTCGTGCGCCGCCGAGCTGCGCAGGATGAGTGGCCAGAGCGGCCACGGGTTGTCGGCCAGCCGGTCGCTCGGGGGCTCAGGCAGGATCTCGAACTGGTGGACCGACGCCGCGCCTTGACGGTGCGCCGTGCCGAGGCAGTCCGCACCGGTGTCACCGCCACCGATGATCACCACGTGCTTGCCGGCCGCGCTGATAGGGGACTCCTTGAGCGCGTGCTCGCGCACCAGGTTCGCTGGTTTCAGGTATTCGAGCGCGAAGTGGACGCCGCCCAGCTCCCGCCCCGGCACCGCCAGGTCGCGTGGCATGGTGGCGCCCCCCGCCAGGACCAAGGCGTCGAACTCCGTCCGCACCTCGGTTGCCCGAAGGACCGTCACGGCGGGGGCGCACGCCGTGCCCAACCCGCGCTCCTCCCCCGGTTCGATCGGTCCGTCCGCCCCGTCCGGGCGGCCCTCGAGGCTCCCCCCGATCGAGGTCGAGCAGACGAACGTGACGCCCTCGGCCTCGAGTTGGGCCAGCCGGCGGTCCAGTACCGCCTTCTCCATCTTGAACTCGGGGATCCCGTAGCGCAGCAGCCCGCCCGCCTTCTCCGCGCGCTCGAAGACCGTCACCAGGTGGCCGGCGCGGGCCAGTTGCTGCGCCGCCGCCAGTCCGGCCGGGCCGGATCCGACCACGGCCACCGACTTGCCGGTGCGCACGGTCGGCTGTTGCGGCGTCACCCACCCTTCGGACCAGGCCCGCTCGACGATCTCGTACTCAATTCGTTCGATCGTGACCGGGTCCTCGTTGATCCCGAGGACGCACGCGGCCTCGCAGGGCGCCGGGCACAGCCGGCCGGTGAATTCGGGGAAGTTGTTCGTCGAGTGGAGGCGTTCCATGGCCAGGGGCCAGTCGTCGCGGTAGACGAGGTCGTTCCACTCGGGGATGAGGTTCCCGAGCGGGCAGCCTTCGTGGCAGAACGGGATGCCGCAGTCCATGCAGCGCGCCCCCTGCTGCTTGGTCGCGTCGGCGGGGAACGGCTCGTACACCTCTTTCCAGTCGCGCAGGCGTACCGGCACCGGCCGGCGGCGCGGCAGCTCGCGCCCGAACTCCAAGAAGCCGGTCGGCTTACCCATGCGCGGCCACCATCACGGCCTCGTCGACCGAGCGCCCTTCGGCCTCGGCCAGCCGGGTCGCCTCGAGGATGCGCCGGTAGTCGCGCGGCATCACCTTCACGAACTCGCGGACGTCGGTGTCCCAGTGCTCGAGCAGCCGGGCCGCGACGGCCGATTCGGTCTCCACGCCGTGGCGCTCCACCAGCGAGCGCACCATGAAGCTGTCCGAGGGGTTCAGCGGCTCGACGTCGACCGTCTCGAGGTTGACCCGCTGGCCGAAGGTCCGCGTCGGGTCGTAGACGTAGGCGACGCCGCCGGACATGCCGGCCGCGAAGTTGCGCCCCGTCGGTCCGAGCACGAGGACCAGCCCGCCGGTCATGTACTCACACCCGTGGTCGCCGACGCCCTCGACTACCCCGGTGGCCCCTGAGTTGCGCACGCCGAAGCGCTCCCCCACCTGACCCCGGATGAAGACCTCGCCCCCGGTGGCGCCGTAGAGGATGACGTTCCCCGCGATGATCTGCTCCTCGGCCACGAACGGCGAGGCCAGCGGGGGCCGGACGACCAGGCGGCCACCCGAAAGGCCCTTGCCGAAGTAGTCGTTGGCGTCGCCGTAGAGCCGCATCGTCACGCCACGCGGCAAGAAGGCGCCGAAGCTCTGGCCGGCCGAGCCGAAGAACGTCAAGGAGATCGTGTCGTCGGGCAGCCCCTCGTTGCCGAAGCGCCGGCTGATCTCGGACCCGAGCAACGTCCCGACGGTGCGGTCGACGTTGTTGATCGGCAGCTCGAGCGATACCGGCACGCCACCGGCCAGCGCCGGCGCGCAGGCGTCGAGGAACTGGTGGTCGAGCGCCTTCTCCAGGCCGTGCTCCTGCAGCCGCATCTGGCGCCGCGCCATCGTCTCGGGCACGTCCGGTTCCGCCAGCACGGTCGACAGGTCGAGCCCCGACGCCTTCCAGTGGCTGACCGCCGTCTCGGTGTCGAGCAGGTCGACGCGGCCGATGGCCTCGTCGAGCGAGCGCAACCCGAGCGAGGCGAGCAGCTCGCGCACCTCTTCGGCGACGTACTGGAAGAACGTCTCGACGAACTCAGGCTTGCCGCTGTACTTCTTGCGCAGGGCGGGCGTCTGGGTGGCGATGCCGACCGGGCAGGTGTCGAGGTGGCAGACGCGCATCATGATGCAGCCCGAGACCACGAGGGGCGCCGACGCGAAGCCGTACTCCTCTGCGCCGAGGAGCGCGCCGACGATGACGTCACGCCCAGTCTTGAGCTGCCCGTCGACCTGGACCACGATGCGGTCGCGCAGGCCGTTGACCAAGAGCGTCTGCTGGGTCTCGGCCAGCCCGATCTCCCACGGGATCCCTGCATGCTTCAAAGAGGTCAACGGCGCCGCGCCCGTGCCCCCGTCGTGGCCCGAGATGAGCACGACATCGGAGTGCGCCTTGGCCACTCCGGCCGCCACCGTGCCCACGCCGACCTCGGCCACCAGCTTCACGTGCACCCGGGCCGCCGGGTTGGACGACTTGAGGTCGTGGATGAGCTGCGCGATGTCCTCGATGGAATAGATGTCATGGTGCGGCGGCGGCGAGATCAGCCCGACGCCCGGCGTCGAGTTCCGCGTCTTGGCGATCCACGGCCACACCTTGATGCCGGCCAGTTGCCCGCCCTCACCGGGCTTGGCGCCCTGCGAGATCTTGATCTGCAGGTCGTCCGCATTGACCAGGTACTCACCAGTGACGCCGAAGCGCCCCGACGCCACCTGCTTGATGGCGCTCCGCCGCAGGTCGCCGTTCGCGTCGGGCTTGTAGCGGTCGGCGTCCTCGCCGCCCTCGCCGGTGTTGGACCGCCCGCCGATGCGGTTCATGGCGATGGCGAGCGTCTCGTGCGCCTCGGCCGAGATGGAGCCGTACGACATGGCGCCCGTCGAGAAGCGCGCCATGATGCTCGAAATCGGCTCGACCTCTTCGATCGGGATCGGGCCCCCGGCGACCGGCTTCAGCCGCAACAGCCCGCGCAGCGTGCCGAGCTTCTCGGACTGGTCGTCGACCGCCGCCGTGTACTCCTTGAAGATCTCGTAGCGCTTGGCCCGCGTCGCGTGTTGCAGCTTGAACACCGTCTTGGGGTTGAAGAGGTGGAACTCGCCCTCGCGCCGCCACTGGTACTCCCCGCCCACCTCGAGCTCGCGGTGGGCGCGCTCCGTCGGCCGCGGTTCGTGGGCGAGCCGGTGGCGCTCGGCCACCTCGGCGGCCAGCACCGGGAGCCCGACGCCGCCAATGCGCGAGGAGGTCCCTGTGAAGTATTCGTCGATCAGCGCGGCGTCCAGCCCGATGGCTTCGAATACCTGCGCCCCGGTATAGGAGGCCACGGTGGAGATGCCCATCTTCGACATCACCTTGAGTACGCCCTTGCAGGCCGCCTTGATGTAGTTGCGCCGGGCCTGGCGCGGCGACACGCCCTCCAAGAGCCCCTCGGAGATCATGTCGTCGATGGAGTCGAGCGCGAGGTAGGGGTTGACGGCCGCCGCCCCGTAGCCGATGAGGAGCGCCATGTGGTGCACCTCGCGGGCGTCGCCCGTCTCGATCACCAGGCCGACCCGGGTGCGCGTCTTCTCCCGCACGAGGTGGTGGTGGACCGCGGCGGTGAGCAACAAGGAGGGAATCGGCGCCCAGTCGGCCGTGGCGTTGCGGTCCGACAGGACGATCAGGTTCGCCCCCTCCGCGATGGCGGCCGACACCCGGCGCCGGACCTCTTCGATCGCCCGTCCCAGCGCCTCGCCGCCCGCCTCGGTCGGCGCCCCTGCCCGGCCCGCCTCGCGCACGTCGAAGAGCCCGTCGATGGCGAAGGCCTTGAAGCCAGGCGTCTCGCCGTGCTCGTTGACGTACATGAGCTTGGCCAGATCGTCGCGGTCGATGACCGGCATCGGGAGCAAGATCTGGCGGCACGACCCGCACCGCGCCTCGAGCAGGTTCGCCTCGGGACCGATCGTGGCCGCAAGCGATGTCACCAGCTCCTCGCGGATGGCGTCGAGCGGCGGGTTCGTCACCTGCGCGAACAGCTGGGTGAAGTAGTCGTAGAGCAGCCGCGCCCGGTCCGACAGCACCGCGATGGAGGTGTCCGAACCCATGGAGCCGTTCGGCTCGATGCCCGTCCGGGCCATCGGGGCCACGATCACGCGCAGCTCCTCGTTCGTGTAGCCGAACAGCTGCTGCTGGGTGACGACCCGCCCGTGCTGGGGCGTCAGCATGGTGCGCGCCGGCAGCTCGTCGAGCCGGACCTGGTCGGTCGCCAGCCACTCGTCGTAGGGGTGCTGCGCCGCCAGCTCGGCCTTGATCTCCTCGTCCTCGACCAGCCGGCCCTTCGACGTGTCGACCAGGAACATGCGGCCGGGCTGGAGCCGTCCCTTGCGCACGACGCGCTCGGGGGCGATGTCGAGCACCCCGACCTCGCTGGCCAGCACGACGAGCCCGTCGTCGGTGACCCAGTAGCGCGCTGGGCGCAGTCCGTTGCGGTCGAGCACCGCGCCGACCACGGTGCCGTCGGTGAAGCACACCGCGGCCGGGCCGTCCCACGGCTCCATGAGCGACGCGTGGTAGCGGTAGAAGGCGCGCCGCTCGTGATCCATCAGCGTGTGCTTCTCCCACGCTTCGGGGATCATCATGAGCACGGCGTGCGGCAGCGAGCGCCCACCGAGATGCAGGAGCTCGAGCACCTCGTCGAAGCTGGCCGAGTCGCTCGCCTCCGGGGTGCAGATCGGGTAGATGCGCGAGAGGTCGCCCTCGATGAGCGGCGTCTCGAGCAGCGCCTCTCGGGCGCGCATCCAGTTGCGGTTGCCGGCCAGCGTGTTGATCTCGCCGTTGTGGCAGAGATAGCGGTACGGGTGAGCCAGCGGCCAGCTCGGGAAGGTGTTGGTCGAAAAGCGCGAGTGCACGAGGGCCAGGCCCGACTCGAACGTCGGGTCGCGCAGGTCGGGGAAGAACTCCCGTAGTTGCTCCGAAGTGAGCATGCCCTTGTAGACGATCGTGCGCGCTGAGAGCGACGGGAAGTAGAGGTCGTCGGACGCGTGCTCGACGCGCTTGCGCAGCACGAATGCGCGCCGCTCGAGCGCCATCGTGTCGACCCCGGCGGCCGCCGGCGCCACGAAGAGCTGCTCGATCCGCGGCATGGCGCCGAGCGCCGTCTTGCCGAGGCCCGTGGCCTCAATCGGCACGATGCGCCAGCCGAGGACGGTGAGGCCTTCCTCGCCGGCGATCTGCTCCACCATGCCGCGGGCCTTGTGCGCGTCGTCGGCGTCGTTGGGCAAGAAGGCCAGGCCGACGGCGTAGCCCCCGGCCTCGGGCAGGGTGAAGCCCGCCGCCTCGGCCGCGCCGGCCAGAAAGCGGTGGGGCACCTGCACCAAGATCCCGGCACCGTCGCCCGTCTCGACCTCGGCGCCGGACGCGCCGCGGTGGGCCAGGCGCTCGAGAACGGTCAGGCCCTTGTCGACGATGTCGTGGTCGGGCCGGCCGTGCAGATCGGCCACCATGCCGACGCCACAGGCGTCGTGCTCATAACCGGGGTCGTAGAGGCCAGAGGCCATCGGCGTCCTTCCGAAGGGGAGAAGTTGAACGGCTACCGGGACGACGTTGGCCCGAAGGTGGAACGACCAGGATACACGACGCCGCTCGTAGGCTTGACCCATGACGCCGCAGGTGCACGTCGTGGGGGGTGGGGTTATCGGCCTCGCCTGTGCGTGGGAATTGTCACGAAATGGTCATGATGTGACGATCGTCGCGCCGGCCCCTGGGCGCGACGGCGCGTCGTGGGTGGCGGCCGGCATGCTCGCCCCGGTGACCGAGGCGCAGTTCGGCGAGTCGGCGCTGACGGCGCTGCTGCTCGAGGGTTCCCGGCGCTGGCCCGCGTTCGCCGCGACGTTGGAGTCGACCAGCGGCCACTGCATCGGCTACGACACCACGGGCACGCTCACCGTCGCGCTCGATGCCTCGGACCGCGCCAGCCTCGACGACCTCCTCGCCTATCAGCACTCGCTCGGTCTGCTCGCCACGCGCCGCAGTGCCACCGAATGCCGGCGCCTCGTGCCGGCGCTCAGTCCCTCGCTGCGCAGCGGCATCGACGTGCCGGGCGATCACCAGGTCGACAACCGTGCCTTGCTCGCCGCGCTCGTCGAGGCGTGCCGCGCCGCCGGCGTCACGTTCGATGCCGCCACCGTCACCGCCGTCAATGCCGGCCCGCAGCTCGTCCTGGCGGACGGCCGCCGCCTCCACCCCGACCAGGCGGTCCTGGCGGCCGGGGTCGGCCTGCCGGACATCGCCGGCCTGGACAGGGCGACGACACCCGAGGTCCGCCCCGTCAAGGGCCACATCCTGCGCCTCGGACCCCCGCTGGGCAGCACTGCGCCATTGCTGGGGCGCACGGTGCGCGGCCTGGTGCACGGGCGCTCGGTCTACCTCGTGCCGCGGCGCGACGGATCGTTGGTCGTCGGTGCCACCGTCGAAGAGCGCGGGGTCGACACCACCGTGCAGGCCGGCGCGGTCCACGAGCTCCTCTGTGACGCCCGGGCCATCGTGCCGGGCGTCGACGAGCTGGAACTCCGCGAGGCCTCGGCCGGCTTGCGCCCCGGGACACCCGACAACACGCCGCGCATCGGCTGGAGCGCCATCGACAACGTGGTCGTCGCGACGGGGCATTACCGCAACGGCATCCTCCTGGCGCCGCTCACGGCGGCCGCCGTGGCCGATTTGCTCGGGCGCCGACCAGTGCCACCCCTCATCGAGGCGCTGGCTCCCGCGTGAACCACATCGCCCTCAACCTCAACGGCGATGCGGTGCGGGTGGCCGACGGCACCACCATCGCCGACGTTGTGGCCGGGCTCACCCACGAACTTGACCCCAAGGGGGTGGCGGTCGCGGTCGACCGCTGCGTGATCCCTCGTTCGGAATGGGCGACGACGCCCGCCCGGGCCGGCTCCCTGGTCGAGGTCGTGAGCGCCGCCGCCGGGGGGTGACCACATTGAGGTCGCCCGAGGGGTGGTGCCAGAATCAACCGATGCCTCCTTCCCGCCCCGGCCCCACCGCGTTCGTCCTCGCCGGCGGCGGGACCAAAGGTTCCTTCGAGGTCGGGGTCCTCCAGTACCTCGTCGGCGTCGAGCAGATCACGCCCGAGATCATCGCCGCCACGTCGGCCGGCGCCATCGCTGCCACCGTCCTCGCGCAGGCGCGCACGCTCGAGGAATTCTCCGCTCGCGTCGACGAGATCGAGGACGACGTGCTGGCCTGGACCCACACCGACAACGTCTTCGGCAAGCAGGGGTGGCTGAGCGCCCTCGACAACACGGCCCTCGGCCGCGAGATCCATCACGAGCTCACCGAGGGGACCCGGCCCCCGTTCCCATTGAACCCCGCCGCCGTGCTCGCCACGAGCGAGGGCGCGCCGCCACCGGCGGCGCCGGGGCGTCACGAACGCCGGCGGGCGAAGCGGGCCCGACGTAAGCGCCAGCGTCACCTGTTGCGTCTCGTCGCAGGCGCCAGCCTGCGACTCCCACGGGTCCGTCGCCGCTTCCGCACCAGCGGCAGCTCCGTCCTCAACCTCGAGCCGCTCGCCAACGCGCTGCGCAACGGCTCGAGCCAGGGCGTGCGGGCCGTCGACCCGAGCCTGGTCGGACGGCCGGGTCTGCAATTGCGCCTGGCCGTGACCGCGCTGCGCGCCGGCGTGGTGCGTTACGTGACCGAGGACGGCACGATCGTCCAGGCGGACGCCCGCACGCCGGCGCCGGGCGAAGCGGCTGGACCGGTCGACCTCCTCGACGGCGCCATCGCGTCGGCCAGCGTGCCGATGATCTTCCCGCCCCACCCCATGGCGGACGACGACTACGTCGACGGCGGCGTCGTCGAACTCATTCCCGTGCGTGCCGCCGTCGAGCTCGGCGCGAGACGCATCTTCGCCGTGGTGGCGGTGCCGCTCGCCGTGCCCCGCGACGACCTGGACTACGCCACGGCGCCCGTCGGCTACATCGGACTGCGCTCCATGGGCATGATCGGCGTCGCCGAGCGCCAGATCTCCAACCTCGGCATTCCCCTACCGGCCGGGTCGACCCTCACCGTCATCGATCCCGTGGTCGACGTGGTCGGCCTCTTCGAGGTGCAGCCGGGCCTGCTCCGCGTCAACAAGGACTACGGCTGGCTGCGGGCGGCCGACGTGCTGGCCGAAGGTGACCCGGACCTCCTCGCCGGCGTCGCGGCCGACACCCATCAGCTCATCGAGGCCCGGCGCGAGGCTTGGCGCCTCGAAGAGTCGCTGTGGACCGCCGAGCGCGCCAGCGGGGCCGACAACGAGCCGGGCACACTTGCCCTCGTGCGCGAGCAGAAGGAGCGGGTACGCGACCTCGTCGAGCGGCGCAAGCAGCTCGGCCTCCCCGTGCCCGACGGTTGCGAGGCCTGGTGGACCGAGTACGAGACCCACGGCGGGCAGCGCCCGGCGCGCCTACCCAGCCGTCTCGCGCCCCGCGCCCTCTGACGGTCAGACGGTCGGCCCTCCCAGCCAGCCGCGCCGCCGGAAGTACGCCATCAAGAACACGACGGCCGCCACGTCGAGGCCGATGCCGAGGACGAAGAAGGTCCATGTCGGCGCGATCCACACCCGCACCAAGTAGGAGAAGTTCTGACCGAAGAACCCGGTCAGGAAGCTCAGCGGCAGGAAGATCGTCGCGATGATCGTCAGTTGCTTCATCACGACGTTGAGGCGATTCGACACGGTTGACAGGTGGGTGTCCATCACGCTGCTCAACAGGTCTCGGTAGCTGTCGACCAGGTCGGCCAGGCGGATGAGGTGGTCGTAGAGGTCCCGGAAGTAGCGCGACGCCTCGTCGGTCATGCCAACGACGTCGGTCACGCCGGAGTTGATGCTGGCCATCATGTCGCGCTGCGGGGCGATGACCTTACGCATGTCGATGAGCGAGCGCTTCATTTCAAAGAGCTGCCCGAGCTGCTCATCGGTCGGCGCTTTCAAGATGTCGTCCTCGAGTGCGTCGATCTGGTCGTCGAATTTCGAGAGGACCGGGAAGAAGCTGTCGACCTCCGCGCTGACCGTCAGGTACACGACCACGATCTGGGGCGACGCCGCGTCCTTGGCGTGGTGGCGTTCGAGGCGATCGCGGACCTGCACCAACGGCATACATTCTGCTCCCCGGTGCACCGTGACGACGTAGCGGTCCGTCCAAAAGCAGTGCACTTCGGCTTGCCCTGTGTGTTCGGGGTCGGCCCCGCGCGTCACCAGGTACATGAACCCGTCGTAGTCGTCGATCCGCGGCCGCTGGTTGAACCGCTCCGCCGACTCGACGGCCAGCGGGTGGAATTTGAAGTGGACGCTCAGCAGCTCTGGCACCGTGCCGTCCGCCGCCTCGTCGTCGAGGTCCAACCAGAAGAACTTGGTCCCCGCCAGCGCGGCGAGCACGTTCTCCGACGTGGCCGGCTGATCTCTGCCGTCGGTGCGCAGCGTTCCCTTCAGTTCGATCCCGGGCTCCAGCACGGCCCCAGTTTCACGTCCCCGCGACCACCGCGGTGGGATGGCGCGGCACCACGGGGACCTCAGCCAAAGCGCGCCGGGTCGAAGGATTGGGGCAGCGGCACCTCTTCGCCCGGCATCTCCGTGCGCGCCATCAGGTAAGCCAGGGCGCGGGCCGAATACGGGCCCTGCAACAGCCCGTTGGCGCCGTGCCCAGTGGCCACCCACACGTTCGACCACCCGGGCAGCGCCCCGACCAGTGCGCGGTCATCGGCGGAGGTCGGCCGCAGCCCCACCCGGGTCTCGCCATAGGTGGCGTCGGCGAGGCCCGGGGCGACGATCAAGCACTCGCGCAGCAGCTCCTGCAATCCCGCCGCGGTGGCGTCGTGCGAATAGCCGGCGCCGGGCTCGAACGTGCCGCCGCAGGCCACCCGGCCCCCGGGCCAGGGCACGAGGTAGTGCGTGAGGAGGGGCTGGGCGATCGGCCATGCCCCCGTGTCGGCCTCCACCCCGAGGTGCACGATCTGGCCCTTGGTCGGGCTGACGGGCAGCTCGTGGCCGAGCCACTCCCCCATGGCCGCCGTCCACGCCCCACCGGCGACGGCCAGCGCGGCGCACTCGACGTTGTGGTGTCCTTCGACCTCCACCGAAGTGACGCGGCGCCCAACGACTGCGGCGCCATCGTCCATGCCCGCCGCGGCGCCGTGCACGAAACCGGTGACGAAGGCGACGCCGCGGGCGACCGCGGCGTCGCGCAGCGCCGTGGCCATGCCCCGCCCGTCGACTCGCGCCGACGAGGGACAGTAGAGCGCGCGGTGCACCGGACCGAGAGGCGGGAACAGCTCGCAAGCTTCGGCCGGGGAAATCTCGGCGACTGCTCCATTGCTGCGGCGAAGGGTGGTCTCGGCGAAAGGCGCAAACCAGGAGTCCTCGTGCTCGCGCAGCCCGAGCGACAGCAGCCCGCACGCGCGGTAGCCCGTGGCGCCGACGTCCGCGCCGTCGGCCTCCAACCGACGCAGCAGCTGCGGGTAGTGCGCGCCCGCTTGCTGGAGGAAGGGCCAGAGCGGGCCGTCCGTGTCGTGGCTCGTCGCCGGGGACAAGATGCCCGCCCCCGCGTCCGTGGCGCGCCCGCGATGCGCCGCATCGACAACCGTGACCGAGGCGCCGAGGCACGCGAGCTCGTAGGCGAGGGAGAGGCCGACGAGACCGGCTCCGACGATGGCGACGTCGCAGCGTTCTCCGGTCACAGCCACGAGTCCATCAGTCCCGGGGTCGCCGTGCCAGCGGGTGCGGCACACTGAGGCGATGGACGTGGTGCGCACACCCGAGGCGCGGTTTGCCGATCTCCCGGGCTACCCCTTCACGCCTCGCTACGCCGGCCTGCCCGACGGGCTCAGGATCCATTACGTCGACGAGGGCCCGCCTGACGCCGAGACCGTCCTGCTGTTGCACGGCCAACCGACATGGTCGTACCTCTACCGCAAGGTCATCGATGGGCTCGTCGCCTCCGGCCTCCGTGCCGTCGCGCCTGACCTGGTCGGTTTCGGCCGCTCGGACAAGCCGGTTGGCCGCGTGGCGCACTCCGTTGGCGCGCACGTCAGCAGGATGTCCCAATTCGCCGATGCCGTCCGGCTGCGCGAGGTCACGCTCGTGGTCCAGGACTGGGGCGGCCCGATCGGGCTGGGCGTGTTCGTCGAGCGCCCCGGGTTGGTGCGTCGGGTCGTGGCGGCCAATACGGCGCTGCACACCGCCGACGCGTCACTGGTCGGTCGGTTGGCCTGGCCGGTCCACGTCTCGGCAGACGACACGGTCACCGTGGCGCGGATGCTGCTCGACTACCAGCGCCTCACCCAAGAGCTCACACCGTTCCGGCCCAGCCTCTTCGTCCAGGGCGCGACGGTGTCGGACGTGCCGTACGACGTCCTGGCGGCCTACGACGCGCCGTTCCCCGACGAATCCTTCTGCGCGGGACCGCGCCAGTTGCCCTTGCTCATGGGTCTCACGCCCTCGAGCGCCTGTGCGCGGATCAACCGGCGCACGTTCGAGGCACTCGAGGGCTTCGACGGTCCCTTCCTCACCGCGTTCTCCGACGGGGACCCGGGCACGGGCGGCTGGGCCGACGTCCTGCGCGAGCGCGTGCCGGGGGCTCGCGGGCTTGCCCACGTGACGATCGAGGGCGCCGGCCACTTCCTTCAGGAAGACCGCGGCGCCGAACTGGCCGGGGTCGTTGCTGGCCTGATCGACGAGACACCGCCGGAACGAGCCGGCTGAGTATCGCTCGGCGGGCTCTACGACGCGGGCTTGGCCTCTTTGTCGTCCGCGGCCGGGGCGGCGGCCAACGCGTCGGCTGCGGGTGGTGCTCCGGTGCCGAGCTGCGCCTTCAGGGCGGCCAGCTCGGTGTCGACCTGGGAGTCGGTCCCGACCTTGTCGAGCTCCTTTTGGATGTCGTCGCTGCCGCCTCCGACATCTTCGAGCACGCCGGACTCGAGCAGCTCGTCAAGGGCACCCGACCGGGCCTGCATCGTCGCGATCTTGTCCTGGGCGCGCTGCAGTGCGGCCCCTGAGTCGTTGACGGACTTCGAGATTCCCGCCGTGCTCTCGTCGACGGAGGACACCGCCGCGGCGGCGGTGTACTGGGCCTTGAGGGTCTCCTTCTGCGTCCGGAAGTCGTTCACCCGCTTCTGCAGTACGTCGAGGGTCTTGGTGAGCTTCTCCTCCTCCTCGCCCAGCTGCTGGTGCTGGGGTTCCATCTGGTCGATCTGTTGCTGGGCGGTCGCCTTGCGGGCGAGGGCTTCCTTCGCCAGGTCCTCTCGGTTGCCCTGCAGGGCCTGCTTGGCCTGGTCCTGCAGGTGGTCGACGGAGTGCTGCAGCTGCTCCTCCTGAAGCTCGATCCGCTTCTTGGAGGCCGCGATGTCGACCAGAGCCCGCCGGACCTGGGTGATCTGCTCGAGCATCTTCTCGTAGGAGAGGTCGAGCATCTCGTTCGGGTTTTCGGCGGCGTCGAGCGCCTTGTTCGCCTTGGCCTGGACGATGTCGTGCGCCCGCTGGAAGATGCTCATGTCTGCCTCGCTGTCCCTGGGTCGGTCGTTGCACCACACCCTAGATTCCGCCGCCTCGCAACGCGGCCGCACGACGCCGCCCGCAAGCCGCCCGGGTCACCGATGGGATATTTGGCCGCCTCGAGGGGCAGGCTCCGTGCCGTGCGACGGCCGATAAGGTCCGGCGCAGTGAAGGAGACATTGCCCTGAGCCGCGGGTGGGTCGCGCCGGCCGCGGCGGTCACCGTGCTGTGCGCCCTCGTCGTGGCTGCGCCCAGTGAGGTGAGCGCAGCGGCCTCGATCACGGCGCCGGCGTATGCGCCGCCGGACACACCCGGCCCGCCGTTGGACGTTCCGACGAGCCAGCTCGACTCGGCGCTGACGTGTTCGGCGTCGGCGACGTCGCCCACGCGGGTCATCATCTTGGTGCTGCCACCCACCCTCTTCGATCCGGGTGAGGCGTACGCCTGGGACTACCTTCCGGCCTTCGACGCCCGGGGGTGGCCCTACTGCGAGCTGACCGTGCCGGACCACTCCGACGGGGACATCCAGGTCGCGGCGGAGTACGTCGTCAACGCGGTGCGCTTCCTCTCCGCCTACTCGGGCCGCCAGGTGGAGCTGTTCGGCTGGAGCCAGGGCGCCAGCACGCTGCCGCGCTGGGCGCTGCGGTGGTGGCCCGACATCAGGCCGATGGTGGCGTCGCTGGTGGGACTGGCACCGGACAACGAGTACGGCACGACCGATCCCGCGATCGAGAGCGTCTGCGCGTTCGAGTGCTTCCCTGCGGCGTGGCAGGAGACCCATCGCCTCATCGGCGGCGAGTCCGACTTCATGGCCGCGCTGAACTCCGACGAGCAGACGTTCCCGGGTATCGCGTACATCGACATCTGGAGCGAGCTCGACGAGGTGGCGGGCTGGAACTTCGGCTCGGACAAGGTGTCGCCGCTGCCGCCGGCGCCCAACGTCTTGAATGTCTCGACGCAGTCTCTGTGCCCGTTGCAGGTCGACGAGCACCTCACCATTCCGGCCAACGGTGTGGCCTTCGCGGTGGCGATGGCTGCGCTGGCCACGCCCGGCCAGTTGCCCGGCCCCGCCTCCATCGACCGGTCCAAGCTCTGCCCGCAGTTGTTGATGCCGTACGTGACGCCGGTGTCGCTCGTGCTGAACGAGGCGAAGCTTGTCACCCTCGTCGGGGAGCGCGCCGTTGTGGGGATGACCACGAGTGAGCCGCCGCTCAAGTGTTACGTCACAGAATCGTGTGGGAACGACGGCGCGGCCACGGGCTCGTAGGACTGCAAACTCGTCCATCCATCTGCCCGACCCACCGACAACGGCGAACAATGCCGGTAGCATTGAGCAATGGAGCCGGCGCGTACCCGACAACGTTCGGGTTCGCCGGTCAGCCACGACCACGGCGCCGTCGACCGCGCGGCGGTCGTGACCGCCGGCGACGCACCCGCCGTCCCCGACAACGACCTGCAGGCAGCCATCACGCTGGGTCGGGCCCTCGAGCACAATCTGGGACACGTCCTCCTGGGGACGAGCGGTGCGCTGCGTGCGGCGGTACTGGCCGCGCTCGTCGGAGGGCACCTCCTGATTGAGGATGTGCCGGGAGTCGGCAAGACCGTGCTGGCCCGTGCGCTTGCGATCTCGTTGGGCGCAGAGCTGTCACGGGTGCAGGGTCACCCCGATCTCCTCCCCTCGGACGTGACGGGCGTCTCGATCTTCTCGCCCGACACCAACGCGTGGGACTTCCGCCCCGGCCCGGTCTTCGCGCATGTGGTGCTCGTCGACGAGCTCAACCGCACGCCGCCGCGCACGCAGTCGGCCCTTCTCGAGACAATGGAGGAGCGGCAGGTCACCGTGGACGGTATCTCGTGGCCTCTGCCGAGCCCGCACTTGGTGATCGCAACGCAGAATCCGCTTTCTCAGCGGGGCACCTTCCCGCTCGTCGAGAGCCAGCTGGACCGCTTCGCGTTCGCCACACCGATCGGTTACCCCGACGAGGCGCACGAGATCGAACTCGTCCTCCACTCGGGCGGGAAGTACGCCCTGGCCGACCTGCAGCCGGTATGCGATCCGGACGAGTGGTGGCGCGCCCAATACGCGATCGAGTTGGTGACCGTGTCGCCGGCCATCGCCGAGTACGCCGTTGCGCTGTGCCGGGCGAGCCGGGTGGCGCCCGGGGTCTACCTCGGCGCAAGCCCCCGCGCGGCAATCTGGCTGATTCGGGCCGCCCAGGCGTGGGCCGTCCTCTCGTCGCGCGGGTACGTCGTACCCGACGACGTCAAGGCGGTTGCCGTCACGTGTCTCGCCCACCGCATCCTCATCGACGGCGGCGACGACAACGTCGGCGTGGGCGCGCACCTCGTACGCGAACTCCTCGAGACCACGCCCACACCGAGACTATGACCCGGTGGGCGCGTCCGACCCGCCCACTGGCGCCCATCGGGGCCTCCATCGGCATCTTGGCCATTTGGTGGCTGGTTGCGCACAACGGTGGAGCCGGGTGGGTCCAGCTCCTCGGCGATCTGGTCTTCGGTGCGCTCCTGATTGGCCTCGTCGGACCGTTCTTTGTCCTCCTGCGCGCCCGAGTCACCCTGCTTGTCTCACCATCCGATGGGACGGCCGGCCTTCCCTTGGAACTGCACATCCGTGTTTCGACGCGCGTGCGGGTGCGAATGACCGAACCGCAGGAGATCGAAGTGCTGGTCGGCCCGCGCGAGCGTCGGGCAGGCACGTCGGACACGATCACCGTGGTGCCCACCCGGCGCGGGGTCTATGAGACGCTGACCCTGGACATTGCGTCGGCCGCTCCGTTCGCGCTGCAGTGGTGGCGCCGCCCGGTCGAGCTTCGGCTTCCCGTCGCGCTGCACATCGCGCCCCGTCGCGGGCGTCCCGTGTCGGTCCGAGACGCGCCGAGCGATGACCTCGGAGAACGCCGGCACCGGCGGCGGGTCGAGTCGGGATCCTTCCGCGGCGTCGCGCCCTACCGGGCCGGCGACAACCGACGACTTGTGCATTGGCCCGCCACGGCCCACGTGGGGCAGTTGATGGTGCGAGAGCTCGAGCGGCCGACCTCGAGTGCCGTCTCGGTCCACGTCGCGCTCCCCGCCGACCCCGAGGAGGCCGAGCGCGTCGCCGAGCGGGCGCTCGGGACGGTCGCGCACTTCCTCGAGCTCGGTGCGCACGTGGTCCTCGACACCATGGAGGAGCGGGGACCTGTCTCAGCCGTGGTGGCGGATCGCCGTTCCGCCGGGCGTCGCCTGGCGTCCGCCGTCGCCCGCTCCGGCTCCGGCTCCGGCCCCGGCCGCTCCGCCGCACCGGGTATCGCCGTCACGCCATGACGCTGGTTGAGGCCATCCGGCGCGCCAATAAGGCTGGGGCGCCCGAGGATTCCATCCGGCTCCGGGGGGCGTGTCTGGGCGCTGTCCTGGTCGCGGTCGCAGGCTGTGCGTCACTCCACGAGGTGTCGGCGCGGACCGCCGTCATCGCAGCCGGACTCATCGCGTCGGGCATGGTCTTCTCGTACCGGACGCGGGCCCAACCCCCCGGATGGGTGAAGGTCCTCGTCGCGGTGGGCGCACTTGGCGCGTTCGCTTGGTTCTTCCATTCTTTGAGCAGCACGAGCGTCGAACTCCTGTCCGTGGAGAATCCCCTGACACTGCTCCTCATCTCCGTGCTCGTCGTCCACTCGTTTCACGTCCCGGCCCGGCGCGACCTGCTCTTCTCGCTCGGGGCGTCGGCGGGACTCATGGCGGTCGGAGGTTCACAGGCGATCGACCTGCGCTTCGGCCTCTATGTCATCGCGTGGGCCTGCTTCTGCCTCTGGGGGTTGACCGAAATGTGGACGTCCGCCAGCGGAGGCGGGCGGGTCTCGTGGGTCGGGATCGGCGCCGCCGTGGCCGCGACCGCAACGGCGGCGGCCGCCATCTTCCTGGTGTTGCCGGCCCCCGTGGTGTCGGCCCGAGTGAATTTCCTCTCGAGGGCCGGCGCCGGGGGCGACATCGGTGTGCCAGGTGGCTTTGCCGGCGATGCGGGGACACCGGCGAAGCTCTCCCAACCCGGCACCGCATCGGGCCGGACGCGGGTGGGCGGCTACCTCGGCTTCGCGGGCAGCCTCGACACGGCGTTGCGCGGGAAGCTCGGCAACGCCGAGGTCATGTTGGTGCGGGCCCAACGGCCCTCGTACTGGGTGGCCGAGACCTTCGATACCTGGGACGGCCAGAACTGGTCCGAGTCCGAGAAGTCGTCGCAGCCTCTGACCCAGGTCTCCCCCTTCGTGCTGCCGGTGCCGACGGGAGACACCGCAGCCGGGCAGTCGGACCTGCAGACCTTCTACGTGACCGCCTCGTCGGCCGATTTGGTCCTTCATGCGGAGACCGCCTCGGAGCTGTGGTTCCCGACCTCCAAAGTCTTCTATTCCAACAACGGGACCATCGTGTCGCCGATCGGCTTAGGCCCCGGATCGATCTACACGGTTAACTCGCAGGTCGACTCGCCGGACGCCGCCGAATTGCGGAAGGCCTCGGCCGGCACGCCGCTCCCCGCCAAGACCACGCGCTCTTCCCTGCAGCTTCCCCACCAATACGACCGGGTCCTCGCACTGGCGCGCTCCGTGACCGCACGCGACACCACGACCTACGACAAAGTGCAGTCGCTCATTGCGTGGATCGGTCGCCACACGCGCTACTCGACCGACATCCCTCCGTTGGCCCCCGGCGCCGATACGGTCGACGAGTTCCTCTTCGGCAACCGGGTCGGGTTCTGTGAGCAGATCTCCACCTCGCTGGCTGTGATGTTGCGCTCCCTGGGTATTCCCGCTCGCGAGGCCGTCGGCTTCGTCCCGGGTTCCTACAACCCGATCACCGACCTCTACGAGGTCCGCGCCGACGATGCCCACGCCTGGGTCCAGGTGTGGTTCCCGGGATTCGGCTGGCAGAGCTTTGACCCGACCGCGGTGGTGCCTGCGGCCAATCCCGCGCCGGGGGTCACCGCCCTGCGAGATATCGGTTCGTTCTTTCGCCACATTCCCGTGGCTCCTCTGGTTGTCGTGCTCGTGCTCGTCCTCGGCGCTGGCGGCACCGTCGCGGTCATGGGCCGGCGTCGGACGCGCCCAGCGACGTGGGAGGCGCGGGTGGCAGACCGGGCCGAACGTGCCGGCAAGCGGGTTGGGCGGCCGCGCCGCCAGGCCGAGACGTTGCGTGAGTTTGCCGCGGCGCTCGATGACTTGACCGGAACCGGATCAGTGGAGTGGCGAGCCCTGGCCCAGTCGGTCGAGGCCAGCTACTACGGGGGCCTGTCCCCACCGGCCGAAGAGCGGCGACGGATGGAGGACCGAGCCGCCCGAATCCGCGTGCCGCGGCGGCGGAAATCTCTCGCGTCGACCTCGGGCCCGACGCGCTGACCGATCTCTCAGGAAGACCGGCGGTGCGCGGGCTCCAATGGATAGAGGGCGGCCAGAGTGCCGAGCAGCTTGGGGAGCAAGGGGCTGAAGCGGCCCTCTCCCCAGGAGAGGCCCGGCTCGTTCGCCAGCGCCTGTCCGATGACGCCACTGACGAGGACCGATGTCATCCAGAGCGCTTCGTCGGAGTCTGCGCCGGGTCCGAGCTGTCCGGCTGCCACCGCGTCGGCCAGTGCTTGGCGCTGGAGCCGCACCATTTCGACGCTCGGTTGCATGGCCTCGGGTGAGGGCTCGAAGCTGGGGACCGGGCGCCAGAACAGCAGTTGTGCGGTCGCCGGGTGGGCCAGCGCCCAGCGGCCGCTGGCCTCGAGGCCTGCGGCGAGCGCGTCGAGACCCGGCTCGGCCGGCGCCATCGCGCCACGAAGGGCCTCGAGGTGGTCGCGTTGTCCCCGTTCGAAGAGGGCGTCGTAGATCGACATGAGCGAGTCGAAGTACTTATAGATCGACGGCGGCTTCACGCCGAGCCGACGGGCGACCTCAGACAGGCTGAGGCCGTTGACACCCTCCTCGGACATCACGTCGGAGGCGATGGCGAGGATCTCCTCGATGGTTTCCTGACGGCGGCGGGCCCGACGGTCTCCAGGTGGTGGGCCGATGACCCCGTCCATTACCTCGTCCGTTGACGTCATAACCGCTACCTTAGCAGAAGTGTCTCTTGACAGCGAGAGCTAATGGTCTTAACTTCTGACTGTCACTACGGCGGACGAAAGGAATGGGTGATGGCACCGAAGAACCAGCGGTGGTGGTTGACCGAGGACAGCGTCGAACTCGACATCGAATCCGACGCAGAGGCGCTGTACGGGTTGGTCTCCGACCTCCCGCGCATCGGAGAGTGGAGCCCCGAATGCGAGGGCGTGGAGTGGGAGGGCGACGTCAGCGTGCCCGTGGTCGGTACCACCTTCGTTGGCCACAACGCCGTGGGCCCGGGCCGACGCATCCGCTACTCGCGTCACGGGACGGTGCTGGCGGCCGATCCGGGACGTGAGTTCACCTTCATCACCGACGAGGGGGGACGGCCGTCGACGGCGTGGCGTTACCGGTTCGAGTCCGCTGGTGACGGTCGCACTCGGGTCACCGAGTCCTACGAGGTGCGCTGGATCCCCACGTGGGCGCGCATCCTCGACGTCCCGCTCAACCGCCACAAGGAGCTGCTCGAGGGCATGCGTACCACCCTCGACCGCCTCAAGGCCACGTCCGAGGTCGCGCAGCGCACCACGCCTGCGCCGAACGAGCTCGACGAGAGCTGAGAGGTCGGCGAGCTCTTTTCGGGGTCGCTCCAACTTGTCGAGGAGCGCGTCCAAAACTGGCACGAGGTTGGCGGCCACTTTCGGTCGCGGCTCGTCTGCAACGGCGATCCCGTTCGAAGTTAGGGTGTCGCTACCGAGTCGGCGAGCGATCCGGACCGATGAAGGGAGTCACACCCATGGAAGCCCCTCCCCCTCCCGTGCAGATGATCCAGCTGTTGTCCGGTTTCCAGGTGTCCCAGGCGCTGTACGTCGCGGCCAAGATCGGCGTGGCCGACAAGCTCGTGGACGGACCACGACCCGCGGTCGGGCTTGCCTCCGACCTCCAGTGTGATCCGATCGCTCTGTCACGGCTGCTGCGGACGCTGGCGTCGCTCGGCGTCTTCAGCGAAACCGCCCCCGGCGTCTTTGACCTCACCCCGCTCGGCACCACGCTCGTGAGCGACAGCGAGGGGTCGATGCGCGACCTCGCCCTCATGTGGATGGAGACGCACTACCTGCCCTTTGCTGGCTTGCTCGACACCGTCCGCTCCGGCAACTGCGCGGCAACTGCGCACTACGGGGAACCCTTCTTCTCGTGGTTGTCCGGCCAGCCAGAGCACATCGACCGGTTCAGTAGGGCCATGGCCAATCTCACGGACGGCATCAAGGCCGGCGCAATCGCCAGCTACGCCTTCCCCCAATCGGGCACGATGGTCGATGTCGGTGGTGCGGATGGTGCGCTCCTGGCCAGGGTCCTCGAAGTTGCGCCGGACACCACTGGAATCGTGTTCGACCTCCCCCATGTCATCGCCGAAGCGGCACCGACGCTGAAGAGCTACGGACTCGGCGATCGGATGACGGCACAGGGCGGTGACTTCTTCGAGAGCGTTCCCGAGGGTGCTGATGCCTACCTCTTGTCGATGGTCCTTCATGACTGGAACGACGACGACGCGAGCCGACTGCTCACCGCGATCAAACGTGCCGCCGTGCCGGGGTCCCGTGTGCTCGCCTTCGAACTCGTCATGCCGGCCGGAGACGAGCCGCACATGTCGAAGATGATCGATCTGACCATGCTGGGCATGCTCAACGGTCGGGAACGCACCGACGCGGAAATGCGGACGCTCTTCGAGGGTGCCGGGTTCACCTATGAGGGAGTTGTGGCAACCCCAACCCCGATCTCGATCGTCGAGGCCAGAGTCCCCTGACTCGAGGTGGAGCCGTGGGAGGGACGCAGAGGTCCAAGACGAGCGCGCCTTCAACCTGAACTGCAAAATCGGGCTGCCGGGATTTGAGCTGGGGACCTGGTGACCCCCGCGTGCCTGATGCAGAACCGGGCGTAGGAAACGGTCCCCTTCGTCCTTCTGGGTGATGGTTCAAAATACAAGCCATGCCTCAAGAGCAGCGATGGTTCAGCCAAACGGGTAGCAGCGACAGCTCACTTCTAACCGAAGTACAGCGCCAAACGGTTGAGGAGCGAGTCCGCCGCAGAGGTCAGCTTCTGGGTGTCGTTCAGGTAAGAGTTTTTGAGCACGGATGCGAACCCTTTGTCACGTTCCCTCAGGGCGCAGCTCTTGGGGTTGAGAGCGATCGATCGGTTATTGCGGAGATGGTCGCTAGGGCTCGCATTGAGCTTGCTGACTGGCGCTAGTCAGGCGGCGCCGACCCGGCCATCTCGGGCACTCCGGTAGGACGATCTGCTGGGTCAGTTTAGGTTGACAGATGCCGATTGTCAGTCTATACTGACACGCATGGACATCGAAGAACTCAGCGTGAATCTGTCGTCGAATGACCCGGCCATTGGGATTCGTGCCTCGTTGGCGCTCCATCGCCTGGCTGAGAGGGTCGAAGCGAACCAAGTCGCGTCGGCCCGGGAAAAGAGCTGGTCGTGGCAGCAGATCGGAGATGCCTTGGGCGTCACCCGCCAATCCGTGCACACCAAATACAACAAGGAGGCATCATGACCACCGAACCTGTTGCGCCAGAGACGCTTCACGCCTGGGCCATCTACCTGCAGGCCAGTGAGGAGGCTCGTCGCCGAGGTGATCGCCGCACCGGCACCGATCACCTCCTGCTCGCCTTGTTCGAGGACCCCTCGACCGAGGCCGTGCTGGGCGTGAACCTGCAGCAAGCTCGCCAGGCCCTCGAGTTGCTCGACCGGGAAGCCCTGGCCGGTGTCGGTCTGGGGCCGGGCGCCGACGCTCCCCCGCTCGCGATGCGCGCCGTGCCGAAGAAGCCGAGGATCAGAGACGTCGCGAAAAAGGACCGCTTCCGCATGACGCCCGCGGCAAAGAAAGTACTCGAGGAAGCGTACAAGCCCGAAGGTCATCGGAAGTTCCAGGTGACCGGCCCCGAGGTGCTGGCCCAGATCCTCGCTCTCCAACCACCAGATCCTGCAGCGGTGCTGCTCGACGCCCTCGGCGTGCACACGTCGGACGTTCGGCGCCGATTGGATGCGCTCGCGCCCGACAGCTGAGTCCCCGGCGACATTCACGACTTCGAGCGGATGTGTCCGGATGGGGCCCTCCAGTCATCGATCGAAAGGTGAAGCCGACGGCCTTTGCTCACCACGATCACTTGACGCTTGAGAGTTCCCCGCGTCGTGACGGTTAGGACGAGGCGATGGTGACCTTGAGCATCCGGTGAGTGACGTCGGGTGGGACGCCCGAGGCGCTTCCTTGCGCATTGATCTTTGCGACAACGCTCATCCCCGAGATGACATGACCGAACAGGGCGTATGAATTCGCTAGCGATTCGCCCTGCGGTCCGGCGATGATGAACCACTGGCTGCCGCCGCTATCCGGTTGGCCGGTGTTGGCCATGGCCACGGATCCGAGCGGGTACTGGTCGGCGGAATTCGAGGCCTTCGCTGGCAGCTCATCGGGGATCGTGTACCCCGGGCCGCCGCTTCCCGTCCCGGTTGGGTCCCCCGTCTGATCCACAAAGCCCGAGATGACCCGATGGAAAATCACGCAGTCGAAGAAACCGTGCTGAGCCAGAAACACGAAGTTGTTGACCGTTTTGGGTGCATCCTTTGCATCAAGCGCAATAACGATCGTGCCAACATCGGTCTTCACCGTGGCGGTATAGGTCTTGGCGGCATCGATGGTCGTGGCCGGTGCGCTACTCCACTTGGGCTTTTGCAGCGCAGTTGCAGGATTCTTTGGACACCCGGCAGCCACCGAAGTTGCATTTGCGGTTGCCTGCGCCTTTGCATTGGCCGCCGAACCGCTGGCCCCCGAGGCAACAGTGACTTTCTTGAACCTCGCGCTCTGTTGTGTCGCGGCGTTTGCCAGCACCTGCTTGTCGTGCGCGGTGAGCGGAACCGGGGTCCCCGTCGTGGTGCTTGTCGTCGAACTCGTGGGCAGGTTCGTGGAAAGGCCGGTCAGCTCGAATGCGTCGCCGCGGCGCCAGGCGATGAGGTATGTCGAATCCGACCCCAATCGCTCGACGGCTGTCGATCCGAGATTCTTCGGAGGGCTCAAACCCGCTTGCGCCTTGCTGTTGGATTCAACACCCTTCAAGAGCATCTCGGCATCAGCCGCTGATTCGCAGTAGAGCACCTCAGACTCCAACCCGAGCAGTCCGGATGCGCTGGCGAATTGCTCTTGGGCTCCATAGGGGCATCCCGTGACGCCGGTGCTCATTGACGTGGATGGATTGTTGACCACTTTCGTGAATCCCGCCTCCTTGGCTGCAGATGCGGGAACGAGCGCGCTTGTCGATAGCTTCGACGCCGAGGACGCAGCCTCGGCTGCGGGCACAACAAAGACTGACCCTACGAGCGCGACAACGGCTGCGCCCAGGCTTGCCGCAACGACGAAATTCAGGGTCAGCTTTCTCACTCACACGCAACTTTCTGAAAAGGGGAGGCTCAAGCCCGATCGGGCTGGGGAGGATTCAATTCAGATCCCAGCTGGTTTCGGTTGAGGAAGGTAGCCGAACTGCGAGGTACTGATGCCGCGCCTGAAGCGATAGTGGCTACGGGCAGCTCGTTGAGCCGGCGGACGTTTGGGGATAATAAGACGGACCGGGCGGGTAATCCAGTGAGGAGGGCCACGCGATTCCGAAAGCGATCAAGGGAAATGCCGGGCGAAAGCCGCCAGTGCCCTCAGCAAACCACTCCGACATCGATGAGTGGCGCCGGCGCCTGGTGCCGGATCTGCAGCCCATCGTCAAGCGGCTGGATGAGTTGATACGAACGACAGTCACGGGCCTTGACTACGCCCTCAAGTGGAAAAGGCCGTATTACGGGCTACCAGAACTCGGATGGATCATTGAAATAGCCGCCTACGACGTTTCCGTGAATGTCGTCTTCTTCGGCGGGGCCGACTTCGAGTACCCGCCCCCATTCGGAACGACCGACCGGACTCGCTATATCAAGGTGACCAGCCTGGACGAGGTGCAGCGACCCGAGCTGCAGAAGTGGATCGAGCAAGCGGGACGCACGCCGGGTTGGAAGTGACGGGCATCGCGCCCGTAGGCCGGCTCGGCGCTCCTCAACCGTTTCGCAAAGCACGTCAGGAGCGAGTGCCCGAGAACGCGCGGCGAAGGTGATCGCGCGACGGAGGTCGACGGCTCACGCCGTTGCTGCGGCCACGTCGGTCACGCTCCCGTCGAGGACGTCGATCACCGCCCGATAGCGCGGTTCCACCAGCTTGACCTCCACACGAAGTGTCAAGCAGCTATTGGAGCCCGTGTCGCCGAGGTACCGGAATCGCGTCCGAAAGTGTCAGGGCGGAATCCGGAGCCACGCTGTCAAGCATGAGCCGGAATTTCACAATTTCATAAGCGGCAGGCTCCGTCACGCGCGTGGATTCAGCGCGGGACGGCGTCGCCAGCAGGCGAAGTAGCTTGCCTTCTGAGCGGGTCTTTCCAGTCGGGCTGCCGGGATTTGAACCCGGGACCTCTTGACCCCCAGGCGCTTCTGGACCCCTTTTCGACCTAGTCGCTGATCTGCGAGTTTGAACGAACTACCTGCTCGGAGTGGGTTTTAGTTACCGCTACACCCCGTGTCATCCCTGTTCTTCGGCGCCGCGCGGGGCTTTCGCGGGGATGGAATGGCAGGGCCTGCCGCCTCTCGGGAGGTGTGCGCCGCCTCCGAGCAGCGCTACGGCAGAATGAACGACATGGTCACGGTCGATTTGTCCGAAGAGCGCCGACGTCGTCGCCGAGCTGGCGACCCCCGGGTGACGGACGCAGACCGCGAGCTGATGCGCCCGGATCACGACGGGTGATCTGGCCGACGAGTTTCAGGCAGCTCTCGATTCCGACCTTGTCAACGATCCCATTTTCGGCGGAACCGAATCTGACTACGAGTAAACGCGTCCGAGTAGCTGTCTATTGATAGTCATCGACGAGTACCTGGCCGCTCGAGTCATCTTCGGCAACTGGCCAGAAGAGCTTCCGGACGACGACCTCGCCCTCCCCGCAAGTCGGCATTGGCGCCTGCTTCAGCGAATCC
>DASZLL010000109.1:0-8336 GCA_035552395.1 Acidimicrobiales bacterium
TGGGTTGTGCGAAGAGATCGCGCCTGCGGTCTTCACCCTCCTCGATGACGGCCTGGCCTACGTGAAGGAAGGCGACTCCATCAAGAACGAGCCGGGCGGTTCCGGTGGCATGGCCGCCGTGCCGGGCGAGCTCGAGGACGCCGTCGTCGAGTCCTCCGAAGAGTGCCCCGGCGAGTGCATCTTCATAGAGAAGGACTGACTTCCCTCCCCCTCTCCTGGCCGCTCGCCTCTGGGCGTGCCCGCCGCCACCACTCTGCATCCCGCCCAACCGGCGGTCGGACTCTTTCCATCGCCGACCTGACGCCGACGTCGGGGTCCGCAAACCGGCCTACTCCGTTTCGGCCGCTTCCGGTGTTTCGTCCGCCTCGTCCGCCTCCTCCCCAGCCTCCGTCACCTTGAAGCGAAGGTCGCTCCCGGGCTCAATACGACGCGCCGTCGTGAGAAAGCCCGTGTGACCCACCATCCGGTGATCGGGTCGGACGGACCGCGCCTCCACGTGCCAGGTGCGGCGGATCACCTCCTGCGTCTCGGCCAAACCGAACGGGGCGTCACGCTCGTCGAGGGCCTGACGCAGCAGCGCGGTCTGGTTGATCGTCGGCAGGTACGCGAGCAGGATGCCGCCCGGTCGGAGGGCGGTGCCGGCAGCGGCCACGACCTTGTGCGGTTCGGGCATATCGAGCAGGACGCGATCAAGGTCGCGTTCCTCGATGCCCTCGGTCACATCGCGGATTTCGACCCGGTACGGGGCGTCCGGGCCGAGTGTGGCGGTCACGTTGGCAGTCGCCCGCGCCGCGAAGTCCTCGCGCAGCTCGTAGCCGACGATTGACGCCCCGGCGCGCAGCACGGTCATGGAGAGGGCGCCCGAACCGACGCCGGCCTCGAGCACGCGCTGACCCGGCCCGATGTCGGCCGCGATCAGGATGGCGCCGAGGTCCTTGGGGTAGATGACCTGCGCGCCGCGGGGCATCTTCAGCACCACGTCGCTCAGCGTCGGCCGCAGCACGAGAAACGAGCGTCCAGTCGAGCCGGTGATGGTGCGTCCCTCGCCGGCGTCAATCAGGTCGTCGTGCGCGACGACGCCGGCATGCGTGTGGAAAGTGGCGCCCGTCACGAGCGTGATGAGGTAACGCCGGTCCTTGGGGTCGATGAGGAGGACGCGCTCCCCTGCCGCCAACGGGCCGGGCACGAACGTCAGGCTTCGACGGCGGCGGGGGCTGCCTTGGGGTCGCGCATGCTGATGAGCACCTGCTCACCTGGCGCGATGGTGACGTTCGACACGACGTTGGTCCGGTCGTTCAGCACTCGCCGCAAGAAGAAGGTCGCACCGGCCAGCAGGAACCAGTACCAGTTGCCGCCCAGCCCGCGCCGCACCCCGGCGCGCAGAAAGCGCCGGAGGAGGACGTCCATGTCAGAGCCGCCGGATCTCGACGACCGCAGAACGGGCCCGGCCGCGGCGGCGCCCGGCGAGGAAGGCCAGCGTGATCACGACGATGGCGAACGCACCGGCCACGGCCAGCCCACGCGGGGCGGCAGCGCGCACGGTCGCCTCGCCCTCGCCCATCACCTGGGCGTAGGCCGCCTGCAGGTCGTCGCGGGTGATCAGGCGGCCGTTACTCCCGGCCTTGGTCGTCGTTCCCGGCATCAGTTCGCTCCCTCCAATGTCTCCTGCTCTCTCGCTTCGCGCCGTGCCACCACTTCGGGCAGTTTGGCCTTGCCCGGTCCGGCGGTGATCCGCCAGACGGCCACGCCGATCACGGCCAGCCCGAGCACGAAGACAGCAGCGTAGGGCACCCACGACCAGTCGCCGCGCAAGGCGCTTCCCGTCTCCGTCTGGAGCAGTCGCAGCACACCGAGCAGGATCAACAAGAGTCCGAAGGCCAGGAAGAAGGACCCGGCGATCCCCATATAGAGGAAGCGCCCGAGGCCCTTGAGGGGCTCGATGGTCTCCTGCTTCACGTAGTCGACCGTGAGCTGGAACGCATCGTCGCCTGCGTGCCGCAGCCCGTGGCTGCCGTTGTCAGACCGTGGTGTCATGTAGCGGACAATCCTTGTGCCTGGGCCGACGCAACGCAACAACCCCGTTGGCGTGTCATCCCCGCTCCTTGTACAAGTACGTCGACGACGCCCGGGCCACCAGTTGTTCGGCGGCGCCCTGCCCCGGCGGAGTTGCTACCACGCTCGCCTCGACGAAGGCGACGCGGCGGCCACCGGCGACCACCTCGGCCGTGCACTCGAGCTCCGATCCCGGGTCCACGGCGCCGAGAAAGCTGATCTTCATCTCGGCGTTCGAGCAGAAGACCTTGCGGCCCTCGGCGAAGGTGACCGCTGCCGCCCCCATGGCCGAATCGGCGAAGGCTCCCAGGAAGCCTCCTTGCATGATCCCGGCCGGGTTGGCGAAGCGCTCGTCCGCCTTCATGCGCCAGACACAACGCCCCGGCGTCGCCTTGTCCACGCAGGTCATGCCGAGCGTGAGGTCGCTGTTGGGCGGCACCTGCATGCGGGAGGCCATGGTCGGGAAATAGTAGGTGAACACCCCATGAACGCCGAAGTGGCGAAGGGGGCCGGACGTTAGGGTTGACCATGACGTTGCACACTTCTCCTCCCGTCGTGCAGGACCCCACGCTGGTGGAGCTGGGGATCAACGTGATCCGCGGCTTGGCGATGGACGCCCCCGAACAGGCCAAGTCCGGGCACTCGGGCACCGCCATGGCACTGGCGCCGCTGGCGCACGTCCTGTGGACCCGCATCATGAACTACGACCCGCGCGACCCGGCGTGGCCCGACCGGGACCGCTTCGTCCTCTCGTGCGGCCACGCCTGCATCCTGCAGTACTCGATGCTGCATCTGACGGGCTACGACCTTTCGCTCGACGACATCCGCCAGTTCCGCCAGTGGGGCAGCCGGACTCCGGGGCACCCCGAGGTGCACCACACCCCGGGTATCGAGGTCACGACCGGCCCACTCGGCCAGGGGTTCGCCAACGCGGTCGGGATGGCCCTCGCCGAACGTTGGCTGCGCACCACCTTTGGCGCCGAAGTGTGCGACCACCGCACTTATGCAATCGCCAGCGACGGCTGCATGATGGAAGGCATCTCGCACGAGGCCGCTTCGTTGGCCGGGCACCTCGGCCTCGGGCGGCTCTTGGCCTTCTACGACGACAATCACATCACCATCGACGGCCCGACCGAACTCGCCTACAACGACGACCCGGTGAAGCGTTTCGAGGCCTACGGCTGGCGCGTCCGCTACCTCGGCGAGATGGCGAACGACGTCGACGGCCTCGAGGCCGCCATTCGCGAGGCGCTCGACGCGCCGGCCGATTCTCCCGAAGCCAAGCCGACGCTGCTGGTGCTGCGGAGCCACATCGGGTACCCGTCGCCCAAGCTCACCGACACCGCGGAGGCGCATGGCTCACCCTTCGGCGAGGACGAGATCCGCGTCACCAAGGAAATCCTCGGGCTGCCACCGGACCAGAAGTTCTGGGTGCCCGACGAGGTGCGCGACTTCTACGGTCACGAGGTCACCCGGGGCGCGCAGGCGCAAGCCGCCTGGACGGAGCGATTCGAGTCCTGGGGCGGCGACCGAGCGGCCTGGGACGCCGCGCAGGCCGGGCACGGATTGCCGGGCTGGTCCGACGACCTCCCCCGCTTCGACCCCGGCACCCAGCTGGCGACGCGCCACGCGGTCAACCAGTGCATCGACGCCACGGTCGGCCAGCTGCCCGGTCTGTTGGCCGGCTCGGCCGACCTGACCGGGAACAACGGCGTGAAGATGAAGGGCGCGGTGATCCAGGCCAAGGATTCGCCGGGCGGGACCCAGATCCATTACGGAATCCGCGAGCACGGCATGGGCGCCGTCATGAACGGCATGGCCGCGCACCACGGCGTGTTGCCCGTCGGCGGCACCTTCTTCGTGTTCACCGACTACATGCGTCCGGCCGTGCGCCTGGCTGCAATCGGCGGGGCACACGTCATCTACTCGTGGACGCATGACTCCGTCGGCCTGGGCGAGGACGGCCCGACCCACCAGCCGATCGAGCACCTGGCGTCCCTCCGGGCCATGCCGGGCCTCAGCCTCATCCGGCCGGCGGACGCCAACGAGACGGCGGTGGCCTGGCGCATGGCCGTCGAGGCGGACGGGCCGGTCGGACTGTGCCTGACCCGCCAGAACATCCCCGTGTTGGCCGAGACGGTGGGGCGGGCGGCCGAGGGCGTGCCGCGGGGCGCCTACGTGCTCGCCGACCCCGACGAGGGCCCACCCGAGATCGTCCTCGTCGGCACCGGCAGCGAGGTGCAGCACTGCCTGGGCGCGGCGCCGACGCTGGCCGCCGTCGGCGTCGCGGTCCGGGTGGTGTCGTTCCCGAGCTGGGACCACTTCGAGCGCCAGAGCCACGAATATCGCGCCAGCGTCTTCCCGCCCGGCGTCCCGGTGCTCAGCATCGAGGCCGGCGCCACCTTCGGATGGGACCGCTACGCCGACGCCAGCATCGGCATCGACCACTTCGGCGCGTCCGCCCCCGTGGCCGTCATCATGGAGAAATTCGGCTTCACGGCGGAGAACGTGGTCGAGCGGGCCCGCGCCCTGCTGGCGCGGCGTCGAGGCTGAGTCCGTCCGCACGGGCAGTACGAGAACGAGCGACAACCGACAACGAAGGGAATTGTCCCCATGACCCGACTGCAGGACCTCTACGAGATCGCCGGCCAGAGTCCCTGGCTCGACAACCTGCGCCGCGACTGGATCCACGGCGGCCAGTTGGCTGAGTTGCTCGCGCTCGGCGTGCGGGGCATCACATCCAACCCGACCATCTTTGCCAAGGCGATCTCGGGCCAGGACACCTACGACGACCAATTCCGCGCGCTCATGAAGGACCACACGGTCGAGTCCGCCTACTGGGAGATGGCGATCACCGACATCAACGACGCCCTCGCAATGCTCCGGCCGCTCTACGACGGGAGCGACCGTGAGGACGGCTTCGTCTCGCTCGAGGTCTCCCCCGCCCAGGCGCACGACACCGAGGCGACAGTCAAGTCCGCCCGCGACCTGCACGAGCGGATTGCCCAGCCGAACCTCTTCGTGAAGGTGCCGGCGACGCGCGAGGGCGTGCCGGCGATCGAGACCATGATCGGCGAGGGTCGCAGCATCAACGTCACCTTGATCTTCGGGCTGGACCGCTACGACGAGGTGATGGACGCCTACCTGCGCGGCCTCGAGGCCCTCGTGGCGGCCGGACGCTCGGACGACCTCGCGCACGTCGCCAGCGTGGCCTCCTTCTTCGTGAGCCGGGTCGACACCGAGGTCGACCACCGCCTGGAGTCTCTGGCCGGCGGCGTCGAGGGTGACCCCGCCATTCTCGGCCTGCGAGGAACCGCCGCGGTGGCCCAGGCCCAAACGGCCTACCAACACTTCCAGCGCACCTTCGCGGGCGACCGCTGGGAGGCGTTGCGGGAGAGGGGCGCCCGGGTGCAGCGCCCGCTGTGGGCCTCCACCTCGACCAAGAACCCGAGCTATTCGGACCTGCTCTACGTCAACGACCTCATCGGACCGGCAACCGTGAACACCATGCCCGAAGGCACCCTGCACGCCTTTGAGGATCGCGGGGTGCTGCACCGCACGATCGATGCGGACCCCGACGGCGCCGCGCAGGCGCTGACCCGTCTGGCCGACGCAGGCGTCGACATGCTCGACGTCGAGCAGACGCTCGAGGACGAAGGCGTGCACTCCTTCGCCAAGTCGTTCGACGAGCTGCTGCAGACGTTGACGGACAAAGCCGCTACGTTCTGATTCGCCGGGCAGTTCGGAACCGAGAGGAGCGCGCATGAGGATCGGCATGATCGGCCTGGGCAAGATGGGCGCCAACATGACCGAACGCCTGCTGAAGGGCGGGCACGAGGTGGTGGCGTACGACCTCAGCGCGGACGCACTGAAGCAGGCGGCGTCCAAGGGCGCCGAGACCGCGACCACGCTGACCGAACTGGCGCAGAAGCTCACGCCGCCGCGGGCGGCCTGGGTGATGGTGCCGGCCGGGAAGCCGACGAACGAGACGATCGATGCGCTGGCGGAGCTCTTCGAGGCGGGCGACGTCATCGTCGACGGCGGCAACTCCAACTACAAAGAAGCCGAGCCGATCGCGGAGCGGCTGCAGAAGAAGGGCGTCGGCTTCATCGACGCGGGGACGTCGGGCGGGGTGTGGGGCCTCACCGAGGGTTACTGCCTCATGGTGGGCGGCACCAAGGAGTCGGTGGCTGTCGCGGAGCCGGCGTTCCTGACGCTGGCGCCAGAGGGCGGGTACGCGCACGTGGGACCGGTCGGGTCCGGGCACTTCGTGAAGATGGTGCACAACGGGATCGAGTACGGGCTCATGCAGGCGTACGCCGAGGGCTTCGAGGTGATGGCGCGAGCCGACGAGTTCAACCTCGACCTGCACGATGTCGCATCGATCTGGCGCTACGGCTCGGTCGTGCGCAGCTGGCTGCTCGAGCTGGCCGAGCGCGCGCTGCGACCCGACGCCGGCTTCTCGGAGATCGCGCCGGTGGCGGTGGACTCGGGCGAGGGTCGCTGGACGGCGCTCGAGGCGATCAACCGCGGCGTGCCGGCACCGGTGATCGCAACGTCGTTGTTCACCCGCTTCGCCTCACAGGACAAGAACTCGTTCCAGTTGAAGATGGTGGCCGCGCTGCGCAACCAGTTCGGCGGGCACGCGGTGACGCTCGAGTCAGGGAAGCAGGGCCTGGAGACCGAGACCCCGACCCCTTAGACGCGTGATCACTCCCGTCGAAGAGGTCACGCGCCCGTTCGCCGACGCGGTGGTCGAGGCGTTCGCCGCCCGGCCCGGCCCGCGGTTTGCGCTCGTGCTCTCGGGTGGGCCGACGGCTCGCGCCTGCTACGAGGTGCTGGCCGAAACCCCGGGAATCGACTGGGGCGTGGTCGACGTCTACGTCGGTGACGAACGCATCGTGCCGCCCGACGACGTGGACGCCAACCAGCGGCTCATCCGCGAAGCGCTCCTGGATCGGGTGGGCCCGGTGGGCTCGTTCCATCCGATGCAGACCGAACTCCCCGTCGAGCAGTGCGTCGCCGCCTACCAGCGCGTCATGAGCGACCTGGTGACCGGCGCGGGGATCGACGTGATTCATCTCGGCATGGGGCCCGACGGCCACACGGCGTCCCTGTTCCCCGGGGCCCCCACGCTCGGGGTGGGCCCGGGCGAACTGGTGGCCGCCACCGAGGACCCAAACGGCGTCAACCTCCACCCCCGCCTCACCGTCACCCTTCCCGTCATCAATTCGGCGCGCCTCGCCATCTTTACCGTGGCCGGTGCGTCCAAGGCGGACGCCGTCGCCGCCCTGCTGCGCGGGGATGACCTGCCGGCCGCCCGGGTCCACGCCGGGCACATGCTGTGGCTGGTGGATGGTCCAGCCCGCGCCAGCGCCCCCTAGATTGGCGCGCGTGCTCACCGACGACGACCTCCTCTCCACGCCGCTGCCCGACCTCACGGCTCTGGCCCGCGTCGTGCGCGATGGTGCCCACGGCCGGCGGGTCACCTACTCACCCAAGGTCTTCATCCCCTTGACCATGCTCTGCCGCGATCGCTGCGGCTACTGCACGTTCGCCAAGGCGCCGGCTCGGCTCGACTCGCCCTACCTCACGCCCGCAGAGGTGCTGTCGGTGGCGCGGGCGGGCCTGGCGGCCGGCTGCCACGAGGCCTTGTTCACCCTGGGCGAGCGCCCCGAGTTGCGCTACCCGGTGGCGGCGGAGTGGCTGGCGGCGCAGGGGTACGCGTCGACGGTCGACTACCTGGTCGCCATGTGCCGGTTGGTCGTCGAGGAGACGGGGCTACTCCCACACGCCAACGCAGGCGCGCTGTACGCGGAGGAGCTCGCCGCCCTGCGGCCGGTGACGGCCAGCCAAGGCATGATGCTCGAGACGTTGGCGTCGGACCTGGCGGCGCATCGGGGCGCGCCGGACAAGGAACCGGCCCGGCGCTTGGCCACGCTCGAAGCGGCGGGCGAACTGGCCATTCCATTCACGACGGGGATCCTGGTCGGGATCGGCGACACGCGGGCGGACCAGCTGGCCGGGCTGCGGGCCATCGCGGCGGCGCACGACCGGCACGGCCACGTCCAAGAAGTGATCGTGCAGAACTTCCTGCCCAAGCCGGGCACCGCCATGTTCAAGGCCACGCCATGCCCGGCCGACGACCTCGTGTGGGCGATCGCGGCGGCGCGGGTGGTGTTGCCCCCCGAGATCCACGTGCAGGCGCCGCCCAACCTCTCCGACGACCTGGCGCCGTTGCTCGATGCGGGCATCGACGACTGGGGCGGCGTGTCACCCGTGAC